>NZ_CP023449.1:970000-1282059 GCF_002355275.1 Rhizorhabdus dicambivorans | reverse complement strand
ATCTGTTGAACAGAATATCCGTTGGATGGAGTCGGTGGGTAGTTCTCACTGGTTGCGCTTTTGGGGACGCGAGTGATGCGGATTAGCCCTCACCGACTTTCCTGACAGACCGTCAGTTATGCACCCCTAATCGACCGTTACAAATTCAACAGATCTGGTCCGAAGGCCGCCCTCCGTCTAACTCGCTAGAGGCGTCGGCTATCCGTTGAAAGCGGAAGATCGGCTTTTGGTTGAGCGAGAACGGATAGCCGACTCTGCATACAGAGCGCACGTCGCCCTAGCGCCAAGTGCAGCCATCCTGCTCATTCCACAACCCGCTGTTGAGCGGAAGCTTGTGTCCAACGCCGCCACATGAGCCTGATTAGCGGACGTCCCTCACCCGGCATCATAAGAACGTTTCGAGGAAATTCTCTGAGTTTCAGGCCGCGACTTCTAAAAGGCTTTGATGAGCACCAGAGACGGTGAGAAATAGGCCCGATCAAAGTCCTGGGTGTCGTCTGTAGACCGTCTGCCGAGGTACATGACGCCAAGTTCGGCCGTGTCGACCAGGTCGGTATAGCGCCCGAACAGGGGAGCAAAATCAAGTCCGGCGGCAAACATGACGCGGTGGTCGCGGCGACTGCGGCTAATGCCGGGCACGCCAGCTTCGTAGAAGCGATATTCATATTCAGCGCGACCGAAGATGAGGAAGCTGTCCTTGACCACAGGTCCAGCCAAGGCAAGCTTCGCCTTCGGAGCCCATCGCCTTTCCCCCGGATCATCCGACCAGAGTTTCGTGACCTGGAGCGCCAGCTTGTATGAGAATCCGGGATCATTGCTACAGACCTGATCGCCCACCCGGCCTGGCTTGCCAAGAGGGCAGACGATCGTCCGGACGTCCTTGAAAGTGACGCCACCGGTCAATGTCGTTTCGCGGCGTGCATAACTGTGAAGGAACCCCGAATACACTTCGGAATGCTTGACCGACAGCGTTGGCGTGATCTGATCTTCGACAGCATCCGCGTCGTCCTTGTCGAAGCGAAGGTCGCGAAGCGAATAGGGATCGCCGCCCAGCGTCAGCTCTCCGTAATAGTAAGTTTCGTCGTCCGGCCCGAACACATCGGAGTTGAATACCAATCCCCCGGTGGCTTTGACCGAGAGATTGCCGACGGCTCTCTTCTTCTTCAGCGAGGAGATAACGGCATATTCGCTGTAATCCGTTCCCTTGCTCTCGTTGTTTAGCGGCAGGTTTTTACCGAGCACGGGGCCGGCATCGACTTCGACGCCGAGTTCCCATTCGCTGTTGGGTGCTTCCGTCCCGATCTGTTGAGCACGGACAGGACCTACAGGAATAGCAATCCCCGCCGCCGCCAAAGCAGCGCAAACAACCATCTTAGCCATCACTGACTCCCCCCTTCCGCGAGCGCTGCGACGCCGCCACTTGCCGGCGCACTTATGCTCATCTACGCGCAACTTTTCTCCCGAGCGAGAGCTCAAGCCGCTTCTGCGTTGTGCACGTTCCTTGGGAGACTCAATGCTCCGGCCACGAGCTCCTCCAGAAGAAGGTGTCCATGCTGCGTGGCAAAGCGCCTGTTGTTAACCAGTTCTTCGCAGGACAGTAGGAGGGGCGCAATGTACGGCTCCGCCAGATCGCTTCGACCGACCGCATGGTACATTTCAATTACGGTGAACGACACGAAGGCCGAATGATAGGCTTTGTCGTAACCGCGCTTGACCTGACGGATTGCGCTGAGCGTGAGCGCTTCGGGCTGCTCTAGTGTGTCGCCGCCGCCGATCAGCACGTGATGAACCAGATCTTCCAAGAACAGTGCATTATGCACGAATTCGTGGACGAGGTTCTCCAGCCAGTCCAGATCCGTCCAGTGCAGCTCCGGTCCGAGCCAGATGAGGCCAATTCGATTGGAGACCGTTCCGCCCGAATAATCGTCACGGCGGGCTAGGATCACTGCTGCGATGAAGTCGTGGAAGCAGCGAAAGGTCTGCGGAAACACGAACTCAAAACGGCGAAAGGCGGCGACCGCGCCTGCTTCGATGGCCGCTCGAGCGACGGGATCGATCACTCTGCCATGTACACTCGCATCGACGCCGCCCATCAACGACGACAATGCGCGTTCGTAGGGGTGACCCGGGCCATCGTACCAGATCAGCGCCGTCTCATCCGAGGTGCGGGGAGGAAGCTCCTGGTGCTGCACAGCGCGCAAAGCGTTCCACCAGCGCGAGGGGATGGGGCGTTCGTCGCCCGTCAGCACAGCAAAGTCGGACAGCGCGTGGAGCGATGCATTCACTCGGTCGCGCTGCAGAAAGCTGAGGCTGAACTCGCGGCGGGAATCGACCGGAGCCACTAGTTGCTAGCCTTTGCGGGAATCGAGGAACCCTTGCAGCGTCTTCGCGGCAAGCTCGACACTCTGATCGACGATCGCATCAATCCCGGTGCCGGCGTCCTGAGCAATCCGCATGTTATAATGAGCGGGCGATGCCGTGATCTTCATATTGTAGTGCGCCGCGGTGGACGCGATCTTCATCTTGTAGTGACTGGCCTCGGCATCGGAGCCGTGGAGGGCGAGATAACGCGCGATATTCGCCCTAGCAAAATCGGCGGTTGCCATGGCTGCGAACGCAAGGCCGATGGTCTCGTCGTTATGGCTGCCTTGATCGTCAGACATTCGCTACCTCCGCGTGGAACTCAGTGGAGTCAAAGACTAACAGACTGTTACGGGTTCGCAAGATGACTTAAACTTAACCATACAGCCTGTGGGATCTCTCAGCGGCTATCCAGCTAGGCGAAGCAGCGGCCATTCCGCTTCCTACACCATTGCGGCCCTCCTCATGGACCGGTTAGATGCCAATGCAGCGGGAGGGTAAATGGCATCGGAGGTCTGGAGCGAAGACGAAATAACGGCGGCGGTGGGCGCTTACATGGAGATGTTAGCCGCCGAACAGGCAGCTCGCGCCGTCAACAAGTCAGCGGTGCGCCGAGAATTGGTCGCCGGGCCATTGGCCGGTCGGTCGGAGGGGTCAGTCGACTTCCGCATGGCCAACATCTCCGCCGTGCTAGACAGGATGGGCAGGAAATGGATCGACGGCTACAAGCCTGCCCAAAATGTTGGCCCTACGAACGAAGCTCTAATCAGCAGATTAATCAGATCATACGATGTGCCAACGACGCCTGCCCCGCTGCGGGACCTCGCTGGAGTTGTCGCGGGAGACGATGTCGAAACGATGGATCGCCTGGGCGTCAAAGCAGGTGACCTCATGGGCATCACAGCAGTCTGGAGCGAAATTACGGAGCTGGCTATCTGCTGTGGCGGTCGCGGTTCACCTACTAACCCCACGCAATTTTTCTCTGTCGCTGCGAGCATCGCTGACCGTGCCGTAAAGCGCCCCTACGTGATTGCGGTGGGTGCTGGGGCAAATGCGCAGAGCAACGTTCATGGCAGTGCTGTTAATTTGATCCGGGTGGGAACGGTCTACGGACCAACGAAGGTCATATTGGGAGAGGCCCTAGCGGGCGAATTGAAGCAGTGGCCAGTCGCCGTTCTTGCGCATGAAGTCTATCGCTTCCGAGGGTTCCCGCACCTGGTGCGCGATCTCGGGTTTGCCGATCTGGGCATGTTTTCCGGGATGATGGACGGCACGATCCGTCCTGCGGCCATCGATGACCTCTGGCAAGCGCTTCGGGGTTGGCCATTGGATAGGGTCGATCTGCCGCTCCCCAATAATCTTTACGACGCTGGCGAACCCCAGTTGTTATACACGTACCACAATCGTCCTCCGCGAAACATGTCTGCGGAGGAGGGTGAACAGCTTTGGAAGTTGCAGCTGGTTGCCGAGCGTGATCCTGCCCTCCGGGAGGAAGCTAAGCGGTTGAACCATGCCAAATATGGAACTTACCGCTGTGAAGCGTGCGAGTTTTCCAATGACGACAAATCGCTATTCGACGCGCACCATCCCACGCCGCTTGCAATGGGTGTACGCACGACCGTTGCGAGCCATTTGGAGATATTGTGCCCGATCTGTCACCGGAAAGCGCACCGCCGACCTAGGAAAATTCTACCTTTTTCGGTGCCGGAGCTGCGCGCATGGGTCGAAGCAGGGCGACCATTTTCGAACGTCCATAAAGTTTCCGACAGGTAACAACTCACTATCGGGCGGCCACAACAAGTCCGGCGTGGAATTTATGCTGCTGTTGTAGCCAATTAAAATATTGAGCTAGGCGCTACTCCCCTGTGGCCAAATTTTGTTGCAGGCAGAGGCCCTGCAGGCGATTACTGGCTAATGGGATGGGAGCACGATCGCTATGAAGCAATCTGCAACGCCTGCGGTAACAGGGGCTTCGTGATCGAATCGTCAGACGACTGGGGCCGCTTTGCTCGTCGCTACGAGGGATTTAATAGCAGAGATCCCGATCCCACCGCAGTCGGCCGGAAGCGGAGCGATTCCCGCCAACAAGAAGGGCAATGCATTTGTGGAAGCAAATCGATCGCTCGGGGTCAGCTAATCTCGTGACGAGGCCAACATGAAAACGGCACAGCGCAATTGCCACTGCAAGCCGAAATCGACCAAATGGATTGAGTGTGCCCCCGATTACCCTCATCGATATCGTGTGGAATGCGGTCGTTGCGGAAAGTTTTTAAAGTGGGGCAACGAGGCTGAGCTGGAAGCTCGTCGGGCCGATCAAGAGGTGCTGACTATAAAACCGTACGAAGCGCCTGCGCCCCGAGCTACCTTAACGAAATTCTTCAAGGATTAGCGCCTCGACCGATCAAATGATGAAGCCTGCGGGAACCTCGCTCTGAAGTTTCACAAGGATTGCCACAGGATCGGCATCCAAAGCCCGAGCGAAAACGATAAACTCGACAAGATCGAGCCGCCTTTCACCCCGCTCCACCTTCGAAACAAAAGACTGAGGCTTTCTGAGCCGACTAGCCACGTCCTCCTGACGCAGCCGGGCCTGACCACGAGCGTCAATAAGCGCTTGGATGAGAGCTGCATAAGGCTCGGTGAAGACGGATCGGGGCATGGTCCCCGACAGGGCTAAAACCCCTTTTGGAATATCCCATATTGGGTTATGGAAACTGCCATTACGGCTTGGTCTTCCAGATCAAATTGCCGCGTTCGGGGGTCAAATGGCTAATTGGTCGAAGCGCCGATCATGGAAATCCGGTAGTGCAGGTCAGAGGACCACCAAGACGACTAGCAACACCGGGAAAACCACGCGTTCCACCAGCTATAAATCTGGAAGCACTCGGATCACGGAATCGATCCCGAGCAGCGGTAAAACCAGGGTCTACATCACCGAGCACCACCCGACGCTCGGGACGAAAAGAACGGTCCGCACGATCAACCCCACCAAAAAGGTAAAGCAAGCAAAGCGACCAAGGGCATCGAAGAAGTCCGCCGGATCGAAGTTCACCTACGTGTCAGCCAAGGCCGCTCTAGCTCGAACAGGGCCACGTCAGATTCGACCTGCAAGTCCGCCATCCCCGTTGATGGTGTGGCTACGCGGCGTGCGCCTCTGGTGGTGGCCTCTCGGACTAACAATGATCGCGATCGGAGCGCCTTGGTTCGCCTGGATGGGGGTCGTCAGCCTGTTCATGATGCTTGAGATCCCGTTCTTCTCGTGGCGACGGTAAGGCGATGGCGCGAGAGCTGACCTTAAGCTTTGCGATCAAGCGGGGTGTCGTTTGGCCAAGCGACGAGGATCTCGAAACCTCGGAATTGCTCGACCGGTGCAAACGCCTGATCGGAATGCAGCGATTCAAAGAAGCTTGCGACCTTCTCTTGCCGGCAATGAGCCTTTCTTGGACGTGGTCTCAGGCGGATAGCCTTCCAACTGAATTTTTGGTCGACTGTACCGACTTCATAGTCCCCTGCACCCGACTAAACTCGGTCCTCCAGCTAGGCTTGTGGAGGAATGCGCTGACCGTGACGGCTGCCACTACATTCCCGTTGATGGCGAAAGATGAGGCGCAGCCCGGCGAGTTTGAACAGTGGCTACGGGATAATTCGGCTGACTGGTGTGGCTCGCTCAGCGGAGGATGGCTCTACTCTGAGGATGATGGGGCGCAACTCGTCCTGCACCATTCGTAGTCCCAGCAAATCAACTCAACTAACATTCGGGGGGGTAGGCATGTCGCAATCTAGCGAAGTTCCAGAGGTCTTTTATCTCATCGTGCCGGCGGCGGTAGTGCCGTACGCAATTACGGGAACCATCGCTTACACGCTCAACCATTTTGGCCTGCATACATTGGTCTGCTGGGGGATATTCCTTGCGTTGTCGTATGCCGTGGCCAAATCGCTCTCATTCAGAAACCACATAATTTTCGGGACGGTTTGCCTGGCGATCGTGATTTTTGCCGCCTGCCGATATTTCGGACTGGATTTTCTGTGGTCTACTTTTTGGACGGCGGCCTATGCCGGAGCATCGTATTTCCTGCTCAAGATCATGCCGGAAGATGACCCGGATGCCGACAAGATCGATCGGTGGGCCCTGTTTAAACAGAGCCTTGTGGGAGAGTTCGGGTCAGGCGCCGAGAGCGAGAGCGATGAGGAGGACGAACCAGAAGCGAGGCCGAAGGTTCGCAAATCGAAAGGTCAGAAACAGCCCAAGGTGATGTCGGAGCCACCTGTCCAACCTTCGGAGCCACCTCGCATTAACATTCAGTTTGAAATCAGTCCGGGCGCTTGGCGGACCGTCTCCACGCTAATGATGAACAGCCCCCAGCATGTTGTTCACTCGATGCGGAATGCGCAGAAATCCCACACGGGCAAACGTATCCGGGCAGTCGATGAAAACGGAAAATTGGTCGATATGCTGTAACGCTCCGAACCTCGGCTGATCGGCTGTGGACCTAATATCGATCCGAGGGGACCGCAGGCATATCAACAATGGAGGTATGTCGATGGAACTCAAGTTTGCCGCCACCACCAAGCCCGCCCCGCTCACGGCCGAAACCAAACGTCGCCGGAAGCTCATTCAGCGGATAGATCAGCAGCTCGGCCATGTCCGTCAGATGATCGAGGGCAAACAGCCTCGGGGGGCATGGGCTTGGATGGACGAAGCCGGCACCTACTTCGTGCCGATCAAATATGGTCGGCATCAGATCGAACTGAAGAAAGGGATGTTCTCGGTTCAGTGCAAGGATCTCGATGAGGTCGAGCATGCCTTCTGTACCATCAGGGCTATGGTAATGGATGGTCAATTCGATGAGCGTTTGACGAAGCTGTCGGTTGATATTCGACAGCGCTTTAAAAAGGCTCACTAAACAATGAAGAGTGGCGGGCAGTATTCCCCGCCGCCCTTATTTCTCTCTCTTAGAAACACCTGCGACGTGCAGGCTACATTTATCCCCGGCTAAAGGCGAGAATCGTTTCTTTTTTAATGGATGTCCAAGACTGGCGAGTGTGAGACTGATGGATCGAACGGTCCCGCTCGAAAAATAGATCCCACCCCAGCTGCTCTAGTGTTGTCTTGAGGTCATCTTCGCCAGCACTCCGCCCGCTGTCCTTATGCGGGAGGACAAGACAAAGGGAGCTTTTCGGCTTGAGCCAAGTGATTTGCGACGCAAGCGCATTGCAAAGCTGCTCAGACCATTGGACTCGGCTATCCGACTTGAAGCGCTTGCGCCGAGCGCCGATTTCACCCGACACCATCCTCAGAATATCGTCATCGGTATGACCCATGATATAGAGCGATAGTCGCTGGGCGAGCGTGTAATCGATGGCATCAGCATATGGAGGGGAAGTGAGCAGGAGATCAGCTGTGCCTGGCCCATCTTCGCCTGAGTTTGACCAGTCTCGTATATGCACGGACGTCTGCGGAGGGCACGCGGCGCGCGATGGTAGCATAGGTAGATCGATGAAAGCCCGTGTCCTGTTTAGCCATCGCATTGCCGCGATCCGTACGCTCTGCGGTTTTAGCTCACGCGGACGTACGTTGTCAGCGATGTGTCCCCAACTGGCATGCTGTGAACCGACCGTGCGCGCGATCGCTGATATCATTGCCATCCCGAGCACACGGAGATAGGCGCCTTTCAGTTGATCGAGCCTTGCGAGCAAACTGCCTAGCTCGGCCATTGTTTCACGAGCCATCCACCGAGACAACGGCTCCCATTGCGGCAAACCAACACGCATTTGCTGAAGTAGCTCGGCCGGTTTCGGCGACGAAATTGCTTCTACCGCGTGGTCGAGATCCGAGCCGCCAAGAGACTCCGCTCCAAAAAGATCATCCCCATGATCAACTAATTTGCTCAATGAACCCAGCGCCGCATATGCCCGGTTCGCGTCAATTCGTTTTAGAGCCAAAAGGGATGTCGTTACGTAGCCGGCCAAGATAGCAACTGGGTTGATATCAGCAATATGGCAGGAACGAGCGGTTCGTATAGCAGACCATCCAGATGTGCCAATTCCCGAATATGGGTCAAAAATAACACCGCCCTCAGGAGTGAGAGCTTCAATAAGGGAATCGCTCAACGCAGGAATGAAGGTGCCAGGATACCAATGCGGCGGACCGACATAGCCTTTTCTTGGTAGAACGAAATCCCAATCGATTGAATTGAGCGTGCGAAGGATCAGGCCACTCATTATACAAACAGACCGCTTTCGACAGGCGAGGCAGCAAGCGGCTCCTCAGCATTTTTCAATATTCCCAATCCGACCGTAGCCAGTCCATCTCGCACTATGGCGGAGACGCGCACCTGCTCTTGTGCGGTAAGGACGGTCGAACGAGCGTTGGTCAAGAATACCCCTACCAACAGACTACGGCTATCGTGGCCAATCATTTTTTCACTGCCAGAGGCCAAGTCGTAATAGGAGAGCGCGCGACAGGTCTTTCTGGCGTCCAGAATGTAATGGACGCAGACTTTAACTTTTGGCGCCCCTTTACCAGCGAGCTGAGCTTCGATGGAGCGCTCAAGCTCCCGCTTCGAATGCGCATCCGACAGCGCATTATATAAATCGATGGCATCACTCCTCCAAACGCCTACACATTCGAAGAGATCACCGACCCGTAATCGTCTTACAATTTGACCGATGGCTTGGTTGTCCCCGACGCTTCGCTCCCTCAGCTTTTCAAGGAGTTCGTCATCGGTCAGCGTCCAATCGTCAGGACCTATCAGATTGGCTTCTGCTGCCATTTCAACGGCTAAGGTTAACATAGCTTTTGCCGAAAATTCTCCGCGGTCGAGAAGGAGCAGTTCGTACTGCCTGCGACGAATATCGAACCAGCGCTCTAGCAATGGCTTCGCATGCTCTCGAACCGCAAGCCGCCCCTCCCGAGTCTCGATAAGCGGCGTGAGCTTTAACGGGAGCGCGCGGTCCTCATCATTACAGAGGCCCATATGGAAAGCCAGTCGCACAACGTTATCCAAGTTATCGAGGTCAAGCGTTCCGGAGATAATGGAGCCAAAGGGTCCTTTGCCTTCCACCGCTTCAAACACGTCAGCGCTAATTTCGCCCAGCAAGCTCGCCACTTCAAAGGGCCTTCCGCCAAAATGGGCGCTCGCACGCACCAGCTTTAGAAAGCGCGAGCTTACGCCGTGAGCGATGTTGGTATGCTCAAATCTCTGCTCAAACGGATTATCCTCCATCACATACTGGAACGAGTGGCCGAACGGCCCCGTAAGGAGATCGTGGAGAAGCGCTGCTGCGCGGACGATGGAGGTTTCCCGGAGCGTGAGGGAACGTTCACGCGCCCAGACATCAGCCAAATGATAAACACCAAGGCAATGCTCGAACCGCTTCGGCTCCGAAGCGCCCGTTAGATACAGCGAGTTGATATTGCAGAGTCGCACATAACGCAGACGCTGAAATTCGGGCGAAAACACCAGGGCGCGCGTTGCCGCGTCAACCTCTATGGGACCGTAGAGCGGGTCGAGGAATTTCTGCTCCGTCAGCGTAACGCCTCCTCTACCGCTAGGCGGCCCATCACAACCGCTTGAAGTAGCCCCCTAGCGTGGCCACTTACATCGCCGGCCGCGAAAACCCCCTCTACCCCTGTCTCAAGGCGACCAGGAAGCGAAAAGACAGGCCAGTGCCAATCCAGCAAAGGTAGGTGGACATCATAATGACTTGGGGGGGCAAAAAACCCCGCATTTGCCAGCTGCTCTACGAACTGATCGATCCGGGCAACGATCTCGGGAGTGAACATATCTATCGATTCGTCGGTCCAACCAAGTTTGGTACCAGACCCTTGCTGCACGAGCGGCATCGCTTCGAGCGGAGCCCGTCTAGCGAAGTGCGCAAGGACGGCCTCACGGTCATCAAGACGACACAGGATGCCGACATTTGATTCAAGCCAGCCATCCGGAGCGACAATTCCTCCAGGAATCTCATAGCCAAGGCCCGGATAGTGAAAAATCTGCCCTGGGGAGTTCAGACAGAATGTCCGAACACCGCTCGACATCATCTTCGCGTCCGGCCCCAACGCGCGCAAAGGTGCTAACGGCTCAAGGCTATCAAAACCGAGTCTAACGCCTACATCGATCCCCTTCCCTCTCTTTTCCGGCACGGACGCCGCCCTCAGCAGATCGGCCCCTAACCGTCCGGCCGCCAACACAAGAGATCGCCCGGTAATTCGACGCCCATCGCTGAGGATCGCAGCACGCGCCATTTTCTGAGGTGCGATAATCTTCTGCACCTTGTCGCGGACGATATCTGTTGTCCGTAAACGGGCTCCCATCGCCAGCAAAAGCTCGTCAATCCGGCTCGGAGAGAGAAGGACCGAATGATAGCTCCGATAAGCCAGCGCGTCGCCCATATCCGATTCGTCACCGGCAAGTTCGCGCTCGTCCAAAGCGAACTCGTGGAAGCCGAGAGCGGCAAAATCCATACAACATTCTCGGTACCGCTCAATCAGCGCCCCCCGCCCCCCCACAAGAGGAGCAAGACCAGAGCCAGCGGGAGCGAGAGAGAATTTGGCCCCCGAGAAAGGTGCGAATCCTCCAAGAGCGCCCGGCGTGCCGGGAATAGCTGCGTCCACGAGCGCCACACGGGCCCCAAGCTCTTCTGCCCGCGCGGATGCAGAAAGACCGGCGAGGCCGCCACCGATTATGACAAGGTCGTAGATATCACTCACCGGACAATTCGCTTCGTCTACCTGTCGTTAAATTGGCTCCAGCGATGATAGAGCCATCAAGCGGGTCCAAGAATTCTACCGGCTTTGCCCTCGCATTAAAAAGGTCCATCTCGCGCTTTACGCCACGGCTCTTATCCCACCCCGGAAGACGCAGCACCAGGAGTTGATCACACGCATCTGCAAGCCGCAGCTCCAACTCCTTCCAATAGGCGCCCGGAAGCTGAGCCGCACCGTCTGGCAGCTGTTCGATGGCCTGGTGATTCAGAACGATCGGGCAAATGGTAACACGGCCCTTTGCCATCAATGTCGTCATAGCCTGGATCGCAGAAGCCACGCGCTGCGCGCGTATGGCCGGATCGCTGGATGAATAAGGCGCCGAAAGATAGATCATGCCTGGAGGCTGTGCCGGAAGTCCTGTCACGAGGGAAGCCGCTTAGCTCAAAACGGGGAAGGATGTCATATCGGAGGCGTTCCATATCGCTCCAACGTCCGGGCATGTGTATTACTACGCATCCTAGGCGGAGAAATGCATCATGCTGATCGTGATTGTGGGCCCACGAGGGGCGGGCAAATCGACTCTCCAGGACAGGCTGAGGGCTCAAGGCATCCAGGTGCTCAAGCCGTCAACGACCAGGAAGCCACGAGATGCGAACGATAAAGAATATAATTTTGTCACCAAATGGAATGACGCGACTCACGCTTGGAAAATCACCGTAGGCCCAGACACATATGGTATGCGCTGGTCCGAACTGAATCACGCGGCTGCCGCAACCTGCGCGACGGTTTTCGACCCCATGAGCTTGGAGGTATTTCAGAACGTACGCGAAACGATCGGCTGCGAAACGATGACGGTTGGGCTCGCCACTATCGACGATACTACTGAACAAGCACGCAGAGTGGCGGGGGATGCCACCCGACTGATGGACGAGAAATCCCTCAAAAGGGCCAATGCGGTCGTGGCTCAGTGCGACATCGTGCTTCAAGGAGATGCCGACACCGTTGCAGCCGCTGTGCTAGCGATGCTTGACTTGCTCAAGACCCGTGGTGGTGTAGTGACCAAGGAACACCTAGCCCCCCTCGTCAGAGCAGGTGCCCTTCTTTCAGAAGCGGAAGAATTAAACATCCGATCAGCAAGCTACGACCTTCGCATTGGGCCAGAAATTCTCTGCCAAGGGAAGATGATAGAACTTAGCAACTCAAATTCCCACTTTGAAATACCGCCATATTCTTATGCGATAGTCAGCGCGCTCGAACATGCGAACCTCCCACCGTTTATTATTGGGCGATTTGATTTAAAGGTTAGTTATTTTTTTGAAGGAATTATTCTTTCAAATGGTCCACAAATAGACCCTGGGTACAAGGGTGCGCTGTTCTGCATGCTTTATAATGGCAGTGGTCGATCAAAGCTGCTTACGCTTGGGCGTCAGTTCGCCACAATTGATTTTACAACCACGACAGCAGTAGCAAAAGGCTATAGCCAAAAATATCAACTTAAACAGAAAATGGCAGAATTCGTTACGGATCAATCCGTAACGGGGCGCGGTGGAGCAATAGTTGAGCTAATTGAAGAAAAAATTTCTGGAATTGATAATAAGGTAGAAGGTATTAAGCGGGATTTCTGGGCTATCGCGGCGGCAGGCATCACCTTTTTCTTGGCGATGCCCGCTATAATAATACCAGTTGCCTGGATTGAAATTGACAAAATCAATACTGCGCGATCCGCACTAGAAGATGCACAAAAGAAGCAGCAAGCACTCCTCGCTTTGGCTAGACGTGAGCGCGACAGAGCAGGAGCTATGGCGGATAAGATCGAAAAAGAGCTAGAAGCTGTCCGCCAATCGACGCCTCACGGGCCATCAGGACGCAGAGCGAATTCAAGGTCAGCTCACTGACCAGAGCTGAGGACCGACGCGAAGGTGAGTGCTCGCTCCTTTAGCGTACGAACCACCAAATTTTTGACCTGCTGTGCCTTGAAGGCATTGCCGCGAGGAGTTGTTATGCCGCTTGCGTTCAGATTGCGGGCAATCTGTCCCAAAGACATACCTTGATCGATCATTGGCAGAACTAGTGGAGCGAGCGCCCTCGCCCGCTCATCTGCCTCTCTACGGTTTCGATCAGCAAGCTTCTTACCATTTCGACCCAGGATGACGCCTCTCTTCCTTGCCTCCGCTAGAGCATTCTTAGTCCGCTCGGAAATCAGCCGCCTTTCTTCCTGTGCCAGGGCAGCGAATATGTGCAGTTGGAAGTCGGTCGCGTGAGGCATTTCCGCCACAACCAATTCTATTCCCTGCTCCATAATCCCTGCGATAAAACTGACCTTGCGCGAGAAGCGGTCCAGCTTCGCGATGAGCAGTTTGGCACTATGCTTCTTGGCGAAGGCAATAGCCTTCCAAAGCTCCTGCCGCTGATCAACTCGCCCTGATTGTACCTCGACGAACGCGGCGAGCACCTCGTCACCCGACTGTAGGAACCGATCCACCGCCGATTGCTGCGCAGCGAGCCCCAAGCCTGACCGGCCCTGCTTCTCGGTAGACACACGATAATAGGCCACATATCGGTCCAAATTCGACCTCTCATCAAAAGCAAATGTTGGTTTGCGTTTGACGGGATCGTCGGCTTTCCACGATCAGACAACTCGCAACAGGTGGCCAGGGAGGCGAGCGATAGGGGGGCGCATTATTGAACGACTTTACGGTCAAGGACCGGCAAGGCATCAAGGTGCTGGCAGAAGGACTTAATGGTGAGGTGGAAGGGTGGCAGAGATCGCTAAACAGCTAAGAAGAGCGTACGATGGCGCTCGCCCCGGCGAGAAGCTGCTGGCAGTTCACTTATTCGTGATCGAGAACGCGGAGCGGCTAAGGCACCTCAACATCGAAAGTTTCGTGAACGAGGCGGGTTTGAAGCCTAGCTACCGGTTTGAGGTGCACAAGGCCCTAAACCTAGCCTACTACGTAAAGGTGATCGCAAAGCCGGGCCCGCACACTATTTCGGTTACGTCTAGCGGCTAATTTAGCCAGGATGGAAATACCCTGGGGCTTTTAGCTGGGCTTCATGCCCATTGATCCGGCCCGTCATCCATGAATGGCGACAGCGGCTCAAAAATCGATTTTGTCCGGCTGTGAGAACCATACAAAGCTGACCCGGGGGCCTCACCCCATCCATCATTCGAACGGCTCAAAGACCGATTTTCCTCGATGATCCGATCGGCATCACCGAGCTGCCGAGCCTTGCAGGCCAGAGCGTTGCTCTGGTCGATTACGTACCGTTCCATCATCTCGATGAGCACGGACGTTCGTGTTCGGCCGGAGGCGTGACAGACGGCATCGAACCGCTGGCGGATGTGAGATGGGGCATTGAAATTGGTTAGAATTACGTGGGCCATAGGCGTAACCTTCTGTTTATTAATTATTTTATGATGTTTACCAGGCATAATAATAGATCAAGGCTCGCCTACGGCGGTGCCTTCGATCTAATAGCAGACGACATGGGGAGTGACGGGGTCTGTACCCAGCGATCACGGCAGGCGAACGTTCACCCAGTCTATAGCTGAGAACACCGGGAATAAAAGGGGCCACGGATCGGCCAGTCTCACCGGATTAAAAAGGGGCCAGTCCTGCTAGACCTCCGTTTTTGGGCGGAGGTGGAGGATGAAGAGAGTGGAGCTTTATCAGAAGGTCCGCCGCGCCGTGCTGATTGACGGGATGAGCCGTCGCGCTGCCGCCCGGTATTTTGGGATCAATCGCAAGACCGTCGACAAGATGCTGTGCTTTCCAGAGCCAGCAGCGCACGGCCGGAGCGGGCAAACCTACAGCCGCAAGCTGTCCGGATTTACCGACATCATTGACCAAATCCTGGTGGATGACCGCAAGGTTCACATCAAACAGCGACACACTGCCGCGCGTATTTTCGAGCGTCTGCGCGATGAACATGGCTTCACCGGCGGCATCACCATTGTTCGCGACTATGTGGCGGGCGCCAAGTTGCGCAGCCGCGAGGTGTTCATACCATTGAGCCACAAGCCGGGGCATGCGCAGGTGGATTTTGGTGAGGCGGACGGGATCATCGACGGCAAGTTGGTGCGGTTCCACTATTTCTGCATGGACCTGCCGCACAGCGATGCGCCGTTCGTTAAAGCCTATCCTGCCGAGGTGGCTGAGGCATTTTGCGAAGGGCACGTGGCGGCCTTTGCCTTCTTCGGCGGCATCCCGCAGTCGATCCTGTATGACAACACCAAGCTGGCAGTGGCGCAGATCCTGGGCGACGGGAAGCGCGAGCGCAGCCGGATGTTCTCGACCCTCCAGAGCCATTACCTGTTCGAAGACAAATTCGGGCGCCCCGGCAAGGGTAACGACAAGGGCAAGGTCGAGGGGCTGGTCGGTTATTCCCGGCGCCACTTCATGGTGCCGAGGCCAGAGGCGCCCAGCTTTGATGCGCTGAACGCGCGCTTTGTCGAACAATGCATGGAGCGACGACAGGCCATCTTGCGCGGGCATGAGCGCAGCATCGGTGACAGGCTGGTGGCTGATCTGGCGGCCTTTATGCCGCTACCGGCGGTGCCGTTCGATCCCTGCCATATGGTGACGGGGCGGGCCTCGTCGATGTCGCTGGTGCGCTATCGTACCAATGATTATTCGGTGCCGACGGCCTATGCCCACCAGGAGGTCGTAATCAAAGGCTATGTCGATCGGGTTGCGATCATCTGTGGCGGGGAGCTGATCGCAGTGCATCCGCGCAGCTATGAGCGGGAGGACTTCATTGCCAACCCGCTGCACTATCTGGCGCTGTTAGAACAGAAACCCCGCGCGCTTGATCAGGCAGCGCCGCTCGATGGCTGGGTGCTGGCTGAACCGATGCATCGCATCCGACGACTGATGGAGGCGCGCAGCGGCAAAGAGGGACGGCGCGAGTTCATCCAGGTGCTGCGGCTATGCGAACGCTTCGAGCAGTCCCTGGTGGAATGGGCAGTGGCCCGCGCGCTGGAGATGGGGGCAATCAGCTTCGATGCGATCAAGATGATCGCGCTGGCCCGCCTCGAACAGCGTGTGCCGCGCCTCGATCTGCAATTTTACCCGCATTTGCCGCGCGCGAATGTCGGGCGTACCGATCCGCGCACCTACATGGGCCTGCTCTCGCAGGCAGGCACTCCAGCGACGGGAGTGGCAGCATGAGTGATCCCATGATGCCGCTGCCAGCCATCGAGGCCGAACCCACCAGCGTGCCGCCCGCTGTACTACTGGCCAACCATCTCAAAGCGCTCAAGCTGCCCACCTTTGTGCGCGAGTATGAGAAGGTCGCCTTCGAGGCCGCGCAGGATCGGGCCGATTACCCCCGCTATCTGCTGCGCCTGTGCGAACTTGAACGGATTGATCGCGAGCGCCGGATGGTGGAGCGCCGTATCCGCATGGCTCGCTTCCCGCACACCAAGAGCTTTGACACCTTCGACTTTGCAGCCCAGCCATCACTGAACAAGGCCTTGGTTCTGGAACTGGCGCGCGGTGAATGGATCGAGCGGCGGCGTAATGTCATTGCGCTGGGCCCCAGCGGCACCGGTAAGACCCACACCGCCCTCGCGCTAGGACTGGCTGCGTGCCAGAAAGGGCACAGCGTGGCCTTCACAACGGCCGCGGCGTTGGTCCATGACCTGATGGAGGCTCGCGACGAGCGTCGCTTGCGCAGCCTGCAAAAGCATCTGGCATCTGTAAAGCTGCTGATCCTCGACGAGTTGGGATATGTACCATTCACCGCCGTGGGCGGCGAGTTGCTGTTCGAGGTACTCAGCCAGCGCTATGAACGCGGCAGCACGCTGATCACCAGCAATCTGCCCTTCGATGAATGGACATCGGTGTTCGGCTCCGAACGCCTGACCGGCGCCCTGCTCGACCGGCTGACACACCACGTCCACATTCTCGAGATGAATGGTGACAGCTTCCGTCTCGCCAGCAGCCGCAAGCGCCAGAAGGACAAGGGGGAGGATAAATGACCTAAGAACGGGCGGCCATCGGCAGCGGGAAATCGGCTTCCGCTCCGCTCCAGCCGCTTCCCCGCTGCCGATGCTGCCCAGCCTCAACCTTGGGGCTTTTTGTTCAAACCAACTGGCCCCATTTTAAACCGGTGCCTGGCCCGTTTTTATCCCGGCGTTGACAATAGCGGAAGCGAAATCCGGTTTGTCCCGGAGCTTCGTGATGTAGTTCAGCCATCCCCTATCGGCGTCAGGGTGAACCTCGATTTGATCGTAACCCCACATCGTCGATCGCCACAGGTTTCCGATGATCGACGGAAATTCTTGCACTAGTGAGGAATGGGGGCAATCGATAGCAGCGTGATAGTGGAGGCGCTTGCCGTCGCCGCCTTCGAGCACGGGCAGCACGCTCACTCCTCGCCTATAGCGGCTCGCTGGCTTTCCGAATATCCGGCGGTTCAGCTTGTTCATGAAATGCCGGAAGTTCTGCGACGCCTGCTGGTCCGTGAGCCATAGCCGCCGGATCGCCCTGCCATCTTCGACATTGATCGATTGGCGAAGGGTAAGGGTGACGGCAAATGGAGCCTGCCATGCATCGATATCAACCCAATTGCGCAGTGCATTTCGTAAGGCACGACCCTCGTGGCAGCGCATCGATCACTTCCCCGTAAATACCCGATAAACATGAGGTATTTATAAGAAAATTGCACGCGATTGTTATATTCTATCAATAAACTGGCAAGGGCGATCGATCGCAGAAATTAAATCGATCTTGCTGTCGGATAATGCGACCAGCTGCTCGAATATTAAATCCGGGAAGCGAGCGGCTAGGGCACTTATCGCTTTATAAACGTCAGGTGTAGGCGGCACCCGTTTCGGGACGAAGGGCTTCCGCGCCCCATTTTCCACATCAGCGCGTGTGCAGGGGATTCCGGCATCCGATAGGATCGCGGCAAAATCACCATTGCTTAGACCATCCTGCTGCCAAACAAAGCCAGCTTCCGAATGTCGCCAAGCCGAGGACAGAGATTGGCGCAGGCGGTTTATGTCGGGACGCTTCTTGCTTAGGTATCTGGCATCCTCCTTCTTCAACGCCGATTGCGACAGCACGTAGCGAGCGAACGATCGGAAATCCTCGATCGATTTCAGGCAGCGAGGAGACTTGATTCCGAAGTCGGTCCAGTAGGTTCGCATTAACTGGAATTCGGCAAAGCTCTCCCACGGGTCCGTCGAGAAGGCGACATGTTGAGGGGCCGCAGCTTGCCGGGCGGCATACGGCCGCCGCTTCCAATCGAACTCCATGCTCAGGCGCTTGGTGACCTTCTTCTCCACAAGGTCCGCGTCGAAGGTGATGATGTCCCTTACCCCGGTCATAATGTTGAGGTCGATCACGTCGTCTGGTGTTCGGTTCAGGAATAGCTCGACGATGCGCTGGTTCTGCTCCTCCACATCCTCAAAGTGCTCAGGCAGGTAGATACCGCCCTTCGCGAGCACGATAGGCGGATGATCACCATCGCCAGGCAACAAAGTCGCTTGTCCTCTCGTGCGCCAGCCCAGCGGGCGGCGGATACGATGCTTGATCTCCAGCACGTCAGGATTTCCGGTGAGCGTTCGACGACTGTTGCTGAACAGATTGCAGAGCGAGCCGCTCGTCGCGGCGGCAATTTCGTCCGGCTTCGCGTTCGACAGGAAGCCATCGGTCGTGCAGCTGAACACGCACACGCTGTCCGGCAGCCCGTTGATGATCTCACCGAGCACTCCTCGGACGAAGGAGGTGATGAAGGCGGCAAAGAATGGATTGGTGATCTTGCTCGGCGGGAGCGGCTTGTTCCGCTCGGGGTCACGCAGGTCGAAGACACGCTTCTCCCGGAGGCCCTGGGCGGTCTTCCCGTAGCTGGAGTTGGTCAGCTCCTTCCAGAACTGCTCGCGCAGCGTACCCTTCGGGTACGACTTCCGCTTGCTGATGCACTTCTTGATGAATTCACCGAAGATCAGCGTGTCCGACGCATAGGGAATCACAACACCATGGCGGATTTTGATCTTGGCGCCGAGCCGCAGAGCAAGGGCGATCTCCGGGGAAGCGCAATAGCTTCGGCCCTTGCGCGGGAAGATCAGGCCATTGTCGGAACGGACCGGAAGGGTCGGAAAGCGAACCGATGCGGGGAACTCAAAATCCACATTGGCTATCCCGAGCACGTCGGGGGCGTAGTCGTCTAGCTTGGTCGATGTTCGAGTTTCCCGCCAAGCGGGCTCACGCAGCAAGGCCATGGCCGAAGGGTAAGCGCTCGAAAGATCGTAGTCTGTCCAGTCATCCTCAAAGCCGGGACCGAACCAGAACTGCTCATTCCGGCCACCGTGATAGCATTCCGTGGCTAGTGGGATATGCCAATGGACCTCATCCAGATCGACCTCCCGTGGCTTCTTCACGTAGCGGCCGAGGCGCTTGCTGTAATAGGTGTCGTAGACCTTTTCCTTCCCGAGCACCGCTAACGGATCAAGGTCCATCTCCTTCCTCCAAGTCTGTAGCAGTAGGTCCATGCCGATCGACGTGAGGGTCGCCGGTATCTTGGGCTTGCCGAGCAACTCCCGGCATTGCTCAATGAGTTGATCGAGGTAGCGGACGCATATCACGGCATCATTCAGGGCGTAGCGATCGAACAGCTCCGGTCGCTCGGCAAGCAGCACGTCCATGTTCTGCTTGTACCACTTGTCTCGCTTCGGATCGGGATCGAGAGCAATCTTCTCTTGGCCGACAAGCTCACCTAGCGCTCTCAGGCTCTTCGAGGTTGCTGGAGTGAGCAGCATGGTATCCCGAAGGAACACCTGAAGCTCCACGGAATCGTCAGCGTCAGCGTCGGCGCCGTACGTCACGGCAATGTGATCGTTGATGTTGAGGAAGGTATTGCGGACGCATTGCATCATCTGCGTCATCGATTTGAAATCGGAGAAGGCGGGCACATCCGCTCGGGTGAAATGCCCTACGAGGTAGATCCTACTCGGTATCTGCTGGAGTGCTCCTTGCTGGATACCCTTCCAGAAAGCGAAAGTCAGGACGTCGGGCAAGCTGAGGCGTTCTCCCGGCTCCGGATAACAGACACCACCCCACTCATCGGCACCCGGCTGGTTCGGGTCATACAATTTGCAGTAGACCTGATACGATAGGATGTTATTCTTCCCCATCCCCTCAGTCAGTTCGGCACGGGATAGGGCATGGTCGGGCGTTTTGAACTCGGTGTCGAAGCCGACGACAAGAAAAACCTCACGGTCAGTAGAGAAACGATCTCCGTAAAAGTTTTGTCTCTCCACCCATATGCTACTTTTACTGAGGTCCATATCATGGGATCGGAGGACTATCTCAGCAGACCACGGGGCGGCTATTTTATCTATATTCACCCTCATGGACGGATCACTCTAGCTGATCGATGGCATAGCGACGGCGCATTAACGTCTGCTGGGTGCCGTCGATGGCGTAGACGTCCTGCCCATTCAACGAGTCGAACGTTTGCCATGCCCCGCTCCTGTAAAAAATGCGTCCCCTCAGCCCGCTGCGCCGTTCGGTCACGGCATCGTCTTTAGCTTCCCATGGCTCTTCGATCTCGACCGCCAGGTGGATCGATCGAATGACGCGCTGAAGCTCGGCGGACAGCTTCTTGCGGTTCTTAACGACCTCAAGATCGTTCAAAGAACCGCCGTTCAACCGTAGGAGCAAAGCTTGGACAGGTATATCATGTCCCTCGCCCAGATCAGCCAGCGCAGCATCGACACCCTCAATTTCGTCAAGGAGGGATTGTCTGGAAGCAGTCAGCTCGCGAAGTTTAATCTGAAGCTCACCCGAGTCAGGGACATTCGCAATCGCCGAAACAATGCGGCCTATCTGGTCGGTATGAGCGACCACCTCCTTTTCGAGGTTTAGACGCTTTTGGCGGGCGTCTCTGGCCTCCTGCTCCCACTCGTCTCCGTTGACTAAGGTGCGGACGTTCACATTCCGGATAACATTGAGGAGCAGCTCCTCCGCGGAGTGGTAGCGAATGCCGGGAGCACGACATTTACCGCCGCTCAACGACATCCCACATCTGAGATATTGCCCTCCCTTTGGCGGCTGTCCCTTATCGATGAACCGCATGCCGCTCTGGCAGGCGTCGCATTTTAGCAGGCCAGAAAAAATGTTCGTATGAGACTTTCCCTTACGACCTCTCCCGGCCACGCGTCGGCGAGCTGCGGCCTTCGACGCGTCATCGAACAAAAGTTCGTCAATCACGGCGGGGTAATATCCCTTGATAGGATCCCCGTCAGGTATGCGGATTTTTCGATGCCCTTGCGTTACGAGCCTTTGGGGCTGGTATTCGCCGAGGACGGCTCGGTTACCAAGCAGCTTCTTTACGAAGGAATCGCCCCAAAAAGCTGCTGACCCCCATGTTACTTCACCACGTTCATTGAGCAAGCGAGCGATGGAGTATGTGCCCCAGCCGTCACGGGACAATTCGAATATCTCCCGAATGATAGCGGCCCGGTGAGCAACTGCAATGATAGCGGTGCCGTCATCCGTGAATTTGAGCCAGGTCGGCAATTTGTGCCGGGTCAGCTTCCCGTTGCGGGCCTTCTCACGCTTGTTGCTCCATGCAGCGGCAAGCCTAACCGATTTCATGAGGGATTCCTCATGCCCTCGCATCATAGTGATGGCGGCGATCAATAGGTCTGATTGGCTCGTCGCCAGCGATTCTTTGGAATAAACCCTGCGGTCGATCAGGGTAACAACGTTGATACCATAATCGATGATCCGACTGAGCAGTGCGATCGCATCGAAGACGTTTTGTCGCGTCAGACGGTCGAGGGATTCTACTATTAGGTAACTACCCTCCTCGATCTCTCCACGCTCGGCAAGGTGCAGGAATTGAGCAAGGGCGCCGAACTCGGAGTTCTTACCCCGGAAGGCCGATACGCCATGATCACTGATAATGTCAGTGAGTGTCAGCCCGGCTTCAGCCACATACCTATCCGTGGCCGTCTGCTGACGACGCACGGAGTCGCCTTTTAGCTGCTCGGGGGATGACATCCGAATATAGGAGTAGGCCTTCGGCACCGCATTTTTTCCCCATCTAAGACGGCGACTCTATATTAAATTTAAATGGTTACAATATGCTGATGAGCGGCCCGCCGGGCGCCGGCAAATCGCTGATGGCGGCCTGCCTGCCGGGCATCCTGCCCGAACTGACCCCGGCCGAGGCGCTGGAGGTGTCGATGGTCGCCTCGGTCGCGGGCGAGCTGCAGGACGGCCGGCTGATCCGCGCCCGGCCGTTCCGCAGCCCGCACCATTCGGCATCGATGGCGGCGCTGGTCGGCGGCGGATTGAAGGTGCGCCCCGGCGAGGTCAGCCTAGCCCATCTCGGCGTGCTGTTCCTCGACGAGCTGCCCGAGTTCCAGCGCGCGGTGCTCGATTCGCTGCGCCAGCCGCTGGAGACCGGCAAGGTCTCAGTCGCCCGCGCCAACGCCCATGTCACCTTCCCCGCGCGGGTCCAGCTGGTCGCCGCCATGAACCCGTGCCGCTGCGGCCATATGGACGATCCCGCCCTCGCCTGCTCGCGCGCGCCGCGGTGCGCCGCCGATTATCAGGCAAAACTCTCCGGCCCGCTGCTCGACCGCATCGACCTTCATGTCGAGGTCGCCAGCGTCAGCGCCGCCGACCTCGTCCTGCCTCCACCCGCCGAGGGATCGGCCGAAGTCGCCGCGCGGGTAGCGGCGGCGCGCGCCATCCAGACCGCGCGCTATGAGGGCAAGGGCGTGCGCACCAATGCCGAGGCGGACGGCGACGTTCTCGACGCCGCCGCCACCCCGGACGAGGCGGGACGCAAGCTGCTCGCCCAGGCGGCAGAGGCGATGCGGCTGTCCGCACGAGGCTATCACCGGGTATTGCGGGTGAGCCGCACGATCGCCGATCTGGCGGGCGCGGAGAGCGTAGGACGTGTCCATGTCGCCGAAGCGCTGAGCTATCGGCGGCGGGCGCCGGTCAACTAGCTCCGGCCGTTTCCGCCGGCATCCGAATGGGATTGGGCAAGGCATGATGGACGACAGGCTGATCAGGGCCGCCGAACATTGGTCGCAGATGGAGGCGCCGAAGGGTCGCCCGCATTGGTGGATGCATCCCGCCATCGTCCGGCATGTCAACCGGCTGGTGTGCGGAGAGGCGATCGACGGCCAGTCCGCGGGGTTTCACAGGCTGATCGAGGCCGAGGCCCCCAAGGGCGGATTCCCGCGCGCCATTTCGGTCGGCAGCGGCGTGGCGGCGAAGGAAATCGCGCTGCTCAGCGACGGCATCGTCCAGCATTTCGACCTTTTCGAGATCAGCGAGGACCGCCTTCGCGCCAGCAAGAGGCTCGCTCGCCGGCACGGTGTGTTCGACCGGATCGACTTCCATTGCGCGAATGCGTTCGAGCGTGCGTTCCCCGACGGCTTCGACCTCGTCTACTGGAACAGCTCGCTCCACCACATGTTCGATGCCCACGCCGCCGTGGCGTGGAGCTATCGCAATCTGAAGCCAGGCGGCTGCTTCGCGATGGACGAGTTCGTCGGCGCCACGCGCTTCCAATGGACCGACGCGGAACTCGATATCGCGTCGGACATCCGGGCGTCGCTGTCCGGTCAGCTGATGCGCGACCCCGGCAACCCCACCCGATCGCTGGACGGTCGCGTCCTGCGGCCCGATCTCGACGCTTTTATCGCCGCCGACCCGTCCGAAGCCGCCGACAGCGCGAACATCCTCGGCGCGGTGCGTGCCTTTTTTCCCGAGGCGAGGATCACCCTGACCGGCGGCGTCGTCTACAGCCTGGCTCTGGACCAGGTCCTCGCCAATTTCGACGATGTGAAGGATGCCGCCCGGCTCGAATCGCTGCTGCAGCTCGATGAGCGCCTGATCGAGGATGGCCATGTGCACCAGGCCATCGCGATCGCCAGGAAGGGGCGAATGGCAGCGCGGGGCGGAAAATGGCGGTGGTGGGATGCCCTCCGCCGTCTCGCGCATCGCCGCTGAGCAGGCGCATCACTCCACCGACTGCCCCACCCCCTCCAGCGCGTCGGTGAAGCGTTTCCTCCACCACAGGACGTCCTCGGCCTCGATATTGTCCATGCAGGCGCGCCAGCGGGCCTTGCGTTCGTCCAGCGGCATTTCCAGCGCCCGCGCGATCGCGTCGGCGATGTCCTCGGGGCTGTAGGGGTTGATCAGCAGCGCCTGGGTAAGCTGCTCGGCGGCGCCCGCGAATTGCGAGAGGATCAGTATGCCGGGGTCTTCCGGATCCTGTGCCGCGACATATTCCTTGGCGACGAGGTTCATGCCGTCGCGCAGGGGAGTGACGAGGCCGACCTTGGCGGCGCGATAGATGCCGGCCAGCCGGTCGCGCGGATAGCCGCGGTTGACATAGCGGATCGGTACCCATTCGACATCGGCATAGGCGCCGTTGATCCGGCCCGACAGCGCATCCAGCGACGCGCGTATCTCCTGATAGCTCTGCACGTCCCCGCGCGAAGGCGGCGCGATCTGGAGCAGGAACACCTCCCCATGCAGGTCCTCGCGCTGCTGGAGCAGGCGCTCATAGCCGAGGAAGCGTTCCTCCAGGCCCTTGGAATAATCGAGCCGGTCCACGCCGATGATCATCTCCCGCCCGCTGCTCGACTGACGCATCCGGTAATAGGCGTAGCGCGCGGCGGTCGACTGGGTCGCCTCCAGGAAATTGGCGGTGTCGATGCCGATCGGGCAGTGGATCGCCATCATCGAGCGGTCCCCGACCGTGATCCGCCCGTCCTCCGCGACGCTGCCGCCCATTTCCTGCCGGACATAGTCGCGGAAGCTGTCGAGCGAATCCCGCGTCTGGAAACCCACCACGTCATAGGCGAACAGCGTCTCGACCAGCTGACGATGATTGGGCAGTGACAGCAGCAGCCGGTATGGCGGCCAGGGGATGTGCAGGAAGAAGCCGATCCGGTTGGTGATGCCCCGGTCGCGCAGATACTGGCCGAGCGGGACCATGTGATAGTCGTGGACCCAGACGAGATCGTCGCTCTCGATCAGCGGTTCCAGCGTTTCGGCGAAGCGCTGGTTGACCCGTTCATAGCCCTCCGCGAAGCCGCTTTCGAACTCGGCCAGGTCCATCCGGTAATGGAACAGCGGCCACAGCGTCCGGTTGGCATAGCCGTTATAATATTCGTCGACGTCCTGCTCCTCCAGGTCGATCGTCGCGGTGGTGACGCCGAAGGCGCGCTGGAGATTGATATGGCCGGTGAACTGATCGGTGGTCTCGCCCGACCAGCCGAACCAGATGCCGCTCGATTCCCTGAGCGCCGCCGACAGCGCCACCGCGAGGCCGCCCTGGTTGCCGCCGCCGCCCTCTCCGGTCGGCGGCTGGACCCGGTTGGATATGATGATCAGGCGGCTCATCGCACCGCACTCCACGGCTTGCTGAGCAGCGACGCGCAGTTGATCAGGCCGACCAGCGAATAGGTCTGCGGATAATTGCCCCACAGCTCGCCCGTCGCCGGATCGATATCCTCCGACAACAGACCGGCCGGGGTCCGGCGTGACAGCATCTCTTCGAACAGCTCCCTTGCATCATCGGCGCGGCCGGTCAGCCACAATGCCTCGATCAGCCAGAAGGTGCAGACATTGAAGGCGGTATGGGGCAGGCCGAAATCGTCCTCGGTCGCGTAGCGCAACATGTGCGATCCGCGCCGCAAGCCGTCCTCGACAGCGCGCAGCGTTCCCTGGAAACGCTCGTCGCCCGGCTTGACGAAGCGCAGGTCGAGCAGCTGGATCAGGCTGGCGTCGAGATCGTCGCCGCCGAAGGTGGCAGAGATGCGCCGGGTCTCCTCGCGCCAGGCCGCGCTCTCGATCCGGTCGCGGATGCGCTCTGCCCGGTCGCGCCAGAACGCCGCGCGCTCGGCCAGCCCCAGCGCCTCCCCCGCGTTGGCGAGCCGGTCGCACGCCGCCCAGCACATCGCCGCCGAATAGGTATGGACATGGCTCTTGGTGCGCAGTTCCCACAGCCCGGCATCGGGCTTGTCATGGACCGCCCAGGCACGCTCACCGACCTTCTCCAGCGCGCGGAAATCCTCCTCGCCGGCCATGCGGTAGAGCCGCTGGTCGAAGAAAGCCTGGGCATTGGAGAGGACGATCTGGCCATAGGCATCGTGCTGGATCTGCTCATAGGCCTGATTGCCGACGCGGACCGGGCCCATCCCCCGATAGCCGTTGAGCGCGAGGGCGAACTCCTCGACCAATGTCGCCTCGCCGCCGACGCCATAGAGCGGCTGGATATGGCCGCCCTTGGCGTTGTCGACGATGTTGCGCAGATATTCGAGATAGCTTTCCAGCACGTCGAGCGCGCCGAGCCGGTTCAGCGCCTGCACCGTGTAATAGGCGTCGCGGATCCAGCAGTAGCGATAGTCCCAGTTGCGCTGCGAACCGGCATGTTCGGGGATCGAGGTGGTGAGTGCGGCGACGATCGCGCCGGTTTCCTCATGCTGGCAGAGCTTCAGGGTGATGGCGGAACGGATCACCGCCTCCTGCCATTCGACCGGCGTTGCCAGCGCCCGCACCCATCGGCGCCATTCGTGCGCGCTGTGCTCCAGCATCGTATCGAGCGTGTCGCCGATATCGCCGACGAAGCTTTCGTCGGGCCCCAGGAAGAAATGGAGCGGCCGCTCGACCCGGAACAGCCGCTCGCTCTCGATCCAGCCGATCGGCGCGGAGGTGCTGAGCCGCAGGGTCATGTCGTCGAGCACGTAGCGGACATGGTTGGACCCCCGCGTCCGCTCGGGATCGCCGGCGCCCCATGCCTTGGCGGGGCGCAGCCGTACCCGGATGCGCGGACTGCCCTCCACCGGCCGGACGATGCGGGCGAAGGCGACCGGGCGGTACATGCGCCCATGCCGGAAGTGGCGGGGACAGAAATCGACCACCTCGATCGCATTGCCGGCGGCGTCGCGATGACGGGTGACCAGGATCGGGGTGTTGCGCAGATAGGCCTGGCTGGTCTCGACACAATCCTCCAGGTCGATTTCCCAGAAGCCGCGCGCGCCCTCTGCCGAAGGCGGGTTGTCGTCGAGCAGAGAGCAGAAGACCGGATCGCCGTCGACCCGCGGCACGCAGGCCCAGACCATCCGCCCGGCGCGATCGATCAGCGCCGAGACCTGGCAGTTTCCGATCGGCCAGAGATCGAGTGTCGCGGTCATCGCGCCGCTTCCCACAGCCAGTGGCGTACCGACCCGACATCGGTGAGCCCGTAGAGCGCCGCGCTTTCGCGCGGCGCACCGACCAGCACGCCGAAGCCGCCCATCTCGCCCGCCACCTTGAGCGCCGGCTCGTCGGTCAGATCGTCGCCGATCACGACGGGAAGGCTGGCCGCCATCGGCGGTTCGCCCATCAGCACCGCCACCGCCTGCCCCTTGTCCCAGCCGGGCCCGCGCAGCTCGACCATCATCTTGCCCAGCTGGACCTCCAGCCCGTGGCGTTCGGCGATCGCATAGGCCCGGCGCTTCACCGGCTCCTCCAGGATGGGTGCGCGCCGATAATGCATCGCCACGCCGTGGCTCTTTTCCTCGACGATCATCTCCGGATGGCCGGCGCCATAGGCGCGCACATCGGCAATCGCGCCATCGAGACCTTCCGGGCGGGGCGGCTCGACCAGCCGGTCGCCGCGACGGACCTCCGCGCCATGGCTCCCCGCCAGCGCGATCCGGCTGACGACGGGACCGATCATCGCATCGAGCTGAGCCAGCGAACGGCCGCTGACCAGCGCGAGACGGCCACCATAGCGTGTGTGCAGGGCATCGAGCAGCTCCACCAGTTCGCTGTCTGCACGGACCAGTTCGGGATGATCGACCAGCGGAACCAGGGTGCCGTCGAAATCCACGAACAGGCTATGGCTGGCGCAGTCGATCGGCGGCGGCGGCGGAAGCACCGGTTGGTGGGGCCGGGACAGCATTTCATTCCTTCGCTGCAATAACTGGCATTCAATCAAGCGACTTTGGGCAGGGTGAGCCCGGTCCGGGATGAACCGAAGGGAGGACGCCCGGAAATCGATAGGGTTCCGCTGCGCTGCGAAATGAGATCGCCCCCAGAACGAAAACACCCCCGGGCCGGGGAGCCCGAGGGTGTATGAAGGGGCCGGTTTTCCGTCCCCGGTATGTGGAGAGGCCGACCCTCTCCAGGTCGATCGCTCAGTTCGCGGCGACGACCAGGCGGCCATTCGCGGCATAGTCGGTGCCGACCCTGGCGAGCGCGAGGTCGATCTGGGGCTGCGCCTTGGCTACAGCCTTCCGCGCGCATTTGCGCGCCGCCGAATATTCGCTCAGCGAAAGCTGGCCGGGAACACCGCAGACCAGATTGGCGGCATGCTTGATGCGGGCGTGGAGCTGGGCCTTGCCGGCGCCGTCAGCCAGATTCAGATCGGCGTAGCGGACTTCGGTCGAGGTGGTCACTTCCTGCGCATAGGCGGGGAAAGCGATGGTGCCCACGGTCGCGGCGGCGGCGGCAAGGGCGATGAGGAAGGTCGAACGGGTCATCTGAAATCTCCTGTTGTGCGCCCGTGGAGAGGCGTTGAAGCCTTGCTAGGCGAAGCGCGGACACCCCGCATCGCGACTTCGACCGACCGCCGCCGCGGCTCCACCAAGGGCCGTTACGGGCGACGAACATGCGGCCGGCGTCGACGAACGACAGCGCGTCTGGCGGCGGATCGAATAGGAAGTAACCTGCTGTGGAATCACGCTTTATCCAGCGCGATTCACGAGGAAGCGCCATTCATGGATGGCGGCGGGAATGGCGGGCAACCGCTGGCATGGGCCCGCCCCAAACGGAAAGCACCCCCGGGCAAGGGAACCCGAGGGTGCGTCCCACGCGGAGGAAATTGCCAGTCCTGGCCGCATGTATCGCTGGAGATGAAGGGGTGGCCTCCCGGGGCGGGTGGCTTGGGGGGAGCCCCGGGAGGCGGGCTGGGAAGGGGTTCCCGGCCGGGCTGGAACTGACAGCTTGGTTAGAGCCGCCGGGTCCCATTCGCTTGGCTTGGCTGGTCTGGGGGCGGGGATGGAAGCCCCGGCCGATATCGATCAGTGGGCCGCGACGGTGACCCGGCCGCTTTCGGCAAGCTGGGTGCTGGCCTTGGCAAGCGCCAGTTCGACCTGCGGCATGGCCTTGGCCGCCGCGATCTTCGAGCAGTTCTTTGCCGAGGCGGCCGAACGCAGCGAGAGCTGGCTCGAGACGCCGCAGACCTTGTCGGCGGCGCGGGTCACGCGCGCCTTCAGCGCGGCGGCGCCATCGGCATTGGTCAGGTTGAGATCACCGTAGCGGACCTCGGTGCTGCTGGTAGCGTCCTGGGCGTGGGCCGGAACGGACATGGCGGTCGCGGCGGCAAGGGCGAGGATGAAGGTCGAGCGGATCATGGTGGCGTCTCCTGTTGTGCCGGGCGGGAGTGGCGTTCCATGCCCGGTGAAATCCCTGTTCGGCGGCGGCCCGGCGTGGCTCCGTGCTGCCGTTGGAAACCATCTAGGACAGCTGCCGTTGACCCGCATTGGGGCTTCGACCGACCGCGCCCGCCCCTCCACCAAGGGCGATTTCGGGCGACGAACGCCCATGAGGAGTCGACGAACGACACGAAGATGCGCGAGCAAGGTGGAAAAGCTTCGAATCGGTCGCGTGGGATGTCCAAGCGAAGAGCGTGATTGAAACAAAATTGTCACATTATTAGGAGGCCCCAGACCGGGGATTCGAATCATTCGCCAGATTGCCGTCCTGCCCTATCGAACGAATGAAGCGGGCCAGACCGAGGTCCTGCTGATAACCTCGCGCGACACCCGCCGCTGGGTGCTGCCCAAGGGCAACCGGATCAAGGGCCTCAAGAGCCATGAGGCGGCAAGCCATGAGGCCTATGAGGAAGCCGGCCTGGTCGGCATCGCCTGCCCCTATGCGATCGGCACCTATCAATATCGCAAGCAGCGCCGCAACGGCACCGAGCGGCCGACGACAGTCGACATCTTTCCCTTCTCGGTCACCGCACAGCTCGACGAATGGCCGGAAAAGGAGGAACGCGAGCTACGCTGGTTCGCCCCTTCCGACGCCGCCGTCTCGGTGGACGAGCCCGAACTGCGCGACATCCTCGCCAATTTCGTACCCCCCGTCTGGAATCCCGGACTGGCCGAGCGCTTCGTCAACGCGACACGCCGCCACACAGCAGAAAGGTTCACCATCGTGCGCTGGTTCCAGGCATTGCTGCCCAAGCAGGGCAGCTTCTTCGAACAGTTCGAGGCGCATGCCGCGCTCAACGTCGCTGCGGCCGACGCGCTCGGCAAGCTGCTCCAGGGCGGGCCGGACATGCCCATCCACTGCCAGGAGATCTTCGACCGCGAGAATGACGCGGACGACATCATCCGCGACGTGCTGGTGGATGTGCGCAAGACGCTGATCACGCCGTTCGACCGGACCGCGATCACCAGCCTGATCGGATCGATGGACGACGCGATCGACCAGATGAACCAGACCGCCAAGGCGATCATGCTGTACGAGCTCAAGGAGTTCGAGCCGCAGATGCGCGACATGGCCGGGATCATCGTCGAAGCCGCGCGGATCACCGCCGACGCGATGCCGCTGCTGCGCGATGTCGGCCGCAACGCGACCCGCCTCCATTCGCTGACCGAGCGGATCGTCAAGCTCGAAGGCCATGCCGACGAGATCCATGACGCCGGCCTGAAGGCGCTGTTCAAGGCGAAGAGCGAGAAGGCGGCGATCGCCTTCGTCATCGGCCGCGAGATCTACAGCCACCTCGAGAAGATCACCGACCGGTTCGAGGATGTCGCCAACGAGATCCAGGGCCTGGTGCTCGATCACGCCTGACGATGGAACCCGCCCTCCTCTCCTTTCCGCTGCTGGTCGGCCTGATCGGCATCGCGCTGGCCTTCGACTTCCTCAACGGCCTGCACGACGCCGCCAACTCGATCGCGACCGTGGTGTCGACCCGGGTGCTCAAGCCGCACCAGGCGGTGGCGATGGCCGCGTTCTTCAACTTCATCGCCTTCCTGTTCTTCGGCCTGCATGTCGCCGAGACGGTCGGCAAGGGCATCGTCAACCCCGAGGTGGTCGACGCGCAGGTGATCTTCGGCGCGCTGATGGGCGCGATCAGCTGGAACGTGATTACCTGGCTGCTCGGCATCCCCTCCTCGTCCAGCCATGCGCTGATCGGCGGGCTGATCGGCGCCGGTGTCGCCAAGGCGGGGACCGGCGCGATCGTGCTGTCGGGCGTGCTCAAGACGAGCTTCGCGATCGTGCTGTCGCCGACGATCGGCCTGGTGCTGGCGCTGCTGCTGGTGCTGATCACGAGCTGGGTGTTCGTCCGCTCCACGCCCACCGCGGCCGACCGGCGCTATCGCCGGATGCAGCTTGTCTCGGCCTCGCTCTATTCGCTCGGCCATGGCGGCAACGACGCCCAGAAGACGATGGGGATCATCGCCGTGCTGCTCTATTCGCAGGGGCTGCTCGGCGGGGCGTTCCACGTGCCCTTCTGGGTGGTGATCACCTGCCAGGCGGCGATGGGCCTGGGTACGCTGATGGGCGGCTGGAAGATCGTCCACACCATGGGATCGAAGATCACCCGGCTCAGCCCCGCGCAGGGCTTCTGCGCGGAAACGGGCGGCGCCATCACCCTATTCGGCGCGACCTGGCTGGGCATTCCGGTGTCGACCACCCACACCATCACCGGCGCGATCGTGGGCGTCGGATCGTCGCGTCGGCTGTCGGCGGTGCGCTGGAACGTGGCGGGCAGCATCGTCATCGCCTGGGTCATCACGCTGCCGGCGGCAGCGGCGATCGGCGCGGGCTTCTACCTGCTGGTGGGGCTGTTCTAGAGATTATCTGTCGCCCCGGCCGAGACGGGGGCGACGTCATCTCCTCGGTGCCAGCCCGCTCGTCAGTATATCGACCATCTGGCGGGCTATCTCATCGGCGCCCAATTCGCCGCCGGGAACGTGCCAGCGCGCCGGCCAGTTGAGCGCGCCGGCCAGGGTGAAGGCAAGGATCTTGGGATCGCTGGACGCGATCGAGCCATCGGCCTGGCCCTGCTCGATGAAGTCCCGCATCGCCGCGTCGATCGCGCGCTTGGCTTCGCGAAAACCGCGCGCGCCTTCGGGCGAAAGCGGCTCCGCACCGGTACGGATCACGCAGCGGCCAAAATCCTCCATGTTGGCCAGCGCGTAAAGGTGCAGGAAATGGCGCAGCCGGGTGAGTCCGTCGCCGTTCAGCGCCCTCGCTTGCTCGATCGCCGACCAATAGCCCTCCAGGCCGACGGCGATGCATTCGAGCAGCACCTGCTCCTTGTTGCCCAGATAATGGTAGATGGTCGGCTTGGAGATGCTCAGGCTCGCCGCCACATCCTCCAGCAGCGTGGCGTGGAAGCCGCGTTCGTTGAACATCCGCACCGCCGCCGCGAGAAGCGCCCTGCGCTTGGCCGAGCGCTCCTCCGCCCTCTGCTCGCGCGTCCGGAAGGGCGACGCGGCACCATCGTCTGCAGGCCTGATATCCATCGCCGACCATTGACACAAAACCCATCAGCATTCAATATACCCGTGAGTAGATCATTATCGAGGCTCTCGTGATTCTCTCCGAAACACAATCGGCAATCCGCGATGCTGTGCGCGCCTTCGCGCAGGACCGGATCCGCCCGCGCAGCCAGGCCTTCGAGGCGGCGGCCGGCTATCCCGACGGCCTGTTCGAGGAACTGGCCGGCCTCGGCCTGCTCGGCATGGTCGCGCCCGAAGCGGTGGGTGGGGCGGGGGCCGACTATGTCTCCTACGCGCTATCGCTGATCGAGATCGCGGCAGCGGACGGCGCGCTCTCGACGATCATCTCGATCCAGAACAGCCTGATCGTCGGTGGCCTGCTCAAGGAAGGCAGCGAGGCGCAGAAGGTGCGCTTCCTGCCCGATCTGGTCGGCGGCCGGATGATCGGCGCCTTCGCGCTGACCGAGGCCGATGCCGGCTCCGACGCGGCGGCGATCCGCACCCGCGCCGTGAAGGTCGACGGCGGCTGGAAGCTGAACGGGGCCAAGCAGTTCATCACGTCGGGCAGGATCGGCGGGCTGGCGATGGTGTTCGCGGTCACCGATCCCGCCGCCGGCAAGAAAGGTATCTCGGGCTTCCTGGTGCCCACCGACACGCCCGGCTATCTCGTCGACAAGGTCGAACACAAGCTGGGCCAGGCCGCGTCCGACACCTGCGCGATCCGCTTCGAGGACATGTTCGTCCCCGATGATCTTCTCTACGGGGCCGAGGGGCGCGGGCTGAACATCGCGCTCGCCAATCTCGAGCAGGGCCGGATCGGCATCGCCGCGCAATGCGTTGGCATGGCGCAGGCCGCGCTGGAGATCGCCGTGGCCTATGCGAAGGATCGCCGCAGCATGGGCAAGCCGATCGTCGAGCATCAGGCGGTGGGCTTCCGCCTCGCCGATCTCGCCACCCGGCTGGAGGCCGCCCGCCAGCTCGTCCTCCACGCCGCCAGCATCAAGGATGCCGGGCTGCCATGCCTGACCGAAGCCTCGATGGCCAAGCTGTTCGCCTCGGAGGCCGCCGAGGCGATCGTCTCCGGCGCGATCCAGACCTTGGGCGGCTATGGCTATCTGGAGGAGTTCGGGCTCGCCAAGATCTACCGCGATGTCCGCGTCTGCCAGATCTACGAGGGTACCTCCGACATCCAGCGGATGGTGATAGCCCGCGCCCTGTAATCCCGACCCAGCTGTAATCCCAACCCGAGGACCTTCCCATGAGCACCGATCCCGTCGTCATCGCCTCCTATGCCCGCACCCCGATGGGCGGCTTCCAGGGCGTGCTGTCGGGCGCATCCGCGACCGAGCTGGGCGCAGCCGCGGTGAAGGCCGCGATCGAGCGCGCCGGAGTCGACGGCGACAAGGTGGAGCAGATCTTTATGGGCTGCGTGCTTCCCGGCGGCCTCGGCCAGGCGCCGGCGCGCCAGGCGGCGCTGGGCGCCGGCCTGCCCAAGTCGGTTGAGGCGACCACCGTCAACAAGATGTGCGGTTCGGGCATGCAGGCGGCGATCATGGCGCATGACGCGCTCGCCGCCGGCAGCGCCGACATCATCGTCGCGGGCGGCATGGAGAGCATGACCAACGCCCCCTATCTGCTGACCAAGCATCGCGGCGGCGCGCGCATCGGCCATGATGCGATCAAGGATTCGATGTATCTCGACGGGCTCGAGGACGCCTATACGCCGGGCAAGCTGATGGGCGCCTTCGCCGAGGATTCGGCGCGCGACTATCAGTTCACCCGCCAGGAGCAGGACGATTACGCGATCCGCTCGCTCGCCCGCGCCAATGCCGCGATCAGCAGCGGCGCCTTCGACCGCGAGATCGTGCCGGTGACGCTGCAGACCCGGGGCGGCGAGGTGGTGGTCGACACCGACGAGCAGCCCGGCAAGGCCCGCCCCGACAAGATCCCGACATTGAAGCCAGCCTTTGCCAAGGACGGCACGATCACCGCCGCCAACGCCTCTTCGATCTCCGACGGCGCGGCCGCGCTGGTGATGACCCGCGAGAGCGTGGCGAAGGAACTGGGCCTGCCGATCGTCGCGAAGGTGGTCGGCCATGCCGCCCATGCGCATGAGCCGGGCCTGTTCACCACCGCGCCGGTGCCGGCGATCCAGAAGGCGCTGGCCAAGGCCGGCTGGTCGGTCGACGACGTCGACCTGTTCGAGGTCAACGAGGCGTTCGCGGTGGTCGCGATGATCGCCGCCAAGGACCTGCAGATCCCGGCCGAGAAGCTCAACGTCAACGGCGGTGCCTGCGCGCTGGGCCATCCGATCGGCGCGAGCGGTGCCCGCGTCCTGGCCACCTTGCTAGGCGCGCTGCAAAATCGCGGACTTAAGAAGGGCGTGGCGAGCCTGTGCATCGGCGGCGGCGAGGCCACCGCCATGGCTGTCGAGCTGGTCTGACCTGATCGGCGACGAATGAGGGGAATGGGAATATGAGACTGGACGGGATTGCCGCGATCGTTACCGGCGGCGCATCCGGCCTGGGCCACGAAACGGCCCGGATGCTGGCGAGCAACGGGGCGAAGGTCACCATCTTCGATCTCAACGCCGAGGTGGGCGCCGCAGCGGCCGCCGAACTGGGCGGCCATTTCGCGTCGGTCAACGTCGCCGACGAGGCCAGCGTCGCCGCCGGCATTGCCGAGGCCGAAGCGAAGCATGGTGTAGCCCGCGTGCTGGTCAACTGCGCTGGCATCGCTCCGCCCGCCCGCATCGTCGCCAAGGACGGCACCCCGCATTCGCTGGACCAGTATCGCAAGGTGATCGAGATCAACCTGATCGGCACCTTCAACACGCTGTCGCAATTCGCGGCGCGCGCGATCACCGTCGATCCGATCGGCGAGGAGCGCGGGGTGATCATCAACACCGCTTCGGTGGCCGCGTTCGACGGCCAGATCGGCCAGGCCGCCTATGCCTCGTCCAAGGCGGGCGTGGCGGGGCTGACGCTGTGCGCGGCCCGCGACCTTGCCCAGCACAAGATCCGGGTGATGACGATCGCGCCGGGCATCTTCCTGACCCCGATGATGAAGGGCCTGCCCCAGGCGGCACAGGATTCGCTCGGCCAGCAGGTGCCCCATCCCAGCCGGCTCGGCGATCCCAGCGAATATGCGCTGCTGGCCGAGAGCATCCTGAAGAATCCGATGCTCAACGGCGAGACGATCCGCCTCGACGGCGCGATCCGGATGGCGCCGCGATGAGCGTCCTCCTGTTCGAGCGCGACGGCGATGTCGCCCGCCTCACCCTCAACCGCCCCGACGCGGCAAATGCGCTGGACCTTACGCTCTGCGAGGCGCTGTTCGAAGCGGCGACCGAGTGCGACGGCGACGCATCGATCCGCTGCGTGGTGCTGACCGGTACCGGCCGGATGTTCTGCGCAGGCGGCGACATCGGGGCAATGTCGGCCGCGGGCGACAAGGTCGGCCCGATTGTGGGGGAACTCGCCAGCAAGCTACACCTTGCCATGTCGCGCCTCGCGCGGATGAACAAGCCACTGGTCACGCTGGTCAACGGCCCCGCCGCAGGCGCGGGCTACGGCCTGGCCCTGTCAGGTGACGTCGTGCTCGCGGCCCGTTCGGCGGTATTCAGCGCTGCCTATGGCGCGCTGGGCGTATCGCCCGACGGCGGGCTGACCTGGCTGCTGCCGCGCCTCGTCGGCCTGCGCCGCGCGCAAGAAATAATCATCTCCAACCGACGGCTCTCCGCCGAGGAAGCCGAGACCATGGGTCTGATCACCCGCGCCATCGACGACGAGGCGCTGATATCCGAGGGCATGGCGGTGGCCGGAAAGCTGGCGGCCGGCGCCACCAGTGCGATCGGCCGGACCCGCGATCTGCTGCTGGCCAGTTTCGGCAACAGCTGGGAAACCCATCTGGAACTGGAAGCGCGCGGCATCGCCACGTCCATCAGCAGCGTCGAAGGCAAGGAAGGCGTCGCCGCCTTCCTCGGCAAACGCAAACCCGATTTCAGAGGTGCTCAATGACGATTTCCACCCGCTTCACCGAACTGGTCGGCATCGAACATCCGATCGTCCAGGGCGGCATGATGTGGGTGGGCCGCGCCGAACTCGCGGCGGCGGTGTCCAATGCCGGCGGGCTGGGCATATTGACCGCGCTGACCCAGCCGACCCCGGACGACCTGCGCCGCGAGATCGACCGCTGCCGGACGATGACCGATAAGCCCTTCGGCGTGAACCTGACGATCCTGCCCTCGGTCAGCCCGCCGCCCTATGCCGAATATCGCAGGGCTATCATCGATAGCGGCGTGAAGATCGTCGAAACCGCCGGCTACAAGCCGCAGGAGCATGTCGACGATTTCAAGGCGCATGGCATCAAGGTGGTCCACAAATGCACCGCCGTTCGCCACGCCCTGTCGGCCGAACGGATGGGGGTCGACGCGATCTCGATCGATGGCTTCGAATGCGCGGGCCATCCTGGCGAGGACGACATCCCCGGGCTGATCCTGATCCCGGCGGCGGCCGACAAGGTGAAAATCCCGATGATCGCCAGCGGCGGCTTCGGCGACGGGCGCGGCCTGGCGGCGGCGCTGGCGCTGGGCGCGGAAGGGATCAACATGGGCACCCGCTTCTGCGCGACGCGCGAAGCGCCGATCCACGACAACGTCAAGCGCTTCATTGTCGAGAATGACGAGCGCGCGACCAACCTGATCTTCCGAGAGTTCAGGAACACCGGCCGGGTTGCGAAGAACAGCGTTTCGGACAAGGTGATCGAGCTGTCGGCGGCGCCCGGCGCCGTGTTCGAGGATATCCGCCCCTATGTCGCCGGCATGAAGGGCCGCGAGGCGCTGGAGAGCGGCGAGGTCGACGCCGGCCTCGTGTGGGCCGGGCAGGTCCAGGGCCTGATCCACGACATACCGAGCTGCGCCGAACTGATCGGCCGCATCGTCGCCGACGCCGAAGCGATCATCGCCGGACGCCTCGCCGGCTTCCTGAGCCCGGATGCCGCTTCGCGCGCGGCCTGACCGCGCCCGGCCCTAAGCCGACCCGACGACATGCGGTGTGATTGCCCGGCGCAAGCACGCGACCCACTGCGCCTGCACGAAGATATCGGTTTCCGCGAAAAGCATCAGAGTTCTGAATTGTGCGGCCCAAACCGCGCAAAACCGCCGTCTCGCATTGCCGCCCGGCCCCACCCGCCTCAATATCCCGGCTGTCGATAACGGTTCTGGAACCGGCGCCGGCCGGCCAGACGGCGCGGCGTCGCTTCCCAACAGGCAAGGCAGCACAGGCAGAGATGAACAGCGTCACCCCCACTCCATGGCCGAAGGATCGGGTCATCCCCGCCAATAGCTGGCAGCCACCGGCCGGCGTCCGCCTGATCTCCAGCGACGACCATGTCCTGGAGGTGCCACACCTGTGGGAAGACCGGCTGAAAGGTGCCGACAAGGATCGCGCGCCGAAATTCTGGAAGGATGAAACCGGCTTCCACATGACGGTCGGCGGCGATTCCTATGACGTGCCTGGCCTGCCTTTCGATTTCCACGAAGGCCGCGAAGGCTTCTGGGACGTCTCCGAACGGCTGGCCGACATGGACGCCGAAGGGGTCGAGGCATCGGTGGTCTATCATGGCCGCGCCGCCGGGCTGATCCGCATGGCGGACAAGGACTTCTTCATCCGCTGCATCGACGTGTTCAACGAATGGATGGCGGAGTGGAAGGAAGCCGCGCCGACCCGTCTGTTTCCGGTCGCCTATCTGCCGACTTTCTTCAAGCCGGAGATGACCGCCGACTATCTGCACAAGCTGAAGGAACTGGGCTTCAAGGCGATCGAGATCCCGCTCAATCCCCGCGGCATGCGCTACAACAGTTCCGAGATGGACCCGATGTGGCGGGCGATCGAGGAGAGCGGATTTCCGCTCTCGGTCCATATCGGCGCCTATCTCCAATTCTCGGGACGCGGCTCGCTCGGCGCGAACCTCAACGCGAACCTGATGCCCTTCACCGGCATGTTCGGACAGTTCGTCTTCTCGGGCATCTTCGATCGCTTCCCCGGCCTCAAGCTGGTGTTCACAGAGGGTGGCGCCGGCTGGGTTCCGGCGACGCTGGAAAATGCCGACAAGATCGCCCGCGACTATGCCAGCGAGTTGCGCCCGCGCATCGCGCATGCGCCGAGCTGGTACTGGCACAACAACTGCTACGCGACCTTCATGCAGGACGATGTGGCGCTGGAGAATATCGACCGGATCGGCGCGGACCGCATCCTCTGGTCGGTAGACTATCCACACCCCGAAAGCATCCTGGGCAACAGCGAAGCGATCGTCCAGGGCATCTTCGACAAGGTCGGCGACGCCAAGGCCCGCCAGATCGTCGGCGACACAGCGGCTAAGCTCTGGGGGATTTAGGTTCCAACAACACGCCTCTGCAGTTTACCTCGTCGCCGTGAACTTGGTTCAGGGTCCACTTTGTCACCAGCTCCGGTACTCCCGTGGAAGAGTGGATGCTGAAACAAGTTCAGCATGACGCTTTTGGGGGAATACCTGCCTCCCAGCGCATCGCGCCCTCGGCCTTGCGCTTCGCCAGCGCCTCCCGCTCGATCGCGATCGCCTCGCCCAGCGTCGCCGCGCTGCCGCGATCGAGTACGTCGCGAGCAAGCCGCACCAGTTCCCGATCATGGCCCGCGATCGCCGTCGCCAGTTCGATCGCGCGCGGCAGCAGCCGATCGGCGGGCAGCACTTCGTTGACCAGCCCGACCCGGAGCGCGGTCGCCGCGTCGATTGGCTGGCAGGCCAGCATCATCTGCTTGGCGAAGCGCAGGCCGACCGCATGCGGCAGCCGCGATCCCATGCCGCTGCCCGACAGCGCCCCGATCTTCGCATGGGTATCGGCGAAGCGCGCGCCCTCCCCCGCCAGGATGAAGTCGCAGGCCAGCGCCAATTCGAGCCCTCCGGTATAGGCGGCGCCGTTCACCGCGGCGATGATCGGCTTGCCCAGCGACGGCAGCGAATGGATCAGCTCGGTGACACGATGGCGCGGCGCGTCCGGTGCCGAGAAGGCCTTGAGATCCATCCCCGCGCAGAAGGCGGGGGGTTGGCCGGTCAGGATCGCGGCGCGCCAGCGATCCTCGTCGCGAAAGCGGGCCAGCGCCGCCAACAGCGCATCGCACAGATCGAGGTCGATCGCGTTGCGCTGGGCGGGGCGGTTGAGGGTCAGCAGCAGCACCCCCTCGCCCGCTTCCTCGATCAGCAGCGGCGCGTCCATCGCGCCTGCCCTATTTCAGCATGTCGCGCAGGGCGAACTTGATCACCTTGCCGGTGGCGTTCATCGGCAGCGCGTCGACGAAAGTGACCCCGCGCGGTACCTTGTAGTTAGCGAGGTTCGCCTTGCTCCAGCCGATCACCTCCTCAGCGGTGATGGTCGATCCGGCCGAGCGGACGATGAAGGCATGGCCGACCTCACCCAGCCGCTGGTCGGGCACGCCGACGATCGCCGACTGGAAGATACCGGGCAGGCCGCTCATCTGCTTCTCGATCTCGGCCGGATAGACGTTGAATCCGCCGACGATGTACATGTCCTTCAGCCGGTCGGTGAGCTTAAGATAGCCTTCCGCGTCGAGCGTGCCGATGTCGCCCGAGCGCAGCCAGCCTCCGGCATCGAGGGTGGCGCGGGTCGCCTCCGGATTGTCGAGATATTCGATCAGCAGCTTGTCGTCGCGGATCAGCACCTCGCCGGGCTCGCCCACGGGCACCTCGCGCCCGTCGGGGCCGACCAGCTTGATCTCGGTCCCCTCGATCGCCGCGCCGACCGTATAGGCGACGCGCTCGACCGGATCGCCGGGGCGGGTATGCGTCGCCGATCCCGCGCATTCGGTCATGCCGTAGCCGGTTGTGATCTCGGCGATGGTCGTCTCGGCTTGGAGCCGCTTCATCAACTCGATCGGGACGACCGTCGCACCGGTCGAGAGGAAGCGGTAGCTGGAGATGTCCCAGTCGCGCCAATTGGGATGGGCCAGCACCTCCTGGAACACGGTCGGCGGCGCCGACATCACCGAGATGCGGTTGCTAGCGATCAGATCGAGGATCGTCACCGCGTCATAGGCCTCGGGCCAATAGACGGTGCTGCCGGTCATCAGTCCGGCGACCCAACCCGCCTTGTAGGAGGCGTTGTGCGAGAAGGGGCCGAAAACGCAATAGCGATCGTCGGCGGTCTGGCGCGAGATATTGGCCCAGGCGCGGCCGCCGCCCAGCGAGCGGCGATGATCGAAGATCGCCCCCTTCGGCGCGCCGGTGGTGCCGGAGGTGAACATGATGTCGGCACGCGTGTCGGGCGTCACCCCCGCCTCGCGCTCGGCCAGGGCGGCGTCGCTGGTCGTGGCTCCACGGGCGATGAAATCCTCCCAGCCTTCCTCGCCCGCGCCGAGCTTGTCGGGCGTGCCGCGCAGCACGATCGTCCGGCGCAGCCCCGGCGTCGCCTCGCCGCGCAGCATCTCGGGATAATGGCGGCCCAGGAAATCGCCGATCACGAACAGGCGCGAGACGCCACCGCGCCGGATGATGTCGGCGACCTCGCCGCCCTTCAGCCGGGTGTTGAGCGGCACCATCACGCCGCCGGCCCGCTGGATGCCGACCGTGGCGGCCACCCATTCCCACATGTTCGGCGCCCAGATCGCGGCGCGGTCGCCCGGCATCGCACCGTCGGCGATCATCGCCTTGGCGACCTCGTCGGCGCGCCGGTCGAGATCGGCATAGCTGATCGCGCCATCGGTTGCAGAGGCCAGCGCTGCCCGATCCTTGTAGCGGGCGGCGGCATCGCGCAGCAGGGCGGGTATCGTGTTGCTCACGCTCTAACCTCGTTCAGAACCGTCATATCGCCCGCCGGGCGGGCGGGCGAGCCATTGTCCAGCCGTCGCACGAAATCGCCGCGCGCCGACCAGATCAGCCAGGATGCGAAGGGGCAGACCGCGACCAGCACGATCGCCACGCTGGCCCCCACTCTGTTGGGATCGGCGAAGCCATAATCGGTGATCGCGCCGACCAGCATCGGCCCGAAGGCGAAGCCGAACAGGTTCGACGCCAGCACGCACAGCGCCCCGAAGCGGCCCCGCATCGCGGGGGGCGCAATCATCTGTACCGCCGCCAGGGTCGGCCCGAAGATCGCCCCCATCGTCAGCATCATCAGCGCAACCCCCGCGAACAGGATGCGGCTGTCGTCGGCCAGGAAACTGGCAGCGATCAGCGGCGGCATGACCAGGCTGCCGCAGGCGAGGACGCGCAGCGCGACGTCGCGCACTCCGCGCCGGAACCAGTGATCGATCGCGATGCCAAGCGCAATCCCGCCGACCACTCCGCCCAGCCCTACGGTGATCGACATCATCGTGCCGACCTCGCCCGCGCTCATGCCCAGCACGCGGCGGGCATAGGTCGGCGTCCAGGACATCGCCGCCTGGGTCATCATCGCGACCAGCGCCGAACCGAGGATGACGCCGAGCATCAGCCGCGCATTGGCGCCGATATAGCCGAAAAAACTGCCCCAGCTCGCCTCATGCCGGGTGGGTGGCGGCATGCCTGCCCGCTTCGGCTCGCGCAGGGTGAAGGCAAGAAAGGCCACCAGGACGCCGGGGGCGCCGGTGACGACCAGCACCTGCCGCCAGGGCGCCATCCCCTCCAGCAGACCACCGAGCGGGGTGGCGGTGAAACGGTCGAGCAGCAGGCCGCCCAGCGCGTAGGACAGCGAGATGCCGATCACCCCCGCGGCGGTGAAGCAGGACATCGGCGTCGCCAGCTTGCCGCGCGGGAAGATGCCCGACAGCAGCGACTGCGCCGCCGGGGATATCGCCCCCTCGCCGAAACCGACGAACAGCCGCGCGACGAACAGCTGGACATAGTTGCGCGCGAAGCCTGTGCTCGCCGCCGCCACCGACCACAGCACGATCCCGGCGAACATGATCTTCTGCCGCGAATGGCGATCGACCAGCGCGCCGATGATCAGCCCCATCGCGCCATAGAACAGCGCGAAGGCCATGCCCTGCACCATGCTGATCTGGAAATCGTTGAGACCCAGATCCGCGCGCATCTCGGGGATCAGTACCGACACCACCTGCCGGTCGATCATCGAGACGATCTGGAAGATCATCGTCACCGCCACCGCCCACCATGCGGCAGGGGAGCCGTAGTTATCGGGCCAATCCTCATGCGCCGGCGAGGATGCGGGCGCGGCACTCATGACCGGAGGTGGGAAGGGAGTTCGGGCATGAACACCGCCTTGACCTCGGTGAAGGCATGCAGCCCCTCGACCCCGCCCTCGCGGCCGATCCCGGACTGCTTGAACCCGCCATAAGGCATGGTGAAGTCGATCACCCGGCCATTATGCCCGAAATTGCCGGTGCGGATGCGCCGTGCCATCGCATAGGCACGATCGGGGTCCTGGGTGAACACCCCGCCAGACAGACCGTAATTGCTGTCATTGGCGATGGCGACCGCCTGCTCCTCGCTGTCATAGGCGATGACGGTGCCGACCGGGCCGAAAATCTCCTCGCGCGCGATCACCATGTCGTTGCTGGCGTCGGCGAACAAGGTCGGTTCGACGAACCAGCCCCTGGCGAGGTGCGTCGGCCGTCCGCCGCCGGTGACGAGGCGGGCGCCCTCGGCCTTGCCCTTCTCGATATAGCCGAACACCCGGCCATGCTGGCTGCGGGTGACGAGCGGACCCATCTGGGTTGCCTGGTCGAAGGGATCGCCGACCGTCACCGCGCGCATCGCCGCCGCGACCGCCTCGGTCACTTCGGCCTTGCGCGCGGCAGAGACGAGAATGCGGCTGAAGGCGGCACATTGCTGGCCGCACAGGCCGACCAGATTCGGCATGATCCCGGCGACGACCGCGCCGATATCGGCATCGTCGAGGATGATCGCGGCGGACTTGCCGCCCAGCTCAGTGGTGACGCGCGCCATCCGGCCGCCGCACACCGACGCGATGTGCAGGCCGGCGGCGGTCGAACCGGTGAAGCTGACCTTGTCGACATCGGCATTGCGGATCAGATGATCAGAGACTTCGCGATCGGCGGTGACGACCGAGAACACCCCTTCGGGCACCCCGGCGGCAGCGATGCATTCGGCGAGGATCAGCGCCTCGAGGGGGGTTTCGGGCGAAGGCTTGGCGATCACGACGCAACCCGCCGCCAGCGCCGGCGCAACCTTCAGTAGCAATGTCGCAAGCGGCGCGTTCCATGGCACGACCGCCACTACGACGCCCGCCGGCTCGCGCACGACGATGCAGTGGCCACCCAGCATAGGCTTGCGGACCTCCTCGAAGCCCTGCTCGGCAAGGTCGGCAAAATAGGTGAAATAGGCCGCCATATAAGGCGCGGTCATAGACGACTGGGCATAGGGCATGCCGACTTGGAGCGACCAGGCGCGGGCGAAATCGTCGGCGCGCTTCGTCATCTCCTCGGCAATCCGGCGCAGCACCTTGGCCCGCTCGGAGCCCGTGGTACGCGGCCAGGGGCCATGATCGAAAGCCTGGCGCGCGATCGCGACGACCCGATCCATATCCGCCTTCGTCGCCTTGCCGACCCGGCCGACCACCTCCTCGGTCGAGGGCGAGACGATCTCGATCCCGCCGCCGTCCGACGAGGCCGCCCAGTCGCCGCCGATGAACAGCTTCTCCGGGTTCGACAGGTTCACCAGCGTGTCGGTCATCAGCTATCCTTCCTTGCAGGCGCGGCATAGGCACGACTCGCGGCAGCGATCTCGGCCTTGTCATAGGGTCGGTTGTCGGTGCGGATCTCGACGCGGTCGATCCGTCCATCGAAGGCGAAGGGGCCGGCGTAGCGCGGGCTGGCGCGCACCGCGTCGTTGCGGCCGATCTGGAGGCCCTGCATCGGTATGCCGAGCAGAAGCCGGCCACTGTCCAGCGCCGCCACCTCGCGCCCGTCGATCAGGATCGACAGCCGCCCGGCGCGCGGCCGCGCCGACAGCCGCTGGACGAAGCGCACCCGCCGCACATCGGCCGGCCAGGGCGCGTCGAGCGCGATCAGATGCGGATCACAGCGCAGCTCGAACCAGACCCGCCCGTCGCGGACGAAGGCGACGGCGCCCAGGAACTGGTTGCCATGGGCGAACAGCACGCCCTGGCGGCCGGCATCGCCCAGTGCCATGTCGATCTCGAAGTCGCGGCCGAGCAGCTTGGGTGAGGATTCCTCTGGGATCAGGTCGATTGGCGGGATGATCGACCAATGGTCCTTGCCGCCGCCGCGGAACAGCTCCGCAAAGGACCGCTCCAACAGCGATCGGTCGTCGATCGGGAAGACCTGATGCTTGCGCGCCTCGACGGTCCAGGCGCGGTCGAGCCGCTTGACGATATCGGGCCGTTCGGCGGCGAGGTCGCGGGTCTCGTTGGGATCGGCATCGCCATCATATAATTCCCACGCGTCACCGGGCAGGCCGAAGCGCCCCTTCGACACGATCCGCCAGGACCCGAGCCGCATCGCGCGGAGCCCGCCCATCTCGAAATATTGCCGGTCGCGGGGATCGGGGGCGGCGCGGTCGGCAAAGCTTGCCCGCGCTGACCGGCCCTCGATCGGCTTCGCGCCCGGCCGAGCGGACCGCGCCGGCAGTGCGGCGGCGTCGAGCAGCGTCGGCAGCAGGTCGATCGCGTGGAGGAACTGGCCGCGCGTCTCGCCGCGCGCCGCGACCTTGCCGGGCCAGCTCAGGATCAGCGGATCGGCGACCCCGCCGAGATGGGTATCATGCTTGTAGAGCCGGAACGGCGTGTTCGACACGGACGCCCAGCCGAGCGAATACATCGGATAGCTGTCCGGCCCGCCGATCGCGTCCAGACGCTCGGCCACCTCGGCGGGCTTGTAGCCACCATTGACCATCGCCAGCAGGTTGGGGGTACCGCCGCGCCCGTCGGGTGAGCCGCCGTTGTCGGACATCAGCGCGACGATGGTGTTGTCGCGATCGCCAGAGGCGTCGAGCGCGTCGAGGATGCGCCCCACGCCTTCGTCGATCCGCGCGATCATCGCCGCATAGACCTCCATATAGCGCGCCTGCACCCGGCGCTCGGCCGGATCGAGCGACTCCCAGCGCGGCACGCCGGGGTTGGCGGGCGGCAGGCCGGTGTCGGCCGGAACCAGTCCCATCGCCTTCTGCCGCTCCAGCCGCGCGGCGCGCAGCACGTCCCAACCGGCATCATAGGCACCCTTGAACCGGGCGATATCCTCGCGAGGGGCCTGGAGCGGCGAATGGGCGCCGGGATGCGCCAGGGTCAGCAGGAAGGGCCTGTCCCCGCGCTGGGCGCGATGATCGCGCAGGAAGGCCAGCGTCTTCTCGGTGAAGTCGTCGGTAGCGTAATAGCCCTCGACCGGCGGGGTAACGCGCTCATTTCCGGCATAGAGCTGGGCGGGCGCGAAATAGTCGGTCGAATGACCCTGGAACCAGTAGCTGCGCGCATAGCCACGCTGGCTGGGCCAGTTGCGGGTCGGCCCGGCGGCGTTGGCGGTGTCGGCCAGGTTCACATGCCATTTGCCAACATGATAGGCGCAATAGCCGGCATCGCTGAAATGTTCGGCCATCGTCGTGGCCTCGGCGGCCAGATCGCCGCGATAGCCGGGATAACCCGAATCGGCGAAGGTCAGCCAGCCGATCCCGGCGCTGTGCGGGTTGAGGCCCGTCATCACGCTGGCGCGGGTCGCCGAACAGACCCCTGTGGTGCGAAAATTGGTGTAGCGCAGGCCCGAAGCCGCCAGCCGGTCGATGTGCGGCGTCGGTATCTCGCTGCCATAGCAGCCGAGATCGGCGAAACCGACATCGTCGAGGATGATCAGCAGGATATTGGGGCTGCCCGGCGCCGGGACGGGGTCATGCCGGATATCGGGAGTCGAAGCGCTCATCACGGGCGCGATACGACCCTTGAAAGCATCGCCTTCGGCCCGCGCCTCGGCGGATGCCGGCGACAGCCCCACCCCGACCGCCGCCGACGAGGCTATGCCGGCGACGATCGCTTCGCGTCGCGAGAGGGGCTCGGGTTTGCGGCTCATCGCGCCCTCAGTCCAGCGATCCGCCTTCGACGACGACCGGCAGCGACAATATGTTCGCGATGCCGCCGTCGACCGGCAGCATATGGCCAGTGACGTAGCGCGAGGCTTCGGAAGCGAGGAACTGGACCGGGCCGACAATCTCGGCCGGATCGCCAAAGCGGCCGATCGCGATCGTGTCGCGGAAGATCTTGGCGCGCTGCGGGTGGCCGGCGGTGGGCGCGGACATGTCGGTATGGAAGATGCCCGGAGCGATCACGTTGCAGGTGACGCCGTGCGGCGCCAGATCGGCGGCGACTGCGCGGGTCAGGCCCAGCACCGCATGCTTGCTGGCGACATAGGCCGACAGGTTGGGCCGCCCCCTGTCGGCGACATAGGAGGCGAAGTTTATGATCCGCCCCCATTGCTGGGCGACCATATGCTTCGAAAGCTCGCGGCAGAGCAGGTAGATCGCCGAGACATTGACGTCGAAGGTCCGTTCCCAATGGTCGAGTTTCGAACCGTGCAGCGGTCCCCATTCGGCGATGCCGCCATTGTTGACGAGGATATCGATCGGCGCGCCTTCCGCGACCAGCCGGCCGGCGGCGGCCTCGACCGAGGCCGGACTGGCGAGGTCGAATGCGATCACCCGCGCCTCGCGCCCCCGCGCCCGAACCTCGTCGGCGACCTCGCCGAGCTTTTGCTCGTCGCGCGCGGCCAGGATCAGCGAAGCGCCGGCATCGGCCAGCCCCAGCGCGATGGCGCGGCCCAGCCCACGCGACGCGCCCGTGACCATCGCGGTCCGCCCCTCCAGCGAAAAAAGCGCCGTCATCTTATCCTCTTCTTCTGCAATGCGACCGACATAGCCCTCGACCGGGCCGGTTACCGATCCCCCTTGCGCATCCATCATATTGGCGATGTCCGCAGCCGCGCGCGGCAATCTGCTTGAGCCCGGCCCCGATCGCACGGCACATCGGCGAACCGACACAGGAGACGGACGATGGCGGGCGGGCGCATAGAGGACGGCGGCGAGGCCGATTATGTGATCATCGGCGCCGGATCGGCGGGCTGCGTGCTCGCCAACCGGCTGAGCGCCGACGGTCGCCACAAGGTGGTGGTGCTCGAGGCCGGCGCCGACGACCGGCCGAGCCGCAACCTGCTCGATCCGGCCCAGGCCATCGCCGACATCAACATCCACATGCCCGCCGGCTTCACGCGGATGCTGAAGGACCCCAAGGTCAACTGGAACTACATGACCGATCCCGATCCCGGCACCGAGGGGCGGCAGCACAGCTTCCCGCGCGGCAAGGTGCTGGGCGGCTCCTCCTCGATCAACGGCATGCTGTGGGTGCGCGGCCTGCCCGAGGATTATCAGGGCTGGCGGCAACTGGGCTGCGAAGGCTGGTCGTGGGACGATGTCGAGCCCTATTTCCGCCGCATCGAGCATCAGCATGGCGAAGGCCAGATCAGCGAGGCGCAGCCGGGGCCGCTCCACGTCAGCGACGTGCCGATGAAGCATCCGATGCTCGACGTGATGACCAGGGCCTTCGAGGAGGCCGGCGCCCCCGTCGCTGACGATCTGAACGGCACCACGCGCGAGGGCGTTGCCCGCGTCCGCCTGAACACCCGTAACGGCGTGCGCGTATCGGCGGCGGTCGCCTATCTCCATCCCGCGATGAAGCGCTCCAATCTGGAGGTGGTGATCCGCGCCCATGCCACCCGCATCCTGTTCGAGGGGAAGAAGGCGGTCGGCGTCGAATATGTGCATGGCGGGGTCCGCAGGCAGGTCCGCGCGCGGCGCGAGGTGATCCTGTCGGGCGGCGCGATCAACTCACCCCAGATGCTCGAACTGTCCGGAATCGGAAGCGGCGAGCGGCTGCGGGCGCTGGGCATCGAGGTTGTCGCCGACAGCCCCAGGGTGGGCGAGAACCTCCAGGACCATTACGCCTCGATGGTGCGCGCGCGGATGAAGCCGGGCAGCGCCGGCTTCAACGAACTGTCGCGCGGCGTCCGCCTCGCCGGGCAGATGCTGCGTTACGCCTTCGGGCGGAGCGGCCTGCTCGCGCTTGGCGGATCGAACCTCACCGCCTTCCTCAAGTCCGATCCGGCGCTCGACCTGCCCGACATCCAATTCTTCGCCAGCCCGGCGACGGTCGATTTCGTCGGCCTCGCCAAGCATGGCACCATGTCGATGGAGCGCGAGCCGGGCATGACGGTGGGCGGCTATGTGATGCGGCCGCGCTCGCGCGGGTCGATCCACATCACCACGCCCGACTATCGCGATCATCCCGCGATCAAGCCAAACTACCTCGCGGACGAAGCCGATCAGCGCGCCCAGGTGGGATCGCTGGTCTGGGCGCGGCGGATCATGCACAGCCCGGCGCTCGCCCCCTATTTCGACCATGAGCTGACACCCGGCGCCGAGGCCGACAGCCATGAGGCGCTGCTCGCCTTCGCGCGGGCGAGCGGGTCGACCGGCTATCACCAGAGCTGCACCTGCGCGATGGGCGTCGGGCCCGACGCGGTGGTCTCCCCCACCCTCCAAGTCAACGGCGTCGAGAGACTGCGCGTGGTCGACGCCTCGGTGATGCCCAACATCGTCTCCGGCAACACCCACGCCGCGACGGTGATGATCGCGGAGAAGGCATCAGACCTGATCCTGCTCGATGCGCGCTAGGTTCTAACGAACCGCTCACTCCGCCAGTGACGAAGGCGGCACGGCTCGCGACCGAAAATCGCTCATGTCGCGCTCCCGCGATCGACCTGAACCTGCTCGCCGAACAGCAGCAGCGACCGGTCGGTCGGCAGCGCCGCCCAGATATGCCGCGCGGCGGTGTCGACATCCATCACCCCTTCGCCACGCTCGATCTGCCCGCGGAGCATCGACGCGACCGGATAGTCGCGATCGGCCATCGCCGCGACATGGCGGGTGAGCCCGGTATCGACGAAGCCGGGGCGTACCGCCGTCACCCAGATATGGTCGCGCCCGCGCTGCGCCAGTTCGCGCCGCACCACCCGGACCCACATCTCCAGGGCCGCCTTGCCCGCGCAATATACAGACTGCCCTTCATAGGGCGACCGGGCCGAGGCCGAGGACATCATCACCAGCCCCGCCTCGCCCCCGAAACCGCTGTCGATCACCGCGCGCAGGAAGGCTTCGCCGAGCCGGATCGGCGCGGTCATGTTGGCGGTGATGTCGCGGGCATAATCCTCGACAGGGACCTCGCCCGCGAAACCGGTGAGCCCCTTGAGATGCGCATTCTGGATGAAGATCGCGCGCCGCCCCCGAAAGCCGGCGAGCGTCGAGCGGAAATGCGCCTCCACCGTCGCCCAGCTTTCCGGCTCGGCAAGGTCGAGAGGGACGCTTTCGATCGCGGGATGGGCGCGGCGCGACAGGTTGATAACCCGCGCGTCCGCATAAGGGATATTGCGCGACAGGCCGAGGCCGATTCCCTCGGTCGCACCCGAAATCCAGATCAGGCTATCGGCATTCTCCATGCCGACATAGCATCGCCGCGACGCCGCCCTGTCAAACCGCGCGCCCTGCTCCATCGCACTGGTGATGGGAGCTTCCCCCTGCTTGCGCCTCGCCGGAGCCGGCGCCATGGATTGAGCGATATTGTTCGCGTCCAGCACGCCGGGGACTTTCGATGGAACTGCTGCACGATCCGGAACTGGACAGGTTCCGCCAGGAAATCCGGGCCTTCATCGCCGAGGTGCTACCGCCCGAGATGAAGGCGCGCCAACGCACCAAGATCATGAACAATGCGACCATCGCGGACCAGCAGGAATGGATGCGCATCCTGAACCGCCATGGCCGCGCCGTCGCGCACTGGCCGGTCGAGCATGGCGGCTGCGGCTGGACCCCGCAGCAGCTGTTCATCTTCAACGAGGAACTCTACGCCGCCGACGCGCCGGAATTCGACTGGGGCGGCACCCATATGCTGGGGCCGGTGCTCTACACCTTCGGTTCGCCCGCGCAACGCGAGCACTTCATGCCGATGATCCGCAATGGCGAGACCTATTGGGCGCAGGGCTTCTCCGAGCCGGGATCCGGATCCGACCTCGCCTCGCTGCGCACCTCGGCCGAACTGCAGGGCGACAAATATATCGTCAACGGCCAGAAAATCTGGACCAGCGGCGCGGCACATGCCCGCTGGGGCTTCTTCCTGGTGCGCACCGACAAGAATGTGAAGCCACAGCGCGGCATCTCCTTCCTCATCATCAACATGGACAGCCCCGGCGTCACCGTGCGGCAGATCCCGCAGATCAACGGCGAGGCGCATCTCTGCGAGGTGTTCCTCGACAATGTCGAGGTGCCGGCCGACCAGCTGGTGGGCGAGCCCGGCATGGGCTGGACCTACGCCAAATTCCTGCTGGAGCATGAACGCACCACCTCCAGCTTCATCTACTGGAGCAAGCGGGAACTGGATCGGGCGAAGGAGATCGCCCGGGGTGAGACCGTGGGCGGCCGGCGGGTGTGTGACGATCCCGCCTTCCGCGCCCGCTTCGCCCGGGTGCAGGCCGATCTGCTGGCGCTCGAATGGTCGGTGCTGCGGGTACTGGCGCATGAGGAGACCGGCTTCCCCGAGGCAGCCGCCGCCTCGGTGCTGAAGATACGCGGGTCCGAGCTGCAGCAGGAGATCACCATGCTCCAGGTCGACGCGCTCGGCGCCAAGTCGCTGCGCTACTATGAGCCGACCCCGGATGCCCCCACGCCGAGCGCCGACTGGCCCGACTATGCGCCCGGCCGCACCACCATCGCCCTGATCGCGCGCGCCGCCACCATCTATGGCGGCTCCAAGCAGGTGCAGAAGAACATCCTCGCCAAGCTGGCCTACGGACTCTGAGGATCGCCAAATGGATTTCGCCAAGTCCGACATTCAGACGATGCTGCTCGACAGCGCCGAACGGCTGCTGGCCGACAGCGCGGGCGTCGAATATTGGCGCGAACAGCGCCACAATGCGCTCGGCTTCGACGAGGCCCGCTGGGCGCAGTTCGCCGAGCTCGGCTGGCTGGCGCTGCCCCTGCCGGAGGCGGCGGGCGGACTGGACGGCAGCGTCGAGGATGTCGCGCTGCTCAACATCGCCCTCGGCAAAGCGCTGGCGACCGAGCCCTATGTCAGTTCGGTGGTGCTCGCGACCCAGATATTGAAGCACGCCGCCGACGAAAGTGCCGCCGCCGAGCTGATGGGCGAGATCGCCACCGGCGCCTTGCGCATCGCACTCGCCCATCAGGAGCCGGGCGCCGATCCCCTCGCCACCGGCGCGGTGGCCGCGACCGCGCGGCGGACCGCCGACGGCTTCAGCCTGTCGGGCGCCAAGCTGATGGTGGCCGACGCGGCAAGCGCGGCGCGACTGATCGTCTCGGCGCGCATCGAGGGGGAGGACGGCGTCGCGCTGTTCCTTGTCCGGGCCGAGGCCGAGGGCGTGCAGGCGGACCATTATCCGCTGATCGACGGCACCCGCGCCGCCGATATCCGGCTCACCGACGTCCGCCTGCCCGCCAGCGCGCTGCTGGTTGGCGGCAATAGCGGCGAAGCGGTGCTCGACGAGGCGATCCATCGCGCCAGCGTTGCGCTGATGGCGCAGGCGGTGGGGGCGATGGAGGCCTGCATCCGCATCTGCGGCGACTATGCGAAGGAGCGCAAGCAGTTCGGCGTCGCGATCGGCTCCTTCCAGGCGATCCAGCACATATCGGCCGACATGTTCGTGGCGACGCACCAGGCGCGCTCGATGCTCTACCATGCGATCGCCACTGGCGATAAGCCCGCCGCCGAGCGCGCCGCCGCCCTCTCCGCCGCGCGGATCGTCATCGGCGAGGCCGGCCAGCTGGTCTCGCGCAACGGCATCCAGGTCCATGGCGGCTATGGCCTGACCGACGAATATGCGGTCAGCCATTATTTCCGCCGGCTGATGAGCCTCGAAAAGCAATATGGCGACCTGATCCGCCACACCGAGCGCTTCGGCGACAGCATCTTCGCCTAGCATCGCGGCCTCGGCGAGGCCAATATAGGCGGATGGGACGCAGGGCGGTCGCACCGCATATCGACGAGAGCCAAAGGGCGATCGAGGCGCATCACGCCCGCCACGGCACCATTCCGTCGATGGCCGGGCTCGCCCGCCTATGGGGCTATGCCAGCAAATCCTCCGCCGCGCGGCGGGTGGGCGAACTGGTGGAGGCCGGGGTGCTCGCCTGGTCGCCCGACCGGCGGCTGCGCCCCGGCCCCGCATTCCGCGTCGCCGGTGACACCCACCCCGTTCCCGCAGCGCAGGAGCCCGAACTCGACGAGGCGATGGAGCGTTGGTCGACCGGCTACGACCGCGAACTGACCCGCGCCTATATGATGACGGTGCGGCTGCTGCGGCTCGCGCGCAGCATCGAGGCCGGACTGGCCCGGACCGCCGCCAGCGAGGGGCTGAGCGCGGGCGAGGTACTGGTGCTCGATACTCTGTTCCGCGCGGGGCCGCCGCACGCGCTGGCGCCGACCGCGCTCAAGCGGCATTTCGTGATCTCACTGGCCGGGGTCGCCAAGCGGCTCGAACGGCTGCTCGCGCTCGGCCTGATCGAACGCGTCCCCAATCCCGACGACCGGCGCGGCATGCTGGTCCAGCTGACCGCTAGCGGCGTCGCCCTGCTCCGACGGCTGGTCGAGCTCGACCGCCATTCGCCCCACATCATGTGGCCGATGGACCTGTCCGAGCGGGACTATCGGGTGATGATGGACGGATTGCAGACCGCACAGGCGCTGATCGACGCGGACGAGAGAGATAATTAAGAACAAACGTTCTTTTATTGGAACTGAAATCCCTTGGTCAGCCGCTTATATCTCCCTGCATATTGCATATTCGTTCACATATACGATGGACTGTCCGACGTTTTTGCCGCTCAATTGAGAAACTAGGTGAAGTTTCCTATAAGCGAATCAACGGCCGGCGGCAGCCCGGCCGGCAAGGCGAGGATGCCGGACGATGCGAAGCAGATCACCCGATGTCAGGACCAGCGTCGAGGGCGGCGGATCACCGATCGACGTCGAGCGCCTGTTTCACAGCGCCCAGATCATCAGCGGGTCGTTCGACACGCTCGACGATGGCCTGAAAGGGCGCGTCGACAAGCTCGTCTCCTGGGTCAACGGCCAGATCAGGCTGGGCGGCGAGCGCAAGGAGGAGGTCGAGCTCCAGCTGCGCAAGCTGCTCGCCACCCGGCTGCGGCTGGCCGCCGACCGCAGGCGTATCCCCGCCATCGCCGGGGAGAAGATCGAGCGCCCGATCTTCGTGATCGGCTTCGCGCGCACCGGCACCACCCTGATCCATTCGCTGCTGGCCGAGGACCCCGGGGCCCGCGCGCCGCTGTGGTGGCACACCCATGACCCTTCCCCGCCCCCCGGCGAAGTGCCGGTGGTTCCCGAGCGGATCGAATATACCGGCAAGGAGCTGGACCGGCTGATCGCGCAGACGCCGGGGCTTCTGACCATGCACCCCTATTGGGACAAGCGCGGCCATTGCCTGATCGAGGATGAGGAGATCTTCACCCTCGATTTCCAGAACGCCTATCCGACCCTGCTCCATCGCCTGCCCGCGCTAGCGATGATCCTGGAGGCGGGCAGCGCGAAGGAGGCCTATGGCTTCCACCGCCAGTTCCTTCAGCATCTGCAATGGAACCAGGATCCGAAGCATTGGGTGGTGAAGGGCATCTACCACCAGTTCGTGCTCAAGGAGCTGTTCGAGGCCTATCCCGATGCGCTGTGCATCTGGCCGCATCGCGATCCGGCGGAGGTCCATCCCTCGACCATGGCGATCACCGCCGTCCTCTATGGCGCGATCACCAACTGGCAGATGGATTTCAAGGAGCTGGGCCCACTGTTCGTGCAGGGGATCGCCCAGTCGGTGGCAGCCGCGGTCGATAGCCCGTTCGTGGACGATCCGCGCATCCTGCACGTCGATTTCCGCAAACTGACCCGCGATCCGATCGCGATTGTCCGCAAGGCCTATGGCACGTGGGGGCTCGACTATAGCGACGCCTTCGAGGGCCGGATGAAGGCCTGGCTCGCCGATCCGGCCAACGCGCCCGATCGCTATGGCCGCTACCGCTACACGATGGAGCCCTATGGCCTGACCCGCGAGATGATCGAGGGCGCGTTCGAAGGCTACTCGAGGCGCTTCAAACTGGGAAAATTCGCATGACGACCAAGGCCCTGACGCATCTCCAGCGACTCGAAGCCGAGAGCATCCACATCATGCGCGAGGTGGTTGCCGAGGCCGAGCGTCCGGTGATGCTCTATTCGGTCGGCAAGGATTCGGCGGTGATGCTGCACCTCGCCAAGAAGGCCTTCTATCCATCGCCGCCGCCCTTCCCGCTGCTCCATGTCGACACGACCTGGAAGTTCAAGGCGATGTATGAGCTGCGAGACAAGGCCGCCCGCGACGCGGGGATGGAACTGCTCGTCCACCACAATCCTGAGGCCGAGGAACGCGGCATCAACCCGTTCGACCATGGCCCCTTGCACACCGACATGTGGAAGACCGAGGGGCTAAAGCAGGCGCTCGACAAATATGGCTTCGACGCGGCCTTCGGGGGCGCGCGCCGCGACGAGGAGAAGAGCCGCGCCAAGGAGAGGGTATTCAGCTTCCGCTCGGCCAATCACCGCTGGGACCCGAAGAACCAGCGGCCCGAGCTGTGGAATCTCTACAATGCCCGCAAGGCCAAGGGCGAGAGCATCCGCGTCTTCCCGATCAGCAATTGGACCGAGCTCGACATCTGGCAGTATATCCATCTCGAGGGCATCGAGATCGTGCCGCTTTATTTCTCGGCCCCGCGTCCGACCGTGGAGCGTGACGGCCTGCTGCTGATGGTCGACGACGACCGCTTCCGGCTGAAGCCCGGCGAGACGCCCGTGGAGCGCTCGATCCGCTTCCGCACGCTCGGCTGCTACCCGCTGACCGGCGCGGTCGAGAGCGAGGCGAAGACCCTGCCCGAGGTGATCCAGGAGATGCTGCTGACGACGACCTCCGAACGGCAGGGCCGCGCGATCGACAAGGATGCCGGCGACGCCTCGATGGAGAAGAAGAAGCAGGAAGGATATTTCTGATGAGCGGCACTTATGAATATGAGGCCGACGCCCTCATCGCCGAGGATATCGAAGCCTATCTCGCCCAGCACCAGCATAAGAGCCTGCTGCGTTTCATCACCTGCGGATCGGTCGACGACGGGAAGTCGACGCTGATCGGCCGCCTGCTCTACGACTCGAAGATGATCTTCGAGGATCAGCTCGCGGCGCTGGAGGCGGACAGCAAGCGGGTCGGAACGCAAGGGCAGGAGATCGACTTCGCCCTCCTCGTCGACGGCCTCGCCGCCGAGCGCGAACAGGGCATCACCATCGACGTCGCCTATCGCTTCTTCGCGACCGACAAGCGCAAGTTCATCGTCGCCGATACGCCCGGCCACGAGCAGTACACCCGCAACATGGTGACCGGCGCGAGCACCGCCGACCTCGCGGTGATCCTGATCGACGCGCGCAAGGGCGTGCTGACCCAGACCCGCCGGCACAGCTATCTCGCCCACCTGATCGGCATCCGGAACATCGTCCTCGCCGTCAACAAGATGGACCTGGTCGGCTATGATCAGGCCGTCTTCGACCGGATCGTCGCCGACTACCGCCAGTTCGCGGACTCGATCGGCATCGCCGATTTCGTCGCCATGCCGATCTCCGGCTTCAAGGGCGACAACATCACCGCCGCCTCGCCCAACACGCCCTGGTATTCGGGCCCGGCCCTGCTGCCACATCTGGAAACGGTGCAGGTCGATACCGCCGCGATGCAGGCCCGGCCGTTCCGCATGGCGGTGCAGTGGGTCAACCGGCCCAATCTCGATTTCCGGGGATTCTCCGGCCTGATCTCCAGCGGCACGGTCAGGCCCGGCGACGCGATCCGCGTACTGCCCTCGGGCAAGACATCGACCGTGGCGAGGATCGTGACATTCGATGGCGATCTCGACCAGGCCATCGCCGGCCAGTCGGTGACGCTGACCATGGCCGACGAGATCGACTGCTCACGCGGCGACGTCATCACCATTGCCGACGAGCCCGTCCAGGCCGCCGACCAGTTCGAGGCGACGGTCGTCTGGATGGACGAGGCCGAGATGCTGCCCGGCCGCCCCTATTGGCTGAAGCTCGGCACCCAGACCGTCTCGGCGACGGTGCATGCGCCCAAATATCAGGTGAACGTCAATTCTATGGAGCATCTCGCGGCGAAGACGCTCGATCTCAACGCGATCGGCGTCGTCACCCTCGCCACCGACCGGGCGATCGCCTTCGAGCCCTATGCCGACAACCGCGATCTCGGCGGCTTCATCCTGATCGACAAGATGACCAACGCGACGGTGGCGGCGGGCATGCTCCACTTCGCGCTGCGCCGCGCCCAGAACGTCCACTGGCAGGCAACCGACGTCACCCGCGAGAAGCGCGCCGACCTGAAGAACCAGAAGCCCGCCGTGCTGTGGTTCACCGGGCTTTCGGGTGCGGGCAAGTCGACCATCGCGAATCTGGTCGAGAAGAAGCTGACCCGGATGAACCGGCACAGCTTCCTGCTCGACGGCGACAATGTCCGCCACGGCCTGAACAAGGATCTGGGCTTCACCGACGCCGACCGGATCGAGAATATCCGCCGCGTCGGTGAGGTCGCGCGGCTCATGACCGATGCCGGGCTGGTGGTGATAACCGCCTTCATCTCCCCCTTCCGGGCGGAGCGCGAGATGGTGCGGGCGATGATGGCGCCGGGCGAGTTCGTCGAAGTGCATATCGACACGACGCTGGCCGAGGCCGAGAAGCGCGACGTGAAGGGCCTCTACAGGAAAGCGCGGTCGGGCGAGCTCAAGAACTTCACCGGCATCGACAGCCCCTATGAACCGCCCGAAGCGCCAGAGATTCGCATCGATACCAGTGCGATGACCGCCGAACAGGCCGCGGACCATATCGTCGACCGGCTGCTGGGAGACGCGCAATGACCGACGCCGAACTGGCCGCGCATCTCGCCGAGACCGCCGGGCGCATCCTGACCGAGGTCCGCGCATCGGGGCTGTTCGGGACGAAGGCGCTAGGCAAGGCGGGCGACCAGACCGCCAACCAGTTCCTCTGCCACGCGATCCGCGAGCAGCGGCCCGAGGACGGGCTTCTCTCAGAAGAGAGCAAGGACACAGAGGAGCGGCTGGGCAAATCGCGGGTGTGGATCATCGACCCGGTCGACGGCACCCGCGAATATGGCGAGGCGCGCGCCGACTGGGCGGTGCATGTCGCGCTCACGATCGACGGCGTTCCCGCGATCGGCGCGGTGGCCCTGCCGGGCCTCGATGGCGGCGTCGTCCTGCGCACCGACCGCCCGGCACCGGTGCCGCCCGCGCCCGATCGCCTGCGCATGCTGGTCAGCCGCACCCGCCCCGCCGCCGAGGCGGTCGACGTCGCCGACAGGCTGGGCGCCGAGCTGGTGCCGATGGGATCGGCCGGCGCCAAGGCGATGGCGGTGGTGCGCGGCGAGGCCGACATCTACCTCCACTCCGGCGGCCAATATGAGTGGGATAGCTGCGCGCCCGCCGCCGTCGCGCTGGCGCACGGCCTGCACGCCTCGCGGATCGACGGCAGCCCGCTGCACTACAACCAGCGCGATGTCTACATGCCCGACCTGCTGATCTGCCGGCAGGAGCATGCCGCGCGGGTGCTCGGCCTGATCGGCACGGCGAAAGCGGCGGCATGATGGCCAACCCTATCGCCAATGCCGGTCAGCTCGCGGCCGAGGAGGAGGTGCGCCAGATGTGGACGCTGCCCCAGACGCGCGCCGCGCGGGACATCGCTGCCGGCCACTGGCGGGTCGCCCATGGCGACGATATTCCCCCCGGGCTGCTCGACAGCTTCGACGACGCGATGGACGGCTGGGTCACCAACTATCTTTTCAAGGCGACCGCGATCGATCCGGCGGCGCCGCGCCTTGTCCGCAACTTCATGCCGACCTATCGCTGGAACGGCGCCGACGTGCCCGACGCGCGGATGGGCGGCGACAATCCCGACAATTGCTACCGGCTCGCGGGCATCGCCCCCGATGGACGCTACCGGATCAGCGGCCGCATCCTCGACAGCCGGCCGGCGCATGTCTCCTTCACGCTGGTCGAGAATTGGGGAACCTCGATCACGGTGGCGACGCTGGAACTGCCCGGCATCGCGGTGGAGGCCGATGGAAGCTTCACCATCACGATCGATGCCGAGGCTTCCAATGGCCGGCCCAACCACCTGACCAGCACGCCGCGCAGCAAATTCCTGTTCATCCGCGACAGCCTGATGGACTGGTCGCGCGAGACCCCGCTCGATCTCCATATCGAGCGGCTCGATGCGGCACCTGCGCTCGGCCTGGAGGAGCGGCTCGACGAGGCGCTGCGGCGGATGCGCGAGGATGTGCCGCTCTATTACTGGTTCTTCCGCCTCTCGACCGGCAAGCCGGTCAACACGATGGTGCAGCCGGTGCGGGTCGCGGGCTATGGCGGACTCATCACCCAGGCGAGCAGCCTCGGCCATTTCCACCTGGAGGACGACCAGGCCGCGATCGTCCGCTTCGATCCGGCGGGCGCCTGCTACAACAGCTTTCAGATGGCAATGTGGTGGTATCGCTCGATCGATCCGCACCGCATCCAGTCCGGGCTGACCGCCGCCCAGGCCGAACCCAATGCCGACGGCACGATCAGCGTCGTCGTCTCGGCGCGCGATCCCGGCATCGCCAATTGGGTGGATACCGGCGGGCTGAAGAATCTGCTGCCGATGATCCGCTGGCAGGGCATCCCCGCCGCGCACGTCCGGGAAGGGCCGCGTCACTGGCTCGATATCGTGCCCTTCGCCGAGATCGACCAGCATGTCCCCGACGCGACCCGGATCGATGCGGTCGAACGCGAGCGACGTATCGCCCAGCGGCGGCGCGACTGGGACCGGCGGACGACGGCCTGAAATTTCGTCGTCCCGGCCCTCGCCGGGGCGACGCTGTATGTCAGCCTTCGGCCAGCATCCGCGTCCAGCCATGGAGCCGCGCCCAGAGCAGTTCGCGCGTCGAGGCGAAATTGTGCATATGCGCCATGCGCGGCACGATGAAGACGCCGATGTCGGGCGAGGCGCTATAGGCCGACGGCTCGGCGCGCGGATCGGGGCAGGTGTCGCGCTCGCCGACGGCGACCAGCACCGGCACCGTGATCCGCGCCGCATCGGCGGAGAAGCAGCCCGGCGTCATCATCTGCACCGCGCAATGGGGGATGGTCAGGCTGCCGAAATCGGGCGCCGTCCGGCGGATCGGATAGCCGCCTTCCATGTCCGCTTCCAATATGTCGGCGGGCACGTCCTCCCAGTGGAAGGGATAGACATAGTCGACATCTTCGTGGGGCGTCGTCAGATGACTATGGGAGCTGTCGCCAACGCTGATCTCGTCGAACCGCCGCTTGCCCGCTTCGAATTCCTCGGCGTTGCGCTGGGGAAGCGCGGTGTGGATCGCGCTGACCCCGCAGGGGGCGATCGCATCGAAGGTCCCGAAACGCCCCTGCGCGAGGATAGTGACGCCGCCGCCCATCGACTGGCCCATGCCCATGCGGAACAGGCCCGGACAGGCAGGGAATCCGGGATCGAGCGTCCCCTGCTCGATCATCGCCGCGATCTGGCGAACGCAACTGTCATGGGTCGCGGCGAGCGTCTGGAAGCTGATCCGCGACAGGTCCGGAATACTGCTTTCGCCGACGCCGACATGATCGATCGCGATATAGACGGTGCCGCGCGCCACATGCCAGGCGGCCTCGTCATAGCCGTCATGACCGGCGAAGCTCAGATAATAATAGGCCCGCGAATAACCGCCGCCGGGCACCGCGAAGATCGCCACCGGGCGCTTCGGTATCGCCGCCGGATCGGGCAGGAAGATACTCACCGCCATCTCGACCGGCTCGCCCAGCCCGGCCGCCCCGCTGACGTCGATCCGCCGTTCGATCCGCTGCATCCTCGCTCTCCCTTCAGGCGGACCATGCCCATCCGCCGCGCGGCGTGGAAGGTTGCGGCCCATCCCATCACCCATTCGATGAGATGCATGGCCCGCTTGTCGCGTGTGCGGGCCTGAGCCACCTCTGACGGTCCACGGCAGGGAGAAGGCCATGAACGACGCCCCGACATTGGTGACCGGCGCCACCGGCGCGCAGGGTGGCGCGGTCGCCCGGGCGCTGCGCGCGCAAGGCCGCCCGGTCCGGGCGATGGTCCGCGACCGGACATCGGCTTCGGCTACGGCCCTGGCCGATATCGGCTGCGACGTCGCCGAGGGCAGCTATGAAGACCAGACCCTGCTCGATCGGGCGATTGCGGGGTGCGGGGCCGTCTTCTCGGTGCAGCTCGCGCCGTCCCCGGCCGATCCCGATAGGGAGCGCCGACAGGCCGGTGCGCTGGTCGCGGCGGCGCGGCGCGCCGGGGTCGCGCAGTTCGTCCACAGCTCGGTCTCCAACACCGGCGACTTCGAAACGATGGCGGGCTGGGCAGAGGGTCGGTGGGAGCCCAATTACTGGCGGAGCAAGGCCGACGCCGAAGCGCTGGTGCGCGAGGCGGGTTTCGCCAGCCACACGCTGCTGCGCCCCGCCTTCATGATGGAGAATTTCGCCGAGCCCAAGGCGGGATCGATGTTCCCCGACCTGCAGCAGGGCCGCATCCTGACCGCGACCGAGCCCGACACCCGGATCGCACTGGTCGCCGCCGATGATATCGGTGCGGCGGCGGCACTGGCCATCGCCGAGCCCGCCCGTTTCAATGGTGCGGCAATCGAACTGGCGGGCGATCATCTCACCCTGGGTGAGGTCGCGGCGGCGATCGGTGCGGCCAGGGGCGTTCCGATCATTGCTGAGACGCGCGGCTATGACGAACTGGTCCTGCGCGGCCAGCATGATGGCTGGGTGCGGACCCAGCTCTGGCTCAACGTCGTCGGCTATCCGGCGCGGCCCGCGCAGATGGAAGCGATCGGCCTCCATCCCATATCCTTCGCGGAATGGCTCCATGGCCACTGCGACGCCATCCTGATCGACCGGGCCGGATAGGATGCACGCCGGCTTCGGCCCGATCCGCCAGATGGGCTATGTCGTCCGCGACATCGAAACCGCGATGAACGCCTGGGCGGACAGGCTGCGCATCGGCCCCTGGTTCTACAATCCGCGCCTCGCCCTCAGCCATTACCGGTTCCGGGGTACCGATTATCCCGATTTCGACATGAGCTACGCCCTCACCAATTCGGGCGACATGCAGATCGAACTCATCCAGCAGCGCTGCGATACGCCGAGCCTTTATCGCGAGCATCTCGACCGTCATGGCGAAGGGCTCCAGCATATCTGCGTCTGGCCGGCCGACTATGACGCCTGCTTCGCGCTGGCGGAGACGAGCGGGCTGACGGTGGCGCAGGAGGGCCGCTTCGGCCGCATCCGCTTCGCCTATTTCGAGGATGCCGCGCATGGCGGCACCAGCCTGGAGATATCCGAACTGGTGCCCGGCCGCCTGCCCGGCATCGGGCGCATCCGCGCCGCCGCCCTCGATTGGGATGGGAGCGAGCCGATCCGCCCTTATCCCTGATCCGCGGACGTGACGGGTTCGATCCGGACCGGAATCGCGCCCATGCGCGGGATACCGGTGATCGGATCATAGTCGACCTCGGCCGACATCAGCCGGCCCGTGTTGGCACCGCTTCCGCGCGGATCATCGTCCCCGGGATTACGGCCGAAACCATGCGCCATCGAAACCGTGCCCGGCCGGAGCGCCGCCTCTCCCTCCGCAATGCCGACGATTTCGCCATGGGGGGAGGAAATGCCGATCAGGTCGCCATCGGCCAAGCCCAGCGCCGCCATGTCGGAAGGGTTCATATAGGCCGCATTATAAGGCTTCCGCGCGAGCTGGGCGTAGCGACGGCCGAACGAGTTGAGCATGTTGTTGAGCCGACGCGGCACGAGGCGGAAGGGATAGTCGGCCTCGATCGCGCGATTGTCCTCTGCCAGGACGGCGGCAAGCTCGTCGAGCATCGGGCCGGCCGCCAGTTCCAGCCGCGCGTCATTGCCCGGTTCGCGCGGGCCGATGCGCTGGTCGCACTCGAAGATCTGGCCGTTGGGGTTCTGTTTTACCTGGTCCAGCGGCACCCGCGAATGGCGATGGGCCATCGCGATGAGCTGATCGGTGGTCGGCTTCGGGCCGCTGGGATCGAGGATGAAGTCGACCGGCGCATGCTCGGCCTGCGGGCCGTTGCCGAAATAGGTCGTCACCGGGATCTTCAGGCCCAGCCGTTCCGCAAGCCCCCAGAAGAATTCCCAATCCTCGATCACGTCGCTTCCCTCGGGTGGGTCGACGATCGCCGGGGTATAGGCGGCATAGGGCTGATCGAAGCCGCGCGTCGTGCCGTAATATTTGACGCTCTCCGGCATGCAGGTCGTCATCGGCGTCTCCAGCGTCAGCCGGGGCGCGATCACATAGTCGGAAAGCTCGGCGGTCGCGGTCATCTCGGTGTCGATGGTGACGAGCAGGTCGAGGTCGTTGAGCGCGGCGAAGGCCTTGGCCTGGTCGGGCCAGGCCATCATCGGATTGCCACCGCAGACGATCAGCGCGCGGACCCTGCCCTCGCCAGGCAGCAATATCTCGTCGGACAGCGCGGCAGCGGACAGCCCGCTCACGCAGCCGCCGAGCCCGCGCACCCGCAGGCGCGGCTCGAAACCCCAGCCCTGGAACGGCGGCCAGGGCTGCGCCCGCGCATCGAAGCCGGGGAGCAGGACATTGGGCTTGGTCAGCCGCTCGCCCTCGCGCGCCCAGCGTCCGCACAAAGTGGCGAGGCAGAGGGCGAGATATTCGGTGAGCGTCGAATGGGTCGCGAAGCTCGGCCCGGTGCCGCAGCTGACGCCCGAATAGCCGGCCTGCGCGAAAACCCGCGCCGCCTCCATCAGGTCGGCTTCCGGCACGTCCGCCCGCGCCGCGACATAGCTGGGGGTGAACGGCGCGACGGCGGCACGCAGCGCCTCCAGCCCACGGGCGTTCGCGGCGACGAAATCGGCGTCGAACAGCGCCTCTTCGAGGATGATGTGGATCAGGCCGGCAAGCAGCGTCGGATCCTCGCCGGGGCGCGGCTGGAGGTGGATATAAGCGCGCTTCGCCGTCTCCGTCCGGCGCGGATCGATGACGATCAGCTTCGCGCCCTTGTCGACCAGCCGCTTGAGGAACAGCCCCGGATTCTGGCCGGGAAAACCCGGCGACTTGCTGATCACCGGATTGATGCCGACGAACAGCCATGCATCGGCGCTGTCGACCGGCGGCTGGCCCCCCTGCCACATGCCGTGCAGGGCCAGCGCGATCAATATGCCGGGCTTGTCGATCGAACCCGCCGTGAAGAACATCGGCGAGCCGAGCGCGCGCAGCCAGCCGGCGGCGATCGAATAGCTGGCGATGAACGGCACGCTGCCCATGCCGACATAGACGGCGACCGAGCGCGGCCCATGCTCGTCGACGATCGCGCGGAGGCGGCCGGCGATCTCGTCGAGCGCCTGCCCCGACGCGATCGGCTCATGGCCGCAGCCGGGCCGCCGCTTCAACGATCGGGTCAGCCGCGACGGCCCATGGTGCTGCTCGGGCAGCGCCCGCGCTTTGGGGCAGATATAGCCGCCGTAGAGCGGCGCCGCCGGATTGCCGGCGACGGCGACGGCGCGGCCCTGCTCGACCGATACGATGATCGGGCAATAGGCCGTGCACAGCCGGCACAGACTGGTCCGGGTCTCGGCCATCGCCGCTCTCCGTCTGCTGGGGTCAGTCGACCAGCCGCTTCACCTTGCGGTCGCGATCGAGCGCGGGATCGAGATAGCGGCCGACCTTATAGTCCCCCATGATCGTGGTGCGCCGGGCGCGGCGCTTGCAATGGAGCGGCACGCCGTTGGCACCGTGAATCACCCGCCAATTGTCCCACACCACCATGTCGTTCTTCTGCCAGTCGTGGAAATAGGCGAACGCCGGATCAACGAGGTAGGAGGCGACCTCTTTCAGCAGCGCGTCGCTCTCGTCGGCATCCATGCCGAGGATGTAGCGCGCATGCATCGGCGAAAGCTTGAGCACCTTCCGGCCGGTCTCGACCTGGGTGATGACCATCGGGTGCACCACCGGCGGAAAATCATAGCTGGGCTCCTTCGCCGGCTTTTCACGCGGCAGCGCCTTTATGTCCTCGGGGAAGCCATATTGGCCCGAGACGAAATCGGGGTTGAACAGATAGACGACCTCCAGCCCCTCGATCCGCGCCTTCAGATCGTCGGGCAGCCGGTTCCAGGCGCCGACCGCGTCGATGAAGCCGGTCTCACCCATCTCGGGCGAGGGCATTTCCATCCGCAGCACCGCGCCGCGCACGATGGTCGGCATGAACGACTGGTCCCAGTGCCAGCCGAGCCAGCCGGCACGATCGATGCCGCCGACATTGTAATGCTGCTGGAAGCGCGGCGCCTTGTCGTCGGGATCATAGGCCAGCGTCATCATATACTGGTTGTTGGGGTCGTTCATGTCGGCGGTGGCGGCAGGCTCCATGTCTCCGAAGATCCGGCTGAGCCGCATCTGCGCCTCGTCGTCCTGATCGGCGCCCCGGAACAGCAGGATGCCGTGCTCGATCCAGGCATCGCGGATCGCCTGCTCGGTGGCGGCGTCGATCGGGCGGCTCAGATCGACCCCGATGATCTCGGCGCCGAATCCGGACGCCAGCGGGCGGGTGGAGATTTTCGTATCGGTCAGCATGCTATGGCCTCCGGTTGATTGATGGTTCGTCTGAGATCCTGGACGCAGCGATAGGCGTCGCGCACCGCCTCCCCGATCCGCGCGACCCGCACCGAGTCGCCGATCGGCACGACCGGCACCGGCAGATGGGCCAGCGCGTCGGCGATGCGGGTGTCGGGCACCAATCCATGGGCGAGAAGCAGCGCAGCGGCCGGCTGACGCCGGGTTTCGCCCTTGCTCTGGAGGATGACCGCATCGCCATCGATCCCGGTCACCGCGCTATGATCGGCGACGGTGATCGCCGCATTGGCGCGCAGCCGCTGGAGCAGGTGCATGCGGTAGAGCGGCTCGGCATTGCGCGCGAGCAGAGCCGCGTCGGAGCGGCTGACGAGCAGGACATGATGGCCCTGCTTGGCGAGATGCTCGGCGGTCTCGGTGCCGGTCTCGCCGCCGCCATAGATCAGGATCGGCCGTTCGGGCGAGGACGGGGGCAGCGCGACATCGCCGAGCAGCAGTGCGAAGGCAGGGTGGACCGGTACGTCGCCCACGCCGTCCAGCGCCAGCGGCGCGAGCTTCGATCCCGCCGCGACCACGACGACGTCGGGCCGCTCGGCGTCGACATGGTCGGCCGTAGCCTCCACGCCCAGCCGCAGGTCGACCCGGCTCGCCGCCAGCCGCCGCTGGAGGAAATCATGATACCAAAACAGCTTTTCCTTGTTCGGCGGCGTTGCCGAGGTGATCAGGTTGCCGCCTGCGCCATGCCGCTTCTCGAACAGGGTCACCGCGAAGCCGGCCTGGTCGAGCAGCAGCGAGGCGGCGATGCCGCCCGGCCCCGCCCCCACCACGACGGCGCGCAGGCCCTGGCCGAAATCGTCGATCGGCGGATCGGTCTCATGGCCGCAGCGCGGATTTTCGGCGCAGCTCACGCCCCGGTTGCCCCCGGTTTCCTTGATGCACCAGTTGCAAGAGGTGCAGGGCCGGATATCGTCAGTCCGGCCCATCCGCGCCTTGTTCGGCCAGAGCGGATCGGCGAGCAGCGCGCGACCGAGCGAAACCATGTCGGTGTCGCCCGCTGCGATCGCGGCCTCGGCCATCTCCGGCCGGCGGATCACCCCGGCGCAGATTACCGGCTTGCCCGTCGCCGCGCGGATGCGGCGCGCCATCGGCAGGCGCCAGCCTTCGTCGATCGACATCGGCTCGACGATCACGTCGACCCGGTCGAGCGAGCCGCAGGAAATATCGATCGCATCGACCCCGGCCTCGCACAGGCGCGGCGCGATCGCCTCACCGTCCTCGATGGTCAGCCCGCCCTCGATGAAGTCCGATACCGACATGCGGTAGAGCAACGGCATGTTGCCGATCGCGGCGCGGACCGCCTTCACCACCTCCAGCGGGAAGCGCAGCCGCCGCTCGAAATCGCCGCCCCAATCATCATCGCGCCGGTTGACCAGCGGCGAGAGGAATTGCTGGAGCAGATAGCCATGCGCCCCATGGAGCATCACCGCGTCGTAACCGACCTGCGCGGCGAGCGCGGCGGCATCGGCATAGCGCTGGACGATGTGGGGAATCTCGTCCGCCTCCAGCGCGCGGGGCACCGCGTTCAGGTACAGCGACTTCAACGGCACCGCCGAGGGCGCCACCGGCTGGCGGCCGAGCACCGACTCGCGCGACTGGCGGCCGGCATGGCTGAGCTGGACGCAGGCGCGGGCGCCGCCCGACTGGATCGCCGCCGCCAGCTTGCCATGGCCCGAGCGGTAGAAGGGCGAGTCGAGCCGCAGCTGCGGCGCCATCGAGCTGAACCCCTCCTGCCCGTCGACGCAGGTATATTCGACCACGACCATGCCGACGCCGCCCAGCGCGCGCTCGCGATAATAGGCGATCGCCTCTTTCGACACCGATCCGTCGGCATTGCCGAGATGGCTTTCCATCGGCGCCATGATGATGCGGTTCTTCAGGCGCATGTCGCGGATCGCGAAGGGCGCGAAGAGATGCGGGAAGTCCATTGCCTCTCCCTTTTTCTATCTGCGCCGGAGGATATGCCTATTGCCGCTACTGTATAATCCCTTCCTTTTCGAAGATACTTTTCAGGATCACGTAATAATCAGCCGCCATGACCGGCGAGCACCGTCATGCCCTCGAGCATCAGCCCCGGCCCCAGATCACGCGCGACCTGTTCGCGTAGCCGCGTCGTCAGCGCGATCCGGGCATAGCGCATCGCCAGCGGCGGGCGCGCGGCGAGGGTCCGGGCATGGTCCCAGGCGCGGTCGAGCAGCCGGTCGCGCGGCAGCACTTCACCGACGATGCCGAGCGCTAGGCTGTGGTGACGATTTAATCATTTGAGCCACAGCATGATGCTGGCGAGTTTAACGAAGCCGAGGAAGTTTCTGGCAATTTTGTCGTAGCGTGTGGCGATGCGCCGCCACTGCTTGAGCTTTGCGAAGAAGCCCTCGATGCCCCAGCGCTGCTTGTAGGCAATGCGATCATAGTGGTGCTGATATTTGCGATGGCGGCGAGGCGGAATGATCGGCTCGCCGCCTTGCTCGTAGATGAGGTCATGCAAGCTGTCGGCGTCGTAGGCACGATCCGCCAGCACTCTTTCAGCTGGAATGCCTCGGATCAGATCGCAGGCCGGTGCCATGTCGTTTTGCTGTCCAGGGCCGAGGATGAAGCGGATCGGCAAGCCAAGGGCATCGACTACGGCGTGGATTTTGGTGCCAAACCCGCCTCTGGATCGCCCAAGAGCCTGGGCTTGAGCGCCCCCCTTTTTACCCTTGCCCCAGCCGCTTGGGCTTGAGCGCGGATCACCGTCGCATCGATTGCCAGCCATTCAATATCGGGATCATCCGACACGGCTTCGAATATCCGGTCGATCACCCCCTGCTCGACCCAACGATAATAGCGCCGCTTGGCGGTCTGGTAGGGGCCGAACCTCTCTGGAAGATCGCGCCAGCGACCGCCTGAACGCGCCAGCCACAAAAGGGCATTTAGAAAGCGACGGCCGTCGCTGCGTGGGCCTCTCCGTCCCTTGCGACCACCCGGCACGAACTCTCGCAGACGGTCCCATTGATCGTCTCGAAGAACCTCGCCTTCCACACCAGCCTCCAAAAGCCAGCGTTGAATCAGAAACCTTCGTCGGCGTAAATCCCTAAAATGTCACTACAGCCTAGCGCTTCCTGAGCGTCGATCTCCTGCCCGGTCAGCAGGAAATAGCGGCCGCGATTGGGGCCGAGCAGCATCGGCCAGATGGTGTGGACGCCATCGCCCGGCACCACCCCGGCGATGCCATGCGCCTTATCGGCGAACGCGGCATCGTCCGACGCCAGCACGATATCGGCGAGCACCGCCAGTTCGGCATGGATGAAAGCGGGGCCGTTGACCGCCGCGATCACCGGCACCTCGATCGCCAGCAGGTTGTTGAGCAGGGCGCGGCCCTCGCGGAAGATCACGTCCCAGGTGGCGGGCGACATGGCCGGCGGCATCTCCCCCTCCATGTCGAATTCGGCGCAGAAAGCTTCACCGGTGCCGGTCAGGATCAGCGCGCGCAGGTCGGGATCGGCCGCGATCTCGGCGAAGGCGAGGCCAAGCTCGCGGTGCAGCCCGCCCCACAGCCCCCAGCGCGCGGCTTCACCCTTGTGATGGATTCGCAGCTCGAGGATGTCTCCCTCGCGTCGCAGCGCGATTGTCTCGTAATTTCCGTTCATCGCCTCTCCTCCCGCCGCTTCGGGCGCGCACTATACTATGTAGTGCTTACTTGATAAGTGGTCCGGGAGAAATATCCAGGCGATAAGGAGAGGACGCGCATGTCCGTGGCGAACAAGGTCAATGAGGCGGTGCAGCGCACCCTCGATTCGCTGGTGGCCGATGGGCGCGAGATCGGGGTGCAGGTCGCGGCCTGGGTTGGCGAGGAGCAGGTCGTCGACTGCTGGGCCGGCGTGGCCGATGCCGCAACCGGCCGCCCTGTCGACGGCGACACGCTGTTCAACGTCTATTCGGTGTCGAAGGCCGTCACCGCCACCGCGCTCCACATCCAGGCCGAGCGCGGGCTGGTAGACTATGACGCGCCGGTCGCCGCCTATTGGCCGGACTTCGCGCAGGCCGGCAAGGGCGACGTCACCGTCCGCCACGTCCTCAGCCATGTATCGGGCGTGCTGCGCATGCCGCCCGACGTCACCCCAGAGCTGATGACCAACTGGGACTGGATGTGCAATCGCATCGCCGAGATGCCGGGCGCCTATCCCGCCGGCAGCCGGTCCTCCTACCAGTCGATGACCTTTGGCTGGCTGGTCGGCGAGGTGGTCCGCCGCACCGACCCGAAGCGCCGTCCCTTCGGCCAGTTCGTCCGCGAGGAGATCGCCGAGCCGCTGGGCGCGACCGACCTGTGGTTCGGCATTCCCGCAGAGGTAGAGCCGCGCATCGCGAAACTGGACGACGTCGCGGTCTATGTGATGCCCGACGGCAATGCGATGCGCGAGGCGCAGCCTCTGATCGTCGACCTGATGCCCGATCCGTTCGAGCGGCCCTATGTCCGCCGCGCCTGCATCCCGGCGGTGGGCGGCATCTTCAACGCACGCAGCGAGGCGCGCTTCTGGGCGATGCTCGCCAATGGCGGGCAGCTGAACGGGGTACGCCTGCTGTCCGAGGATCGGGTCGCCAGCTTCGCCGGCCCGCGTCCGCATTTCGAGGATGCCGACCCGGTGTTCTTCGGGATGAAGGTGCCGATCGGCTGGGCCGGCTTCTGGCTGGGCGGGGCCGAGGCGCCGCCCGTCTCTTCCCCGCGCAACATGCGGGCGCTGTGCCACCCCGGCATGGGCGGATCGATCGGCTGGGCGGACCCCGACCTGAAGCTCGCCGTCGCCTTCTGCCACAACCGCATGTTCGACACGATCGAGATCGACCAGGACAGCCGCACCCTGATCGGCGACGTGATCCGGAGCGCCCTGTGAGCTGGGATTATATCATCGTCGGCGCCGGATCGGCCGGCTGCGTACTGGCCGAGCGGCTTTCGGCCAACCCGGCCAACAAGGTGCTGCTGCTGGAGGCGGGGCCCGAGGACAAAAGCCTCTTCATCCACATGCCGCGCGGCGTCGCCAAGCTCTACACCGACCCGCGCCATGTCTGGTATTTCCAGACCGAGGCGCATGACGACATCCCGTCCGAAACCTGGATCCGCGGCAAGATGCTGGGCGGCTCCTCCTCGGTGAACGGGATGATGTATTTCCGGGGCCAGCCACAGGATTATGACGGCTGGGAAGCACTCGGCGCCAAGGGTTGGGGCTGGGACCAGATGGCCCCCGCCTTCCGCGCGATCGAACGGCACGAGCTGGGCGAGGATGATGTGCGCGGCGGCAGCGGCGCGCTGGGCATCAGCGTCGAGCGCGAGCGTAGCCCGCTGACCGAAGCCTTCATCAAGGCCGGCGAGCAGATGGGCCTGCCCCGGGTGGAGGACCTCAACCGCCCCGAGCAACAGGGCGTTGGTTATGCCACGCGGACGATCTGGAAGGGCCGCCGGCAGAGCACCGCGCAGACCTTCCTCAAGCAGGCCCGCCGCCGCCCGAACCTGCGTATCGTCACCGGCGCGACGGTGGACAAGGTACTGTTCGAGGGCCAGCGCGCCATCGGCGTGGCGGCGACGGTGAACGGCTCGCCCCAACGCTTCGATGCCCAGGGCGAGGTGATCCTGTCGGCGGGCGCGCTGATGTCGCCGCAGATATTGCAGCGCTCGGGGATCGGCGATGCGGGGCATCTGTCGGGCCTCGGCATCGCGCCGCTGGTCAACAGCCCCGGGGTCGGCGCGCATCTGCTCGAGCATCGGCTGATGATGATGCAGTACGACATCAACGTGCCGCACAGCCACAATCCCCAGCTGCGCGGGCTGCGCCTCGCCGCCAATGTGCTGCGCTATTATCTCGCCCGGTCGGGGATGATGGCGGTGGCCTATGGCACGGTCGGCGCCTTCGCGAAGGTGCTGGCCGAATCGGCAACGTCGGACATCGAGATATTGTTCTCGCCGGTCGTCGCGATGCCCGACGCGAAGGGCAATATGATCGTCGATCGCGGCCACAGCATCCAGCTGTTCGGCTATCCGCTGCGATCGCGCAGCGAGGGCCATGTCCGGATCGCCTCGGCCGATCCCAACCAGCCGGCGACGATCCATGCCGGCTATCTGACCGATCCCTATGACTGCGCCGTCACCGTGGCGATGCACCGCTATATCCGCGAGTGGATGCGCCAGCCCGCCATCGCGCCGATGGTGACCGGCGAGCGCGAGCCGAGCCGCTCGCTCCAGACCGACGAGGAGATCCTCGCCGGGTTCCGCAGCCAGGGCCAGGCCGGCTATCATGGCTGCGGCACCTGCCGGATGGGCGACTTCGACGATGCGGTGCTCGACGAGCGGCTGCGGGTGCGCGGCGTGGACGGGCTGCGCGTGGTCGACGGATCGATCATGCCGGCGATGGTTTCCGCGAACACCAACGGCCCGATCATGGCCTCCGCCTGGCGCGCAGCTTCGCTGATCCTCGAAGGACGGAGCCGATAGTGCGCTGGACTTGGACGATATCAGGCGATCTATAGCGACATGGCCGAGACGATCGACATAGCCGCCCCCGAGGCCAGCCCCCGCCGCCGCCGCCGCACGCGCGAGGATGTCGTCGAGCGGATCCGTGCCGCCGCCCGCCAGCTTTTCGCCGAGCGCGGCTATGCCTTCGCGACGACCAAGGAGATCGCCCGCCTCGCCGACGTCAGCGAGACGTTGCTGTTCCGCTATTATGGCGACAAGGCGACGCTGTTCGACGAGGTGGTGACGGCACCGTTCAATCGCCTCATGGAGGATTTCGTCGCCCTCCATCCCGATCCGCGCGATCCGAACCGCGATGCCGACGCGCGCCGCTTCGTCCGCAACGTCTATGCGCTGTTCGAGGACAATCAGGAGATGTTCCGCGCACTGCTGTTCCAGATGCCGGCGGACAGCCGTGGCCAGCCGGCATTGCCGTTCGGCGGGCTCGACAGTTTCTTCGAGAAATCCACTACCTATGCCGCGCAGGACGGCGCGGCGGGTGTCGACTATGCGATCGCGGTGCGGCTGGGCTTCGGCATGATCGCCTCCGCCGTGTTGTTCCAGCCGATGCTGTTTCCGCCGCAGACCGACCGCGAGGCGCTGATGGGCGCCTTGGAACAGATGATCGCGGATATGATGTGGCGCCCCCGCTCCGATTGACACTCGTGGAGTCGCGATTTTATGTAGTGCTCACTTCATATAAGGTGGTGAGCGATGGAGAGCGCTGTCCGGATCCAGGAGTTCGACGATTCGAGCTATGATCCGTTCAATTCGGACGAGGTCAATTTCGGCGATCATGCCGATCCCTATCCCCTGATCGCGCGCTGGCGCGCCGAGGCGCCGGTGATCGAGGGCGGCTATCGCCCGCTGATGGGCCTGCCCGCGGCGCTCTACCCGGATCGCAAGATGTTCACCGTGGTCGGCTCGCGCGAGGTGAACGAGGTGCTGACCGACACCGATCGCTTCTCCAACGCGGCCTACAAGTTCAACCTTGGCATCACCTTCGGCCAGGGCAGCATCAGCACGATGGACAATCCGGAGCATGGCCGCTGGCGTCGGATCTTCCAGAAGATCTTCCTGCCGCAATATGTGAAGAAATGGGGCGACACGATCGTGGATCCGGTGGTCCATGGCCTGATGGACCGCTTCCTGCCCGATGGGCGGGCCGACCTGATCGAGCAGTTCACGCTGCGCTACCCGTTCGAGGTGATCTACCACCAGCTCGACCTGCCCGAGGCGGACGTCCGCACTTTCCAGCGGCTGGCACTCGGCCAGACCGACTATGTGCACCATGAGAAGGCGATCGAGGCCGGCCGCAAGCTCGGCGAATATTTCACCGCGCTGGTCGAGGAGCGGCGGAAGAACCCCGGCGAGGATCTGGTCAGCCTGCTCGCCCTGACCGAGGCGGAGGGCGAACATCTGCCGCATGAGGTGCTGATCTCCTTCCTCCGCCAGCTGATGAACGCGGCAGGCGACACCACCTATCGCGGCACCAGCATCCTGCTGACCGCGCTGCTGGAGAATCCCGACCAGTTCGAAGCGATCCGCGCCGATCGCGCGCTGATCCCGCAGGCGATTGAGGAAGCGCTGCGCTGGGACGGGCCCGTCCTCGCGCAGCTGCGCATGGCCAGCGTCGACACCGAGCTGGGCGGGGTGGCGATCCCGGCGGGTTCGCTGCTCGATGTTGTCGCGGGCGCCGCCAATCGCGATCCGGCGCTGTTCGCCGATCCCGACAGGTTCGACATCTTCCGCGACCGCAAGCCGCATTTCTCCTTCTCGCGCGGGCCGCACATCTGCGTCGGCCAGCATCTGGCGCGGGTGGAGATGACCCGCGCGCTCCACGCGGTGCTCGATCATCTGCCGAACCTGCGCTTCGATCCGGACAAGCCGCGCCCGCAGATCCAGGGTTCGATGATGCGCGTGCCCAAACATCTCTACGTGCGCTTCGGAGACTGAGCGATGACCGAACAGATATGCTTCGACGGCAGGGTCGCCGTTATCACCGGCGCCGGCAATGGCCTCGGCCGCGACTATGCGCTGGAGATCGCCCGGCGCGGCGGCGCGGTGCTGGTCAACGATCTCGGCGGAAGCGGGGCGGGCGAAGGCGCGTCGCAGAGCGCCGCCGACGCCGTGGTCGACGAGATCCGCGCGACAGGCGGCAAGGCCGTCGCCAATCATGACAGCGTCGCCACCCGGCAGGGCGGAGAGGCGATCATCGCCGCCGCGGTCGAGGCGTTCGGCAAGGTCGACATCTGCATCAGCAATGCCGGCTTCCTGCGCAACGCCCGCTTCGAGGATATCGACGACGCGAAGCTCGATGCGATCATCGACGTCCATCTGAAGGGCGCCTTCTACGTCGCGCAGCCCGCCTACCGGGTCATGCGCAAGCACGGCTATGGCCGCTTCGTCTTCACGGGATCGGCGAGCGCGATGTTCGGCCATGCCTGGCAGGCCAATTATGCAGCGGCCAAGGGCGGGCTGATGGGGCTGAGTCACATCGTCGCGATCGAAGGATCGGCCTATGGCATAAAGTCCAACCTGCTGATGCCCACCGCCCAGTCGCGGCTGATGGCCGAGATGAACGACGGCTTCATGGAGATTCCGGAGTTCGCCCGCTCGGTGCTGGAGGCCGATTATTCGGCGGTGCAGGATCGGCTGCTGCCCGCGTTCAACACCCCGCTCGCCCTATATCTGGCGAGCGAGCAGTGCCGGTCGACCCACGGCATCTTCAGCGCCAATGGCGGCCGTTATGCCGAGGTGCTGATCCACGCGACCGAGGGCTGGATATCGCCGGCCGGCGCCGAGGCGCCGAGCGTCGAGGACGTCGCCGCACATTTCGAGGAGATCGGCGACCCGGCCACGCTGCACCGGCCGCTGACCGTCTACGACGAGTTCACCGCCGTCGCGGCGGCCGCACGCAAGCGGGATGCCGCCCCGATCGCGGCCGAATAGGGAGAGGACGACGATGCAGGACGCCATGGAAGCGGGCCTTGCGCCCCGGCCCGATCATGTTCCCGCCGATCGCGTGCGCGATTTCGACCTCTACAATGTCCCCGGCGCCGCCGAGGACATCCAGGCCGCCTATGCCGCGATCCAGCAAAGCTCGCCCGACATCTTCTGGACCCCGCGCAACGGCGGCCATTGGGTGGCGACGCGTGGCGAGGATATCCTCGTCATGCAGCGCGATCATAGCCGCTTCTCATATCAGCAGATCGTGCTGCCGCCGATGCCCGAGGGCACGCCGCGGCAAATCCCGCTGGAAATCGATCCGCCCGAACATGCCCGCTACCGACGTCCGCTGATGCAGGCGCTGCTGCCCTCGATCGTATCCGAGCTGGAAGAGAATGTCCGGCAGGTGGCGATCGACGCGGCCGAGCGGCTCCGGCCCTTGGGCGAGTGCGAGTTCGTCGAGGATTTCGCCAAGGTCCTGCCGATCCACGTCTTTCTCGAACTGGTGAAGATCCCGCTCGACGACAAGGCCTATCTGCTGACCATAGCCGAGGATTCGGTGCGCGGCAGCACCGCCGAGATAAGGCTGGGCGCGCAGCATGCGATGGGCGCCTATCTGCTGCCCTGGATTCGCGCGCGCCGCGACAATCCGGGTGATGACCTGCTGAGCAAACTGGTCAATGTCGACATCAGCGGCGAGCGCATCTCCGAGGCGGAGGCGATCTCCTACGCGACCCTGGTGCTGTTCGGCGGGCTCGACACCGTCGCCGGCATGATCGCCTTCATCGCCCGCTTCCTGGCCCTGAATCCCGGCCATCGCCGCCAACTCGTCGAGCGAATCGACGACGAGGCGTTCTTGAAGAACGCGATCGAGGAGCTGATCCGCCGCCACGGCCTCGCCAACACCGCGCGGATCATCACTCATGATTTCGACTATAAGGACAACCGTTTCCGCGCCGGCGACCGCATCCTGCCGGCCAACCTGTTCGTCGGTGTCGACGACCGCATCACCGCCGATCCACTGGAGGTCGATTTCGATCGCGAGAAACCGGTCCATGCCGCGTTCGGCAACGGCGCCCACGCCTGCCCCGGCGCGGTGCTCGCCCGACGCGAGATCCGCATCTTCCTGGAGGAATGGCTGAAGCGCATTCCCGAGTTCCGGATCAAGCCCGGAACCCAGCCGGTATTGGCGACGGGAATGGTCAACGGGGTGCTGCGGCTCGATCTGGTCTGGCCCTGACCGGCGGGCGGGGCTGACATAAGCGGCGACGGGTGGCACAAGCTTCGTCATGCCCAGGAAACCGACCGAGGAGCTGGAAGCCGGACGCGACTATTATGCGCGGCTGCTGCCCGAGCTCGACGTCGAATATTTCGCGACGATGTGGCACCTGTTCACGGTCGGCCATCTGGTCGCGACCGACCTCGACCGGGTGGTCCACAAGCTTGGCCACAGCTTCGCCGATATCCACCTGCTCGGCAGCCTCGGCCGCGACCGCCGCCGCGCGCTGCGCGCGACCGATCTTACCTCGATCCTCTATGTCTCCAACGCGGTGCTCTCGACCCGCGTCGCACGGCTGGAGAAGGAGGGCCTGCTGACCCGCGAGCAGGGTGCCGACCGGCGCGCCTTCGAACTCCACCTGACCGACAGGGGCCGCGCGCTCATCGAGGATGCGATATTGCTGATCGCCCGCGAGGCGAAGATCGTCCAACTGTTCCGGCGCCTGCCCCCGGAGGATCGGCAGGCGCTGAGCCGGATATTGGGCGACATGCACGAACAGCTCGATCGCGATTTCGTCGGCGTGCCGCACAGCGATGATTAGGGCCCTAAACAATTCACCGTTCAATCGCGGCGCCGCTGCCCGTAAATTTCCCGCATCACGATATGGAGGACGGGATGAGCGGAGCGGCGCAGGCACGGCCACGCGACGAAGGCGCGGAACGGCAGCTTAAGACCAGGGCGGATCATGTCTTCGATCCGCTGGATCCGGAAACGGTGCGTAATCCCGGCCCGGCCTATTCCGAGCTCGCCGCCAAATGCCCCTTCTACCATTATCAGGGCGACGAATATCAGTTCTACGTCACCAGCGACTATAAGGAGATCCGCGACAAGATCCTGTCCGACAATCCGGTCTGGTCGTTCAAATGGGGTGACGGGCCGATCGACTGGGCCGAGTTCAGCGATTTCGGTATCCTGACCGATCCTCCCTTCCACCTCGAATATATCGCCGCGCTGCGGAAGGGCATGACCCCTTCGCGGATGAAATATTACCGGCCCGAGGTCGAGGCGATCGCCGAGGAGTTGGTCTCCGGCCTCGAAGCCCGCGCCGACAAGAGCGGCAATTTCCATGACCTGTTCGCGCTGCCGCTGCCGGCCAGGACGATGTGCTTCATGCTGGGCGCCGACCAGGCGATGTACGCTGACTACAAGCGCTGGGCCGACGAGCTCCAGTCGCTGCTGTTCAACGACAAGAATCCCGCCGCCGAACAGTCGCTGATCGCGGAGATCATGCCCCATTTCATGGGGCTGATCGAGGCGCGCAAGCAGATGCTGGCCGATGCCGGGATCGACGACCCCACGCTGGAGCATTGGGGCACGGTGCTGCCGCCCGACTATATCTCACTGGCGCTGGTCAGCCGGGTCGAGGGGCGCCGCTTCAACGATATGGAGCTGTTCCAGGTCTGTACCGCCTTCCTGACCGGCGGGCAGGAGACCACCACCAGCCTGCTGACCAACGTGATCTGGCGGCTGCTGGAGACGCCCGCACTGTGGGAGCAGCTCAAGGCCAATCCCGATCTGGTCGAAAATGCGATCGAGGAGAGCCTGCGCTTCGATCCGCCGATCAATTCCCATTTCCGCACCAGCCTGTGCCCGGTGACGATGCACGGCACCGAACTGCCCGAGCGCAGCAAGCTGATGTTCTCGATGATGGGGGCCAATCGCGATCCCGACATCTTCGACGAGCCCGACATGTTCAGGATCGACCGCCCGCTCAACCAGGTGAAGCGGCATCTGTCGTTCGGCTATGGCGTCCATTTCTGCCTGGGCGCGCCAATCGCCCGGCTGGAGGCGCAGATCGGCCTGCGCAAACTGGTCGAGCGGCTGCCGAAGCTGCGCCTGACCGGCGAGACCGAGCGGATCGACAGCTGGATGTACTGGGGCCGCCGCCAGCTTCCCGTGGCCTGGGGCTGACATCATCACAGGAGAGGACGACGATGAAAGCCCGTTTCCCCAAGATCGACTATTCCCGGGTCCGCCCCCACTGGGCGCCGAACCGCGAATTCGCGCACAACGTGAATGCGTCCTCGACCATTCCCGTGTTCGTCGAGCCCTGGCTGATCAAGGTGATGACGAAGGCCAAGGCGATCCTGCCCGACAGCGAGACTCGGCTGCACCGCGAGATCGACATCTTCATCGCGCAGGAGGCCCAGCATTATCGCCAGCATGCCGGCTTCAATCGCAACATCCGCGCGGCCTATCCGGAGATCATCCCGCACGAACAGCGGATCGAGCGCGAATATGAGGAAATGCTGGAGCACCGCTCGCTCAAATATTGCCTCGCCTATTCGGAAGGGTTCGAATCGCTCGGCTCGCCCGCCGCCACGATGTGGTTCGAGATTTACGACCCCTATCTGGAGGGTGCTGACCATGAGGCGGTCGCCCTGTGGAAGTGGCATATGGCCGAGGAATATGAGCATCGCGAGGTCTGCTTCCGGCTGTTCCGGGCGCTCTATGCCAAGGGGCTCTGGGGCCGCTTCTGGAACGGCTGGCTCTATCGCTGCTATGGCTTCGTCAGCGCGATCCGCCATCTCGGTGCCTACAGCAAGCGTGTCTCGCAGGAGCTGATCGACGCCGACCGCCGCTCGATGAGCGCGGAGGAGGTCGAGCGATCCAAGGCCAGCCTGAAGGAATTCCAGGCCTTCATGCGTCGTCACACCGGCCCGCGACTGCTCAAGGTCTTCTCGCCCTTCTACGATCCCGCGCACAAGCCCGAGCCGCGCGGCCTGCGTGACTATCTGGAGCGATTCGAAAAGGGCGGCGACATGGGAAGGGCAGCGGCCTGATGGCGATCGAACCCTTCCGCATCGATATCCCGCAGGCGAAGCTGGACCGGATCGCGGCGAAGCTCGCCTTGTCCGAGGTCGGCTATGCGCCGGAGGACGACGCGGACTGGCGCTATGGCACCGACGCGCGCTGGCTGGCGGGGCTGCTGGACCATTGGCGCACCCGCTATGACTGGCGCCGCTGCGAGGCCCGGCTCAACGCGCTGCCGCATTTCCGTACCCGGATCGACGGCATCGATATCCACTTCATCCATGTGCGCGGCACCGGCCCGGCCCGGCCCTTCCCGTTGCTGCTGACCCATGGCTGGCCGGGATCGGTGCTCGAATTCCTCGGCGTGATCGAGCCGCTGTCGGCGATGGGCTTCGACCTCGTCATCCCCTCTCTGCCCGGCTACGGCTTTTCGGGCCGGCCGCCGCGCCCGATCGGCCCGGCCGGCGTCGCCCGGCTGTGGCGAAAGCTGATGACCGAGGCGCTCGGCTATCAGCGCTTCGGCGCGCAGGGCGGCGACTGGGGATCGGCGGTGACCGCCGCCCTCGGCGCGGACCATGGCGATGTGCTCAGCGCGATCCACCTGAACCTGTTCATGGCGCCACCCTCGACCGAGGGCGACGATGCCGAGACCACCGCCTACCGGCAGGCGCTGGCGGCGGTGCAGCTGCGCGAATCCGCCTATATGATGCAGCACGCGACCAAGCCGCAGACGATCGGGCTGGCGCTGGCCGACAGCCCGATCGGCTTCGCCGCCTGGGTCTGCGAGAAATTCCACGGCTGGGGCGACACCGGCGGCGATATCGAGAGCCGCTTCTCCAAGGACTGGCTGCTCGACAATATCATGGTCTATCTGGTCAACGATGCGGTCCAGTCGGCGATCTGGATGTATCACACCATCTTCACCGAGGCGCGGCCGGGCAGGCGGATCGAGGTGCCGACCGGCCTTGCCCTCTACCCGCGCGAGTTCATGCCCTATCCGCCGCGCAGCGCCGCCGAGCGCGCCTATGCCATCGCCGACTGGCAGGAGATGGAGGCCGGCGGCCATTTCGCCGCGCTGGAAGAGCCAGCCGCCTTCGCCGCCAATGTCGGACGCTTCTTCGCGCAGATATCACAGGGCTGAAGGCTGCCGGTCCGCGTTTGTGGCGCGGCGGAACGAAGAATAATCTCGGCGCAAAGGCGCGATGGCGCCATCGAGGAGTGGAGACATGGCTGAGTTCGACATCGTCATTCGCGGCGGGACCCTGTTCGACGGCAGCGGCGGCGAGCCGTTCGCGGCCGATGTCGCCGTCAAGGACGGCCGCATCGTCGCAGTCGGCACGGTGGAGGGCAACGGTGCCGAGGAGATCGATGCCAGCGGCAAGATCGTCACCCCAGGCTTCGTCGACGTCCACACCCATTATGACGGCCAGATCACCTGGGAGAACCGTCTGGCGCCGTCGTCCGACCATGGCGTGACGACGGTCGTGATGGGCAATTGCGGGGTCGGCTTCGCACCGGTGAAGCCGGGCGACCATCATCTGATGATCAAGCTGATGGAAGGCGTCGAGGATATTCCCGAGGTCGTGATGGCCGATGGCGTGCCGTTCAACTGGGAAAGCTTCCCGGACTATCTCGACGCGCTGGAGAAGCGCGAGAGCGACATCGATTTCGCCGCCCAGCTGCCGCACAGCCCGCTGCGCGTCTATGTGATGGGCGAGCGCGGCGCGCATCTGGAGCCGCCGACCGAACAGGACCTGGTCGAGATGCGGCGGCTGACCGCCGAGGCGATCGAGGCGGGCGCGCTGGGCGTCACCACCTCGCGCAGCTATGCCCACCGCTTCCGCACCGGCGAACTGGCGCCTTCGGTGCCGACCGAGGACCAGGAGGTGCTGGCACTCGCCGCGGGCCTGCGCGACGCCGGCAAGGGCGTGTTCCAGATGGTGCCGAGCTACGACGTCACCGCGCGCCAGCGCTTCGATCTGCTGCGCGACATCGCGAAGACCTCCGGCCGGCCGGTATCCTTCACCTTCATGCAGACACCCCACACCCCGGGCGACTGGCGCGAGACGCTCAACGATCTCGATCAGGCCAACAAGGAAGGGCTGGAGATTCGCGGGCAGATCATCCCGCGCCCGACCGGTGGGCTGCTCGGCCTCGAACTGTCGCTCCACCCCTTCGCGCTCAACCCCAGCTATCGCGCGATCGAGCATCTGCCGCTGGAGCAGAAGGTGGCGCGGATGCGCGATCCGGAATTCCGCAAGCGGCTGATCGCCGAATCCCCGGAAGACCCGCATGATTTCTTCAAGTTCATCATCTCGGACCTCGATGCGCTGTTCGTGCTCGGCGATCCGCCCAACTATAATCCGCGCACCGAGGACAGCATCGCCGCCCAGGCCCGCGCGCGGGGCGTTGATCCGAAGGAGTTGATCTACGACGCGCTGCTGGAGCGCGACGGGCATGAGGTGCTCTATCGCCCGATGGGCAATGCCGAGGGGGAGAAATTCGAGAGTTCCGGCCGCCACCTCGTCAGGAATCCCTACACCATCCCGGCGCTCGGCGACGGCGGCGCGCATTACAGCATGATCTGCGACGCGGCCTACACCACCTATATGCTGACCTATTGGGTCCGCGACGCCGAGCCCGACCGCAAGATCGACCTGCCCTATGCGATCCGCAAGCTCGCCCATGAGCCCGCGCTGACCGTGGGCCTGAACGACCGCGGGCTGGTCAAACCCGGCTATAAGGCGGATCTCAACGTGATCGACATGGACCGGCTGCACCTCCACGCGCCGCACGCCAGCTACGACCTGCCGACCGGCGGACGGCGGCTGTCACAGCGCGCCGAGGGCTATGAGGCGACCATAGTCAGCGGCGTTGTCACCTACCGCAACGGGGTGGCCACGGGCGCGCTGCCCGGACGGCTGGTGCGCGGCGGCCAGCCCGCACCGACAGCCGCCTGAACCCGTACTCTGAAGGAACCGCCATGTCCGATATGCTGACGCCCGAGCTGGTCGCCTTCGTGCGCGAGCAGAAGGACCGTTTCGACATCCAGCAATGCCTGCTGCGCTACACGCGCGGGGTCGACCGCCACGACCGGGAGCTGATGCTGTCCGCCTATTGGCCCGATGCGTTCGACGAACATGGTGTGGCCGAGGGCCATGCGGCGGAGTTCGTCGACTGGGCGATCGGCTGGCACGGGGAATATCAGACCAGGCACCAGCACATCATCGCCAATCACAGTCTCGAACTTGATGGCGATACCGCCCATGGCGAGACCTATTATGTCTTCTGGGGCGAGAACCGGATGGGGCCGCCCACCCTTGCCTTCGGCCGCTATGTCGACCGCTTCGAGAAGCGCGACGGCGAGTGGAGGATTGCGCATCGCGTCTGCGTGAACGAGAAGGCCGGCCTGTTCATGGAGAATCGCCTGCCCGAGGAAGCCGAGCGGCTGCTCCACAAGTCCGGCCCCAACCGCCGCGACAAGGGCGATATCTCCTATGTCCGGCCGCTGACGCGCGAGCGCGGCGGCGCATAGAGGGGAATATCATGGCACGATCGATCATCGTCACCGGCGGCTTCGGCACCTTGGGGCGCGCCGTCGCGGCAGCCTTCGCGGCAACGGGTGAACGGGTGGCGCGGGTCGATTTCGCGACCTCCGCACCCGAACCGCTGGCCGGTGGGATCGATCTGGGCGGGATCGACCTGACCGATGCGGGCGCCGCCGAAAAGACCGTGGCCGACGTAGTCGCGGCGTTCGGCGGGGTGGACGTGCTCGTCAACGTCGCCGGCGGCTTCACCTGGCAGACGCTGGCCGATGGCGGCAGCGACACCTGGGCGCGCATGTTCGCGATGAACGCGACCACCTGCGTCAACATGACCAAAGCCGCGCTCGGCCCGCTGGGCAAGGCCGAAGCGGGCCGCATCGTCAATATCGGCGCGGGCGGTGCGCTGGTCGCAGCAGCGGGAATGGGCGGCTATGCCGCATCCAAGGCGGCGGTCCACAAGCTGACCGAAAGCCTTGCCGCCGAGCTGGCGGGCAGCTCCGTCACCGTCAACGCGGTGCTGCCCAGCATCATCGATACGCCGGTTAACCGCGCCGACATGCCCGATGCCGATTTCAGCCAATGGGTACAGCCGGCCGCGCTCGCCGACGTGATCCTGTTCCTCGCCTCGCCCGCTGCGCGCGCGATCAGCGGCGCACTGGTCCCGGTGAGCCGGGGCGGCTGATCCGGGTCAAAGCCGCCAGTCGATCCGCTCGGCTAGGAAGTCCATCGTCGCCCGCACATGGGGCAGCGTATAACGATCCCTGGCGCTCATCAGCACGACCTGCAGGCTCATTGTCGTCCAGTCCTCGAGCAGGGGGCGCAGCCGACCGCTATGTAGCTCGTCATGGGCCAGCATCTCCAGATTCTGCGCGATGCCGAGCCCGGCGCAGGTCGTTGCCATGATCGCCGCGCCGTCGTTGAAGGTGAAGGCAGCCGGCGGGCGGATGCGCACCCGCCGGCCGTTCTGTGCGAAGCTCCACGGATTGCCACCCGCCCCCTCGACGCTGGCATAGAGGATGCAGCGATGCTCGTTGAGGTCCTCGGGCGTGGCCGGGGCGCCGTACCGATCGATATAATCGGGCGCGGCCAGGCAGACGAGTCGGGTCGTCCCCAGCGGCACGGTGATCCAGCCCGACAGCGGCGCCTCCCCCACCCTGAGCAATATGTCGAAGCCATCGGCGCGAAAGACGGTGCCGCGATCGCCCAGGCTCAGCTCGACGACGATATCGGGATAGAGGCGGTGGAAGCTTTCCAGCGCGGGAACGATGAAGCCATGGCCGATCGAGGCCGGTGCATCGATCCGCACCCGCCCGGTCAGCCCGCCGCCCGGCTTCAGCGCATTTTCCGCCTGACTGAAGGCATGGAGCGCGGCGCGGGCGCGGTCGAGCAGCTGGCGGCCGTCCTCGGTCAGGTCGACCCTCCGGGTGGTGCGGTTGAACAGCCGGACGCCGAGCTTCTCCTCCAGCCGCGCGATATGAAGCGTCATCATCGCAGCCGACATCCGCATCCGCGCAGCGGCACGGCTGAACGAGCCCAGCTCGGCCACCGCCACGAAAGCCTCCATCGCCGTCAGCCGGTCCATCACCATTCCCCATTATCGAATAATGTCATGGGATGAGCGCGACATTATCAGTGCGGATCGAATGATGGAATGTGGCCAGCCATCATGGATGCGGTGGATATACCCGCAACTGGCCTCGCCCGCACCGATCCGCCACCCTGCGCGCCATCGACCGAGGGAGAGACGGATATGCGCGACTGGGCCGACTATGCGGAGCTGCTGAAACCGGCAGCCGACCTGCTCACAAGGACGCATTTTCCGGACAGCGAGGCGATGAAGGCGCAGCTCTGGCGCCAGTTCGCGATGAACCTGTCGCAGGGCTATTTCCTGCTGTTCCAGTCGACCACTGACCATCCCGAATTCGCCCCCTTCGAGAATTCGGTGTTTCTGGCGCAGCCCAATCCCGATGCGGTCTATTATTATGCCCCGGTCGACGCACGTGGCACCTATCGGGTGACAGGCGAGCGCGGCAACGCTCCCGTCGCCGGCTTCGCGCTCGGCAACCGGATCATCGGCATGGACCCGCTGCCGGGCAAGGGCCTTGGCAATCATGACTTCGACGATCTGGAGATGGACGAGGATGGCCGGTTCGAGGTGATCTTCAGCGCCGAGCGGCCCGCCGGCCATGACGACAACTGGCTGAAGCTGCCCGAGGAGGCCGACTTCATTCTCGTCCGGCAATTCTCCTACGACTGGGGCCGCGAGCGCGACGTGCGCCTCGCCATCGAGCGGATCGATGCGCCCGCCATCCGCCCGGCGCTGACGCCCGAACAGACCGACGCGAAGCTGGAGCATCTGTTCGGCGGCTATGTCCGCAACCTGTCGCAGATATCAATCGGCGCGGTCGCGCGCTGCGCCGACAACGGCTTCGTCAACCGCTTCAACCTCACCAGCTTCCAGGAGCTCGGCAACGGCAAGGACTGGCCGCAGGCCTATTGGGAGACGGTGTTCGACATCGGCGAGGACGAGGCGCTGATCATCGAGAGCGATCTGCCCGAGCAGCGCCCCTACTGGAACATCCAGGTGATCGACAGGCTCTGGAACCAGGTCGATTATGTCTATCGCCAGTCGAGCCTCAACGGGCTGCAGGCGAAGGTGGATGCGGACGGGAAATTCCGTGCGGTGCTGGCGCATCACGATCCCGGCGTCGCCAACTGGCTGGATACCGGGGGCAATCTCTACGGGATGCTGATCGGCCGCTGGTATCGCTGCTCGAGCCATCCCACCCCTGAGGTGAAGAAGGTGAAGTTCGCCGAACTCTACCGCCACCTGCCCGATGGCGCCGCGCGGATCGGTGGCGAGGAGCGGGCGGAGGCGCTGCGCCGCCGCCGGATCGGATCGCAGCTCCGCCGCAAATGGTGACGGGAGAGGGATGATGACCGGATTTCTGGAGGAGCGCGCCGGCCTGTCCGGCAAGGTCGCGGCTGTGGTCGGCGGCGGCGGCGGGATCGGCGCGGCGGTGTCGATCGCGCTCGCCCGAGCGGGGGTCGACCTCGCCCTCTGCGATATCGATGAGGCGGCGATGGCGGAAACCGCCTCGGCGGCGTGCACACTCGGCCGTACGGTCACCACCTGCCATGCCGATGCGACGGACGAAGCCGCGCTAGATGCCTTCTACGATCGGCTCGAACGCGATTTCGAGCGGATCGACATCCTCGTCAACATCGCGGGCGGCACCCAACGGCGCGAATTCATGGCGGCGAGCCGTGCCGACATCGCCCAGGATATCCAGCGCAACTATGGTTATGCCGTCCAGTCGGTACAGCGCGCCGTGCCGCTGATCCGGCGATCGGGCGCGGGCGGCAGCATAGTGAGCTTCACCACGATCGAGGCGCATCGCGGCGCCGCCGGCTTCTCGGTCTATGCCGGCGCCAAGGCGGCGACCACCAACTTCACCCGCGCCATGGCGGTGGAACTCGGCAAGGAGAAGATTCGGCTGAACTGCATCGCACCGGACACCACCCCCAGCCGGGGCAATATGAACGGCCTCCCGCCCGAATATGGCGAGGCCTTCGGCCGCCTGCCCCCGTCCGCGATGTCCAAGGGCATGGAGATGTACATCCCTCGCGGAGAGCAGCCGCCGGCCGAGGCGTTGGCCGACGCAGTGCTGTTCCTGGCATCGGACATGGCGCGCTTCGTATCGGGCATGACCCTGCATGTCGACGGCGGCACGATGGCGGCGGCGGGCTTCCTCGACTGGCCTTTCGGCGACGGCTTCGTGCCGGTGCCGCTGGCGGGCACGCTGGAGCGGATGTACCGCGACGGGGACTGAGCCCGTCAGGGCGCCAGGATGATCTTCCCGCCCGCGCCGCCGGCATCGGTCAGCCGCTGCGCCTCGGCGGCCTGCTCCAGCGGCATCACCCGCGCGATCGGAACTGCGATCTCGCCCTTGGCGACGGCCTCAAGCAGACGACCAAGCCTCTCGGCATCGGCGACGACAGCGTAGAATTCGGGCGTGGCGGGCAGGCCCTGCGGATCGATCGGCGTGGTGGCTGCGGTCGCGATCCGGCCGCCGGGACGAAGATGCCGACACAGTGCGGCAACGGCATCGCCGCCGACCGTGTCGACGACATGATCGAACGGCACCCCCGTCCAATCCTCCTCGCCGAGGGCGATCGCCGCCTCGGCGCCGAGCGCCAGCGCTTCGGCCTTCCGCGAAGTCCGCACCGCCGCGACCACCGCCACGCCGCGACGCCGCGCCGCATCGAGCGCGAAGCGGCCGACCGCGCCAGTGGCGCCGGTGATCAGGATGCGCTGACCGGGCCGCGCATCGACCGCGCGCTCGACCAACTGGCTACCGGTGAGTCCCGCCGTCGGCACCGCCGCCGCCTGCTCGAAGGACAGGCCATCAGGCATCGCGACCAGCCGATCGGCCGCCACCGCGACATGATCGGCATAGCCGCCCTTGATGAAGGGATCGAGCATCGCGGCAACCCGCGTGCCGACGGGCAGGCCATCACCGCCCGCCACAGTACCGGCGACGTCATAGCCCAATATGTGTGGAAAGCCGACCGGCGCGAAGCCGGCGAACATGCCGGCCCGCCATTTGCCGTCGGCCGGATTGACCGCCGCCGCGCGGATAGCGACCAGCACCTCGCCCGGCTTCGGTTCAGGCAGCGGCAGTTCGACAAGCTCGAGCACCTCGGGCCCGCCATAGCGCCCGATCGCGACGGCGCGCATGATCAGCCGTGCGGCCGGAGGAAGGAGAAGCTGGCGCTGTCGGGGTCGAATGCGTCGGTCAGCCGCATCGTCGGCACGGCCGCGAACAGGCTTTGCAGCAGCGCGGCGGGATCGTCGGTCTCCACCCCATAATGGGCGACGAACGTCCCTGTCGGCTGGCCGTCCGGCCCAAGCTCGTCATAGCGATCGCACGACAGGAAGCCGGGTAGCGCCAGCACCTCGGCGGCGTGAATCTCATCATACCAGCGATCATAATCCTGCTCCCGACCGGGGAGCGCACGCGAGGTGACGTGGAGGATGTAGCGCATCGTTACTCGATCACGCCGAGGACGGTACCAACCTCATAGGTCTCGCCGACAGCGGCGATGATCTTGAGGGTGCCGCTCGCCGGGCTTTCGACTTCCTGGGTCGATTTCTCCGATTCCAGCGCATAAAGCGGCTGGCCCTCGACCGCCTGGCCGCCATCGGCGACCAGCCATTCGGCCAGCACCCCCTCGTTCATCGAAAAGCCGAGCTTCGGCAGCAATATCTCAACGGCCATATGGCGAACTCCCTTGGAAGATTATCGGCCCATCAGGGCCTGTGCGGCGGCAACGATATCCGCGGTCTGCGGCGCGAAGGCGGTCTCCAGCGGCTTGGAGAAGGGTACCGGGCAGAAGGCCCCGCCGAGCCGCTTGACCGGCGCCTTGAGCTTGCCGAACAGTTCCTCGTTCAGCACCGATCCGATCTCCGCGCCCACCCCGAACGGCGTCACCGCCTCATGGACGATCATCGCCCGGCCGGTCTTGGCGACCGAGGCGAGCACGGTCTCACGATCCCAGGGTGCGATGGTGCGCAGGTCGATCAGTTCAGCGGAAATGCCCGCCTCGGCGAGCTGGGCGACCGCCGGCAGCGCCTCCTGGATCATCCGCGCATAGGCGACGATGGTAACGTCGCTGCCCTCGCTCAGCACGTTCGCCTTGCCGATCGGCACGCGATGGCCCTTCTCGGGCGCCTCGGCGGGGGCCCAGTAGGTCGGCAGATTCTCGATGAACATCACCGGATCGGGATCGTCGATCGCGCTGCGCATCAGCCCATAGGCGTCGCGCGGGCTGGACGGCGCCACTACCTTGATGCCGGCCGTGTGGGCGAACCAGGCCTCCAGATAGTCGCAATGCTGGCCGCCCGAAGCAAAGCCGGTGCCGGTCATGGTGCGGATCACGATCGGCACATGGGTCTGCCCGCCCGACATGAAGCGCAGCTTGGCGGCGTGGTTGACGATCATATCCATCGCCACCGTGGTGAAGTTCATCAGCATGATCTCGGCGACCGGCTTGAAGCCGACCAGCGAGGCGCCGATCGCGGCGCCGATGATCGCCTGTTCGGAGATCGGAGTCGAGCGCACCCGAGCATCGCCGAAGCGCGACGACAGCCCCTTGGTGACGCCGCAGACGCCACCCTCCTCGGGATCGGCGACATCCTCGCCCAGCACCACGACATTGTCGTCGGCTTCCATCGCGTCGGCGATGGCGGCGTTGATCGCCTGGAGGATGTTGGCCTTGGCGGGTTTGGCGGCAGCCTGCGTAGCCATCAGTTCAGCTCCTCCGCGAACACATCGCGCTTCAGTTCCTCGATGCCGGGGAAATCGCCGGCCAGCGCGAACTCGACCGCCTCGTCGATCTGCGCCTCGATATCGGCCTCCATCGCGGCGAGCTGGTCCTCTCCCGCGACACCGTCGGCGATCAGCCGGGCGCGGAAGCGGGGCACCGGATCGTCGGCCAGCGCCTGCGCCTTGCGGCCCTTGTCCATATAGGCGTCCTGATCGCCGAACACATGCCCGTGAAAACGATAGGTCATCGCCTCGATCAGGGTCGGCCCCTCCCCGGCGCGGGCGCGGGCGATCGCCTCATGCGCGGCCGCGTACATGGCAAAGGGATCGTTGCCGTCGACCCGCTCGCCCGGGATGCCATAAGCGGCGGCGCGGGCCGCGACCGGCACGTTGCTGGTCTTGTCATAGGCGGTGTGCTCGCCCCATTCGTTGTTCTGGCAGACGAAGATCACCGGCAGCTTCCAGACCGACGCCAGGTTGAGCGATTCGTGGAAGGCGCCGATGTTCGCCGCGCCATCGCCGAAATTGGCGACCGTCACCCGGCCGTCGCCGCGTAGCTGCGATCCCCAGGCCAGGCCGTTGGCGATCGGCATGGTCGATCCGACGATACCCGTCGTCACCATGATCCCCTTGGTCGGATAGGTGACGTGCATCGGGCCGCCCTTGCCCTTGCAGGTGCCGCTGGTGCGCCCGGCAACCTCGGCCCACAGGTCCTTGAGCGGCAGACCCTTCGCCAGCTGGTCGTGGCTGCCGCGATAGATGGTGCAGATGTAGTCGTCGTCGGTGAGGTTCACCGAGATCGCGCTGGGGATCACTTCCTGCCCGCGCGGGCTGTAATAAGGCATGACCAGCCGACCGGTCATGATCACCTTGCGCGAGCGTTCGTCATTGGCCTTGATCAGCGCCATGCGGCGATAAATCTCGAGCTGGGTCGCGGCGTCCGGGACAGCCCTGTTGGTCATCGGTCGGCCTTTCTGTTGCTGGCGCGTCGGTCGTTCATATCTGCTCTGCCATGTCCAGCGCTGGTTGGAAGCCGCCGCGCGAGGATATCGCGGTTGTGAAGGGTCAGGCGATCTCGAACAGAGCCGCCGCGCCCATGCCCCCGCCGATGCACATCGTCACCACGGCGTTCTTCGCACCCAGCCGCCGTCCCGCAAGCAGCGCATGGCCGGTCATCCGCGAGCCGGTCATCCCGAACGGATGGCCAAGCGCGATCGCGCCGCCGTCGACGTTCAGCCGCTCCTGCGGGATGCCGAGCCGATCGCGGCAATAGAGCGCCTGGCTGGCATAGGCTTCGTTCAGTTCCCAGAGGTCGATATCGTCGACCGTCAGCCCGGCCCGCGCCAGCAGCTTCGGCACGGCGAAGACCGGGCCGATCCCCATCTCGTCGGGCTCGCATCCGGCGACCTGCATGCCCTTGTAGAGGCCGAGAATCGGAATGCCGCGCCGCGACGCCTCATCCGCGTCCATCACCACGCAGACGCTCGATCCGTCGGAGAGCTGGCTGCAATTGCCGGCGGTGACGGTGCCGCCCTCGAACAGCGGCCTGAGCTTCGCCAGCCCCTCCAGATCGGTGCCGGGCCGGTTGCACTCGTCGCGCTCGAAGCGAACCTCTTCCTGACCCGTCACCGCCAGCGCCTTGTCGACGATGTTGCGGGTGACGGCGATCGGCACGATCTCCTCGTCGAACATGCCCTTGTCCTGCGCCGCGGCGGTGCGCGCCTGGCTGGCGACGGCGAAGGCGTCCTGCGCCTCGCGGCTGACGCCGTAGCGGCGCGCGACGATATCGCCGGTCAGGTTCATCGCCATGTAGATTTCGGGCTTATGCTCGACCAGCCACTCATCCTTGTTGCGGAAGGTATTGCGGTGCGGATCGACCAGCGAGACCGTCTCGACCCCGCCTGCGACATAGATGCCGCCCTCCCCGCTTCGGATACGCAGCGCGGCGAAGGCGATCGTCTGGAGGCCTGAGGAGCATTTGCGATCGAGCGTGACGCCGCAGACGCTGACCGGCAGCCCGGCCCGGAGCGCCGCCTGCCGTGCGATGTTCGAACCGACCGCGCCCTCGCAGCGCGCCGAACCGAGCAGCACGTCCTCCACCTCGCCCGGATCGATGCCGGCGCGCGCCACGGCGGCGGCGATCACATGCCCCGCCATGGTGGCGCCATGGACATTGTTGAGCGCGCCGCGATGGGCCTTGCCGATCGGGGTCCGCGCCGTGGCGACGATCGCCGCTTCCTTCATCTCTGCCCTCCCGCAGCCTGACCGCGAGATAGGCCGCGCGAGGGCGGCTTTCCATCGGCCGCCAAGCTCATCACGTCTGCGATGTTTCCCCGCTCGCTTGACCGCCGGCCGCTCCCCCAACACACCGGGCCCCGACATATTGGCTTGGAGCGCCTGATGACCATCACCGTCGAGAAGCAGGCGGCCGTCGCGATCGTGACGCTGAACCGCCCGGAAACCAAGAACGCAATCACCCAGGAGATGCGCGGGCAGATGTACCACGCCTTCGAGGAGATCGCGCTCGACCATGAGGTTCGCGCGGTGATCCTGACCGGGGCCGGCGGCGCCTTCTGCTCGGGCATGGACGTCGGCGGGATGGGCCGGGGCGGCGTGGTAGGATCGATGGATCGGATGCACACGCTGAACCGCATCGCCAGGGCGATCCATTCGCTGAAGAAGCCGACCATCGCGGCGGTGCCCGGCGTCTGCGTCGGCGTGGGCTGGTCCTACGCGCTGGCCTGCGACATCATATTGGCCGCCGAAAAGGCGAAGTTCGCCGCGATCTTCCGCAACATCGCGCTGGCGCCCGATGGCGGGATGGTCTGGCACCTGCGCCAGCAGCTCGGCATCCAGAAGGCCAAGGAGCTGATCTATTCGGGCCGGATCATCGGCGCCGACGAGGCGCTGGCGCTGGGCCTGGTGTTCGAGAAGACCGCCGACGACCAGCTGATGGACCGGGCGATGGAACTGGCCCAGAGCTTCGCCGCCGGCCCGAGCGTCGCGATGGGCCTGGCCAAGCGCCAGTTCGACCTCACCTGGAACAGCAGCTTCGAACAATATCTGGACATGGAAGCGACGATGCAGCCGATCGCGAGCCGCACCGAGGACCATGAGGAAGGGCTCGCCGCCTTCCGCGAGAAGCGCAAGCCAGTGTTCAAGGGCGAGTGAGCGCGATGATCCAGCCCGAGGCGGAGTGGCGCGCCCATCTGGCCGAGGGCCGCTTCATGATCCAGCGCAGCCGATCGACCGGCGGCCATGTCTTCTATCCGCGCATCGTCGAGCCGGGTACCGGCGCGGACGATCTGGAATGGGTGGAGGCGTCGGGCAAGGGCGTTGTCCACGCCCTCACCGTGGTTCGCAAGAAGGACCCGGCGGAAAGCTATACTGTCGTGCTGGTCGACCTTGCCGAGGGGCCGCGGATGATGAGCCGGGTCGACGGCATCAACGTCGATTCGGTGCGGATCGGCATGGATGTGACGGCACGCATCGTCGCGGAGGGGGACAAGCCTTTGCTCGTCTTCGTGCCGGCATGACGATGGTCCATGGTTTCCCGCGCGGGCGCACCGCGATCGTCGGCGCCGCCACCTTCGGGATCGGCAGATGCCCTGGCGTCGCGGCGGTGGACATGGCCGCGCGCGCATCGATGCTGGCGCTGGCCGATGCCGGGCTGTCGCTGAAGGATGTCGACGCGCTCTATACCTCGGCGCCCTATGAGGCACTGGGGGGCATGGAACTGGCCGAGTATCTTGGCCTGACGCCGAAGGTGGTCGACTGCAACCGCACCGGAGGATCGGCGTTCGAAGTCTATGTCCAGCAGGCCGCGCTGGCGCTGGAGGCCGGGCTGATCGACTGCGCGCTGATTGCCTATGGCTCCAACCCGGCGAGCAACCCGCCGCCCGGCGTCGGCATGACCCAGCAGAGCCCCTGGGAAGCTCCCTATAAGCCGCTAGCCCCGCTCTCCTCCTATGCGCTGGCGGCCAGCCGGCACATGCATGTCTATGGGACGACGCGGGCGCAGCTCGCCGAGGTCGCGGTGGCGGCGCGGCGCTGGGCGCAGCTCAATCCCGAAGCGGCGGTGCGCGATCCGCTGAGCATCGAAGACGTGCTGTCGGCGCGGATGGTCTCCGATCCGCTGACGGTGCGCGACTGCTGCCTGTTCAACGACGGCGCCGCGGCGGTGGTGATGGTCCGTGCCGACCGGGCGAAGGATTGCGCGAAACGGCCCATCCCGGTGCTGGGCGCGGCCCATGCCGTCACCCATCGCGAGATCAGCTCGATGCCCGACCTGACGGTGACGGGCGCCGCCATCTCCGGCCCGCAGGCCTTTGCCCAGGCGGGGGTGACGGCGGCCGATATCGAGCTGGCGATGGTCTATGACGCCTTCACGATCACGCCGATCCTGTTCCTCGAGGATCTCGGCTTCTGCCCCAAGGGCGAGGGCGGCCGCTTCGTCGCCGACGGCGCGATCGCGCCCGGCGGGCGGCTGGCGGTCAACACCAATGGCGGGGGCCTCTCCTGCGTTCATCCCGGCATGTACGGCCTGTTTCTGCTGGTCGAAGCGGTGCGACAGCTGCGCGGCGAGGCCGGCGAGCGTCAGCTTGCCCGCGCCGAGCTGGCGGTGGCGCACGGCAATGGCGGCGTCCTGTCGAGCGAAGCGACGGTGATATTGGCGCGGGGGTGAGATGAACGAAGCGGAGAAGCTGCTGCGAAACGTGTTCCGCTTCGGCGAGGATATCGATGCCATCGCGACGATCGACCGATCACGCGCCGACAGCTGGGCGCATATCCACCCCGACGCCTGCTACAGCCTGTTCGGCCCATCGGGCAGCAAGGAGATGCTGGTCGGCCGCGACGCCTTCCTCGCCTTCGTCACCCGCTGCGCCGAGGCGATCTCCGAACGCAGTGACGAAATCGTCGCGATCAGCGGGATCGACGAGCAATGCGCGCTGGTCCACGCGAAAGCCTATCGCCGCAGCCGCGCGACCGGCGAGGACATAAGCTACGAATGGGCGATGCTCTACCGCGTCGAGGGCGGGCGGATCACCTATGGCGCCGACATGCTCGATGCCGATGCCCAGGCCTTCTGGGGTCGGGTGCTAGGCTGACGGCACCCGCGCGCGCAATGCGACGCGGCTGTTGCCGAACGGCGCATCGCGGTTGGTCAGCGCTTCCTTCAGCCCCTTTTCGGCCATGTCCTTGCGGAACTGGCTGCGGCGCGGGCCCTGGCTGAGATGCGCGCGCGCGTCGAGCTCGGCTGCATAGCGCTGCGACAGCTTGGCGCCGGCGAGCTCCATCTGCATGTTCATCACCCGCTTGTGGGTCGCCAGTATCTCGGCGTCGACGCAGGCGATGCGGCGGACCATCTCGTCGGCCTGCGCGTCGATCTCGTCGGCGGGATAGGCTTCGAGGACGAGGCCGATCCGCGCGGCATCGATCCCGCTGATCGTGTCGCCGGTGAACAGCATCCGCTTCGACCATTGCGGCCCGCAATGGTAGAACCAGAGGTTGGTCGGCGGGGTGCCGTTGGCGCGCGCGGCGGGGAAGCCGATCTTGGCATCGTCGGCGGCCAGGACGATGTCGCAGGAGAAGGCAAGGTCGGTGCCGCCGGCCAGGCAATTGCCCTGGATCTTGGCGATGATCGGCTTGTGCAGGTCGAGCATGATCAGGGTCAGGTCCTGCTGCCGCTCCAGGTTCCAGATATCGTCATCGAGCGTGCCGGCGCGGGTACGATATTCGGCCGGATCATAATCGAGCGCGGTGTCGGCAGCGCCGCCATAGCTGTCGGTGAGGTCATAGCCCGCGCAGAAATCCTTGCCCGCGCCCGACAGCAGGATCGCGTTGACGTCGCGCCGGTCGTCGGCCTCGAGCAGCGCCTGATGCAGTTCGCGAATCGTCTGCCCGGAGAGCGCATTGCGCTTTTCAGGCCGGTTCAGCGTGATGCGGGCGACATTGTCGCGCACGTCGAACGCCACGCAATCGGTCGATTTCAGCCACTTCATGCCCATGACACGCCCTCTCGTCATCCTTCGGTGGTGCATGACATAGGGCGCAGGGCCGACGCGAGCCCGAACGGCCGGGAATCGCCTATGTGATTGCTGCCTATCGGCGCGCTTGTCCCGCCGCGCGGCGGCTGGCACGAGACGACATGACCCAGCAACCGCCACCCGGCTTCGAGCTGCTTCCCCCGATCGACGAGGTGATGGCGAACTATGCGCCGATCCATTTCCGGCGCGAAGGCGATCATATCGCGCTCGGCTTCCATGTCGGATCGCAGCATTGCAACCGTCGGGGGGTGTGCCAGGGCGGGGTATGGGCCTGTGTCGCCGACGTCCAGCTCGGCATCAATGTCGGGACGATGACCGGCCTGAGCGGCCCCACGGTGTCGCTGTCGCTCGACTATCTCGGCGAGGCGGCGATTGGCCGATGGGTCGAGGGCCGGACCCGCCTGCTGCGCAAGACGCCCAAGCTGGCCTTCGTCGACGCGACCTTCACCGCCGATGGCGAACTCGCCCTGCGGGCCAACGGCATCTTTCGCCTCAAATGGGCGCCGGAGCGGCAGCTCCCGCCCACCGCCTGACCCCGATCATGGCTGTGATGCTTCGGCGCGCCCGGCTGGCAGCGCCGATTCCTTCCGGCGCATAACGGCCGTTCCCGACAGGAAGAGGATCATATGGGCAGGCTGGACGGCAAGGTCGCGCTGATCATGGGCGCGACGCGCGCGGGGAATATGGGCCAGGCGATCGCCCAGCGCTTCATCGAGGAGCGCGCGACGGTGGTGGTGTCGGGACGCGGGCGCGAGGGTCTCGACGCCTTCGCGGCCGAGACGGGCGCCACCGCCATCCCCTGCGACGTGCGCCGCCGCGCCGGGATCGAGGCGCTGGCCGATCAGGTTGTCGAACGGCATGGCTTCATCGACATCGCCGTCAACGCCGCCGCGACCGGAAGCCTGGCGCCGTTCGAGGAGGAGACCGAGCAACAGGTCGACGAGATGCTGTCGATCATCTTCAAGGGCGGGCTGTTCTTCATGCAGGCGGTGGTGGGGCGGATGAAGCGCCCGATCGGCCGGGGCGGATCGATCATCAACATCTCGTCGGCGGTGGCCGACATCATGTCCGACGACCATTGCAGCTATATGGGTGCCAAGGCCGGTCTCAACCAAATGACCCGCTTCGTCGCGCATGATTATGGCAAGCACGGCATCCGCGCGAACATATTGTCGCCCGGCCTCACCCTCACGCCGATGCTCGACGGCTATAATGTCCCCGGCCTGGTAGAGGCCTATGCGAAGGAATATCCGCTGGGCCGGATCACCACGATCGAGGACATTGCCAACACCGCTTTGTTCGTCGCCAGCGACGAATGCTTCATGACCGGCCAGACCTTCCACGTCACCGGCGGGCTGACCCTGCGGCGTAACCCGACCAGCGAGGAGATCATGGCATCGATCGCGGCGGCGGGCGTGGCCTGATGGACCCGATCGAGACGCTGCTGGCGATCGAGGAGGTCCGCGCTGTCAAGGCGCGCTATTTCCGCTGCGTCGACACCAAGGACTGGGAAGGCTTCGCCGCGCTGTTCGCCGAGGACGCATTGTTCGACATCAGCGACGACGTGCCCGGCACCGTCATCCGGGGCCGGGCCGCGATCGTCGAGGCAGCAAGCGTTCCACTGGCCCGCTGCCGCACCGTTCACCATGGCCATTGCCCCGAGGTCGAGATCATCTCCCCCACGGAGGCGCGGGCGATCTGGGCGATGGAGGACATCCTCCGCTGGGACGACGACGCTCCCGACATGCCGCTGCGCCGCCTGCACGGCTTCGGCCATTACCATGAGCGCTATGCGAAGCGGGACGGCCGCTGGCTGATCATGGAGATGAAGCTGACGCGCCTGTTCGTCGATCACGAGGCGCGCTGAGGTCTTTCTCCGGCCGCCATGCTGAACTCGTTTCAGCATGGCGTCGGGGGTGAAACGCGCCCCTCAGAACCCGAAGCGCCGCGCCACCTGCGCCTGCCGTGTCGCCAGCATCACGGCCCGCTGCTCCGGCGTGACGACCGGGGTGTCCGCCGGCAGATGATCGCGCACCTCGGCCAGCTTGACCTTCTTCGTCTCGGGCACCGGATGGCTCGGCGACAGATACCAGCGCCACATGCCCAGTCCCTTGAGCAGCCCGGCCGTATCGACCCAGTTGGGCACGCCCGCATCGCGCGGGGACAGGACGATCCGCACCCGGCCATCGGCATCGCGCCGCGCCTGCTTGTCGTTCAATGAGCTGGCGTGGAAGCGATAGTCGGTGGTCTGGAACCAGGGATCGGCGAGCTGGAGCGACCAATATTTGCAGTCGGGAATATCGCAGTCGATGACCAGCGCCTCATCCTCGGCCAGATCGTAGATCATCTGGATATAGACCGCACGCGGATTGCCGCCGACGTTCGAGACAGAGGTCGTGGGCAGCCAGAAACGGTTGGTGCCGCCCGCCTCGCGCAGGACGGTGTCGGACATGTCCTGGTACCAGTCGACCGAATAGCTGGTCATGTGCGCGATCTTGCCGAGCCGTTCGGCGATCTGCGCCTCGCTCAGCAGCACGCTGTGGGACGGATCGCGGTCGATGCATTCGATGTGGATGGTGGCGCCGTCGGCATTGGCCCAGTCGTCCCACACGTCGCGCACCAGCAGGCAGATGTTGCGGCTGTCGCGGTCGAGCTTCATCCAGTTGCCGGGCTGCGGATCGGGCGAGGCGATCGCCTCGAAGCTGCCGTCGGGGCCGAGTTCGAATTCGTCAATGTCCCAGTTGGCGAGGTTGCGCTGATCGGCATCGCCCCACCAGCCATGCTGCGCCTGGACGTCGAGCCAGCGGGTGTTGCCGCGCCGGCCCCATATCCGATAGGTCCGCGCGCCGTCGATCGCGGTCCAGTGATACCGGAAATCGGGGCTCGGCGCCCCCCACTGATATTCGACCGGCGTGAAGATCATATGCGAGAAAAAGGTCGGATAGGCCTGCCGCGGCGCCATGTAGAGGTTGAAGCCGAAGGCCTGCAGCATCGAGATATAATAGGCGGCCTGGGCGCGCATCTGCGGCGTGTCGGCCCAGCGCGAGGTCATCGCCCTGGTGCGGGCCTCGTCGATCACGCGCTGATAGTCGGCCCAGGCCCGATCGGTTCCGGTCATCGTCCCTCTCCCGTCAGTCAGCCAGCAGATCGGCCAGCGCCTGGAATTTCGCGCGCGCGCCGGGCCGGGTATCGTCGCCCAGAACGAGGCGCGGCGGCGGATCGCCACCGTCGAGCGCGGCGAGGATCGCCGAGGCGACCGCTTCGGGCGCCATCGCCTTCTCCTCATAATAGGCGTCGAGCGCGCCCTTGCCGCTATCGAGATAGCCATAATGGCCGCCCCGCGCGCCGACCTCGGCGGTGCCATGGCTGATGAAGCGGGTGCGCACCGCCCCCGGCTCGACCAGCATCACCCTCACCCCGAACGGGGCGGCCTCCAGCGCGACCGTCTCGGAAAGGCCCTCCAGCGCGAATTTGCTGCCGCAATAGGCACCGACGCCGGGCACGCCGAACAGTCCGCAGCCCGAGGAGATGTTGACGAACATCCCCCGCCCCTGCCGGCGGAAATGCGGCAGGAAGGCCTGCATCACCGCCATCGGCCCGAAGACATTGGTCGCGAACAGCGCCTTGGCGTCGTCGAGTGGGGTCTCCTCGACCGGCGCCCACAGGCTGCGGCCGGCATTGTTGACGACCACATCGATCGACCCGCCAGCCAGTGCCACCGCCTGCTCCGCCACGGCGGCGATGCGGCCATGATCGTCGAGATCGAGCGCGACGCCGTGCGAGGCCCCAGGCCGGGTCCGCGCGAAATCATCGGCTTCGGTCACGCGGCGGGCGGTGCCGACGACGATATCACCGCGATCGAGCAGCATGGCGGACAGGGCCCGCCCGATCCCGCCGGTTACCCCGGTGATGAACCATCGCTGCGCCATGCCGTCCGCTCCTCTCTTCCACGGGAGGGGATGCTGGCTCGCGCGGGGCCGCACAACGGCGCGGCGCAACCGATCAGACTGGTGATGACCATGCAGGCACGTGCCTCAAGACATTGACGCGGGATAGCCGCCGCTGTCCTCTCCCCGCCACGCCGGAGAGGATCGAGCGACGTGAACCAGCCCGTCCAGCAGTTGCAGCCAGAGATCACCCGCCGCGCCAAGGCGGGGCCTGACAACTTCATTCCCAAGGAGGATTACGTCTCGCGCGATTTCGCCCGGCGCGAGGCCGAACGGCTGTGGCCGAGGACATGGCAGATGGCCTGCCGCGAGGAGGAGATTCCCGGGGTCGGCGATTATGTGACCTACGACCTGCTCGACGAGTCGATCATCGTCGTCCGCACCGCGCCCGATCGCATCGCCGCCTATCACAATGCCTGCCAGCATCGCGGCCGCCGGCTGACCGAAGGCTGCGGCCATGCCGCACGCCTCCACTGCCGCTTCCATGGCTGGTCGTGGAAGCTAGACGGGACAATCGCGCATGTCGTCGATCGCGACAATTGGGACGGCAGCCTGAAGGACGAGGACATCGCCCTGCCCAGGGTCCGGGTCGACAGCTGGGGCGGCTGGGTGTTCGTCTGCATGAGCGCGGAGACCGAGCCGCTGCTCGAATTCCTGGCGCCATTGCCCGAGGTGTTCCGCAACTATCCGTTCGAGAAGATGCGCTACCGCTGGTATAAGTCGACCGGCATCGCCTGCAACTGGAAGACCGCTCTCGAAGCCTTCGACGAAGGCTATCATGTCCAGACCACCCACACCCAGCTCCTCCCCGTCCATGACGACGAGGCGCAGGCCTTCGCCGAGGGCCGGCACGGCAGCTACCAGCTCGCGCCCGGCCGCATCTCGCTTGGCGAGCGGTCCGGGCGGCTGGCGGCGCAGAAGGTCGATTACCGGCACAATGTCCGCGACTTCATCCTGATGCTGGAACAGGACCTTAAGGCGTCGATCCCGCCGCACATGGCCGGGCTGATGGACCGGCTGGTCGACGAGTTGCCGCCCGAGGCGAGCCTGCTCGACGTGCTGATGAAATATGGCCAGATCGCCTATGAGGCGGCCGGCGAGCGCGGCATCCCCTTCCCGGCCCTGACTCCCGAGGAAATCGCCCGAGCTGGGGCCGACTGGCACCTGTTTCCCAACATGGTGTTCCTGCCCGCGCCCGACGCGATGCTGGCCTATCGCGCCCGGCCCGACCGCGACGATCCTGAACGCTGCATCTTCGAGGTCTATTCGCTGGTGCTCTATCCGGAGGGCGAGGAGCCACCGCTCGAACGGCAATATTTCGCCGACTGGAAGGACCATGACGCCTGGGGGCTGATCCTGGAGCAGGACTTCCGGAACATGACCGAGGTCCAGCGCGGCATGCGATCGATGGGCTTCAACGGCTCGCGCACCAATCCTGTCCAGGAGAAGAGCGTGTCCAATTTCCACCGCGCGCTGCGCGAATTCATCGGGATATGACGGGAGACGAGTGAGATGGGCAGGCTGAGCGGCAAGACCGCGATCATCACCGGCGGCGGCCAGGGCGTGGGCAACGGCATCGCGCAGGTCTTCGCGCGCGAGGGCGCCAATGTCCTGATCACCGGCCGCACCGCCGACAAGCTGGAGGCCGCCGCCGCCGCGCTTAACGCGGCTGGGGGCAAGGCTGCCTGGGTCGCGGGCACCACCGGCGTCCGCGCCGATGCGGAAGCCGCCGCCGCGAAGGCGGTGGAGCTGTTCGGCGGGATCGACATCCTCGTCAACAATGCCCAGACATCGAAGCCCGGCGCGATGTTCGAGGAGACCGACGACGCGCTGTTCGCACTGACGATAGAATCGGGCCTCTACGGCACCTTCCAGCATATGCAGGCGGTGCTGCCGCACATGAAGGCGAAGGGCGGATCGATCATCAATTTCGGCTCTTATGAGGGCATCCATGGCGGCATCGGCTTCGCCGCCTATGCCGCGACCAAGGAGGCGATCCGGGGCCTGTCGCGCACCGCCGCGCGCGAGCTGGGCAAGCACAGGATCCGCGTCAATGTCATCTGCCCCGCCGCCTTGAGCCCGATCGCCGAGCAATGGGTGAAGGACTTTCCCGAGGAAGCCGAGAAGGTGATGAAGCTGGTCGCGCTCGGCTATCTCGGCGACTGCGCCGACGATATCGGGCCCGCCGCGCTGTTCCTCGCCAGCGACGACAGCCGCTATGTTACCGGCCAGACGATCAACGTCGATGGCGGCCAGATGATGCTGTGATGGCCGATCCCGATTTCTCAGGCCGCACGGCCATCGTCACCGGCGCGGCCAAGGGCCTCGGCCGCGCCTATGCCCGCTGGCTGGCTGCACGTGGCTGCGCCGTGGTGGTCAGCAACCGGCCGGCGGCGGACGGCACATCGGCGGCGCAGGCGGTGGTGGACGAGATCGCCGCCGCCGGGGGCCGGGCGGCGGCGCATGACGGGCCGGTCGAATCCGAGGCCGCGGCGATCGGGATGGCCGATCTGGCACTCGAACGGTTCGGCGGAATCGACATCTTCATCAGCAATGCCGGCGTATTGTGCTGGAGCGATTTCGGCGCGATGACGATCGACGCGATGCGCGAGGTGATCGACATCAACCTGTGGGGCTGTGTGTACGGCCTGAAGGCGGTGTGGCCGGTGATGACGGGGCGCGGCTATGGCCGCATCGTCCTGACCGGATCGAGCGCCGGCCTGTGGGGTCAGGCGCAGTCTTCCGCTTATGGCGCGTCCAAGGGCGCGATGATCGGCCTCGCCCGCTCACTCGCGCTCGACGTGCCCGATGGCGCCGACGTCCGCATCAACGTCGTCGCGCCCGCCGCCTACACCCCGATGTCGGCGGCGCATTTCGGCGAGCGATGGGCCGACTACGCCTCGGCCGACAAGGTCGCCCCGGTGGTCGGCTGGCTGGCGAGCGAGCGCTGCCGCAGCTCGGGCGGCATCTATCATGCCGGCGCCGGCCATGTCCGCCGCGTCCAGATCCTCGAAGGACCGATCGAGGATCTGTCGAGCGGCACGCTGGACGAGGTGATGGCGCGGCTGGAGCCGAATCCCGAATGGACCAGTTCCTTCGCCTCGGGCGCCGAGCTGATGCCCGAACTGGCGAAGGCGATGGAACAACCATGATCCGCTTCGACGGACAGGTCGCGATCGTCACCGGCGCGGGCGGCGGCATGGGCCGCGCCTATGCGCTGGAACTGGCCCGGCGCGGCGCCAGGGTGCTGGTCAACGATTATGGCGGCGGCGTGCTCGGCCAGCGGGACGGCTCGGCCGAACCCGCCCAGGCAGTGGTCGCCGAGATCAGGGCGGCCGGGGGCATTGCCGAAGCGAACGGCCGGGCGGTCGGCACCGCCGACGCGGCCCGCGCGATCGTCCGCGCCGCGCTCGATGCGTTCGACCGGATCGACATCCTCGTCAACAATGCCGGCACCGCGCTGGCGGGCAGCTTCACAATCCATGATGACGATGCGATCGAGCGCCATTATGCGACCAACCTGATCGGCGGCCATCATCTGATGCGCGCGGTCTGGCCGCTGATGGCGGTGCAGGGCTATGGACGCATCCTCAACATCAGCTCCAACGGCGCGCTCGGCGTCGGGGGCAACGCCGCGTATGCGGCGGCCAAGGCCGGGATGATCGGCCTGACCCTCGACGCCGCGATCGAGGGCCGGCCAATCGGCATCCTCGTCAACGCGGTGATGCCGACCTCCTATTCGCGGATGATTGAGCAGATTCCAGACCAGGCGACGGTCGACTGGTTCCGCGACAACCTCGCCCCCGAGCGGGTGGCAGCGGCGATGGCGTGGTTCCTGAGCCGCGACTGCTCCGAGAGCGGGCGAATCTGGCTGACCGGCGGCGGCCGGCTGTCGAGCCTGGTGATGGCGGAAACCGGCGAGGTCTGCGAACCCGGACTGGACGCCGAGCGGATCGCCGCGCATTTGCCCGCGATCCTCGACGAAAGCCGGCTGAGCGTGGTCCACAACCAGGCCGAGGCCGGCGCCCGCTATTTCGCGCACTTCCCCTGGAACGCCGAGTCCCAGGCCGATTTCGGGCCGGATATGGAAAGGGGTTAGGCTTCCTCGTCGCGCTCCGGGTGGAAATTCTCGAGCGGCCGCATATTGGCGGCGAGCGACATGATCACCCGGCTTTCCTCACTGGTGACGGGGCGTGCCCGCGAAACCGGCGGCGGGGCCAGGGTAGGATCGCGATGAACATTCTCATCGGGCCGCACGTCCATCGCCGTCGTCATGATACGGCGGCTTTCCTCGTCGCTGATGTCCTTGGTCACGGCCTCTCCTTCCGCGAATTTCATGCAGGCTATCATGCGGCGGCGGCAGCGCAAACTCATCATCCCCATGATGGGGAAAGCCCTTATGTGGCCTGTATAGTTTTCACTTCATAGGCTGTCCCCGCTCATCGATGGAGGGACGGATGGCGGGAAGACTCGCAGGCAAGGTGGCGCTGGTCACGGGCGCGGGGCGCAACATCGGCCGGGCCGAGGCGAAGCTGCTGGCCGAACAGGGCGCCAGGGTGGTGGTCAACGATCTTGGCGGCGGGCCCTATGGCACCGAGGCGGGTGACGCCTCGCTGGCCGACGCGGTCGCACGGGAGATTTGCGATGCGGGCGGCGAGGCGATCGGCCAGTGCTCCAGCGTCGCGACGCGCGAGGGCGCCGAAGCCGCCGTGCAGAAGGCGATCGACGCCTGGGGCCGGATCGACATCCTCGTCAACAATGCCGGCATCGTCCGCCCCGCGCGGATCGATCGGATGACCGACGAGGACTGGCAGCTCTGCGTCGACGTCAGCCTGACCGCGAGCTTCCACACATGCCGGGCCGCCGCCGCGCACATGATCGCGCAACGCTCCGGCGTGATCGTCAACACCGGCTCGCCTTCGGGCTTCGGCCACTGGGGAATGGGCAATTATTCGGCGGCCAAAGAGGGCGTGCTCGGCCTCACCCGGTCGATCGCACGTGACCTGGGCGAGTTCGGGATACGCTGCAACATGATCCGGCCGGTGTCGCACCTGACCGGCACCCACACGCCCGAGATCGACGAGACCATCGCCGAATCGGCGCGGCTGGGCATCCCGCTGCTGTGGAACAAGCCGATGGCGGCACCACGCATGACCGCGCTTCCCGAGCATGTCGCGGCGCTGGTCGTCTGGCTGTGCACCGACGCCGCCGGCCATATCAGCGGACGCGATTTCTACATCCAGGGCGACGAGGTGGCGCTGATCCCCGAACCCGAGGCGATCCGCACCAGCATCAACCCCGGTGGCTGGACGCTCGATGCCTTCGACGAAGATGCCAACCGCACCTATCTTTTCGGGGACATCCCCAACCGGTTCGTCAGACACGGCTGAGGACAAGGAAAATGGCGGGCGGCGCGAAGGCCGACCGCCCCTTCCCCCTTTGGACCGTCAGAAGCGGTAGGAGAGTTCGAGCCCGTAAGTGCGCGGCTCGCCATAGACGCTCGAGATATAACCGGCCTCGTTGTAGATGCCGATCACGCCGATCCGGTAATATTTGTCGAAGACGTTGTTCATGAACAGCGCCGCGCCCAGGCCGGTGCCCGCGATATCGTCGAGGTTCGCACGCAGGTTGACCAGCGCATAGCCGGGCTCGGTGGCAAGCACGTCGTTCTTGTCGAGATGCTGGCGGCTCCGATAGGCGACATTGGCATTCAGCGACGCCGCCCCGACGCTGTCGGCGAGGGGCAACCGGTAGCTCAGATTGGCGCCGAGCTGGTGATGCGGCGCACCGACCAGTTCGAACTCGCCGGCCTGCCGGCCCTGGCTGATGTCGACCTTCACATAGGAATAGAAGGCGGTCAGGTCGATCGGCCCGGACGTCAGCGTCACCTCCAGTTCGCCGCCATAATGCTTCTGGCGGGCGGTGTTGGTGATGATCGTGTTGACGTTACCGGCCGCGTCGATCGACGAGGCCTGCTTCTGGACGTTCTTATAGTCCTGGTAGAAGATCGCGAGATTGGCGCTGAGCGTGGCACCGCCGAGATCGCTGCGGTTCTTCAGGCCGATCTCATATTCCTGCACCGTCTCGGGATTGAATGGCGCCAGCTCGGCAGCCGATGCCGCCCGCAACGAGAAGCCGCCGGCACGGAAGCCCCGCCGGGTCGACACATAGGTGGTCAGCGCGTCGCTTGGCTCATATTGCAGGGTCAGGTCCCAGGTGACATCGTCCCATTTCTTGCTGTTGGTCTGCGGGCAGTTGGCCAGCGACGGCACGGTGCCGTTGGCCAGCCGGAACAGGCAGAGGCCGAGATTGGGATAGAAGGAGGTGACCGTCGCGCGGCGCTTGTCCTCGGTATAGCGGATGCCGGCCGACAGTTTGAACCGGTCGGTGACATTGAAGGTGCCCGCCGCATAGACCGCGCCGGTCTTCGCCTTGCCCTGGCCGATATAGGCATTGAGGAAGGTCGCCGCGGGCGTGGTCAGCGGCAGGCCCTGGCCGGCGATCGCCAGTTCGGGAAACTGGCTGGAGGTCGATCCGTCGGTGCCCTTCTCCAGGAAATAATAGGCGCCGACCACATAGGTCAGCCGGCCGTCGAACGCCTTGCCCTGCGCCTGCAGCTCCTCGCTATACTGCTTGATGTCGCGGAAGCGGTTGCTGTTGATCAGGAAGGCCGGGACCCCGTCCAAATCCATGATCTGGTTGAACTTGACCCGGCGATAGCCTGCGATGTTCTTGATCGTGACGTCACCCAGTTCGATCGAGCTGCGGTTGGTGATGCCGTAATTCTTGAGATGCTCGAACGGCTTGACGCCATAGGCGTCAAGCGAGCCGTCCTCGCCGGCGGCCGTGTCGAAGCGGTAGTGCGGGCGCGCCGCCTGCTGCGCGAACTGGCCCAGCACGTCGGACACGGGAATGCCGAAGCCGCGCAGCGCGCCATAGCCGGCGATCGCGGGCGCGGCGGGATCGGCGGCGGTGCCGACAAGCGCAGTGCCATGCTCACGGGTACGCACCCAGTCGAAGATGGTGGTGGACTCGATCGTCTCGGTCGGATTCAACGCCAGCGAGACACGGAAGCTGTCATAATTCTGGTCGTCATAATCGCGCCCGCTGCTGACGTCCCTCGTGAAGCCATCGCGCTCGCGCATCTTGCCGGCGAAGCGCAGCGCGATGCCGTCCGTCACCGGCACATTGACCATCGCATAGACGTCACGCAGGTCGAAATTGCCGATCTGGCCGCGCAGCTCGGCAGCGAATTGATCGGTCGGCCTCGCCGGCTCTACCAGCACCGCGCCGCCGGTCATGTTACGGCCGAACAAGGTGCCCTGCACGCCCTTCAGCACCTGCACCGACTGGAGATCGTAGAGCGTGTTGGCGAAGCCGATGCTGCGCGCCTGCACGACCTCGGCAAAATAGGTGCCGACCGGCGGATCGGTGAGCAGCTGCGATTCCTGAGTGCGCTGGCCGCGGATCGAGAAGCCCAGCTCGGACCGGGTGGTGCCCTGGTTGGTGAGGCTGAGCGACGGCACGCGCGACTGGAAGCTCAACGCATCGGTGACGCCGCCCTGGGTCAGCGCCTTGCCCGAAAGCGCGCTGACCGAGATCGGCACGTCCTGCAGCGTCTCCTCGCGCCGGCGCGCGGTGACGATGATCTCGCCCGCTTCGTTACCGCTCACCGCCTCGGCTCCGGCGGGCGAGGCAGCGGTCTGCGCGGTGGCGAGCTGGGGCAGCAGCGACACTGCGCAAGCCAGGATAAATCTCTTCCGGATAGCCATTTCGATCCTCCTCCTCATTGCCTCTTCGGGCTGTGTTTCGATGGGAAGAGAACCGCCAAAGACCGCGATGACGCAACGGCACCACAGACCATATCGGCCCTGTGATTTGGACGGGCCGAGGCCCGCGGGCTACGTTTTTTAGTAGACTGTGGTGTGAATGCTACATAGCCGCAGCCGGCGGCGCGCCCAGGTCGACCGCTGCCCAGCCGAAGCGCGGCGCAACCGCCGCATTATTCGCCTCGGCCTGCCATTCGACCGGGTTCACCATCCAGTAGAACAGGCCGTAGACGACATGCGCGCGGATCGCCTCCCAGGCACTCGCCTCGCTTGGGACGCCGATGGCGCCATGGCGGGCGAGCGCGGCAAGGTAGCCGGCGATCAGCCCGCGCTCCCACGCCCGGCGATCGAGCGGATCGAGCGCCGAGATGTAGAAATAAGCGACGTCCTGTGCCCAATGGCCGCGCCGGGCAGTCTGCCAGTCGAGGAAGCCGGGGCGGCCGTCGGCGGTCAGGTACATATTGCCGAGATGGGCGTCGCCATGGATCACGCAGACCGGCCCGTCGGGCGCGAAACGGCGCAATTGCTGGAGCGCGTCGTGCATCGTCGCGCGGTCCCGGCAGACGCGTGGCAGGCCGAGCGCACGGGGCAGGCCCATATAATGCGCCCAGGTTTCGGGCTGGAGCTGGCCCCGGCCGAAATCGCCCCAGGCTTCGTCGGGCAGCGGATCATGCCGCATCAGCCAGCCGAGTTCGCCGTCGTCATCGAGCGCGGGGCTGTTCCACCAGCGCGCGTGGAGCGCGGCGAGATCGTCGAGGAAGGCGGCCGCCTGATCGCGGGTCAGCGGCTGCTGGACCGTGCAGATCTGCGCGCCGGCAGGCCGCAAATCCTCCATCACCACCATGCCCTGATCGGCATTGGCCGCCGCGAACAGGCAGCGCGGCAGGCCGATCGACAGGCGCGGCGCTACCTCCGCGAAGAAACGGGCTTCGGTCTGGTAGCAGAATTTGACCAGCTCGCGATGTTCGGCGAGCCCGGCCTTGACGCACAGCCGCTCGGGCAGGCCGGCGGCGCGCCCGGCCTGGTTATAGACGGCCGTCACCATCATCTTGGTGCCGGTGCCCCAGAGGATATCGGCCACCTCCAGCTGCTCGACGACGACCCCGGGCACCTGTTCCGAAAGCACCTCGCCGAGCCAGCCCGGCGTGACATGCTCGGGCAGCAGCGGCAGCCAGCGGTCGCTCATGGTTCGGAGACGAAGGCGTGGCCGGCCAGCGGCCCGATCCCTTCAACCCCGCCGTCGACCGCGAGGTGGACGCCGTTGATGAAGCGGGCCTCGTCGCTGGCGACGAACAGCACCGCCTGGGCGACATCCCAGGCGTCGCCCTCGATACCCAGCGGGCCGACTTTGCGGCGCGCCTCGCGCATGCTGGCGGGCAGCTTGCTCATCGCGTGCGGGGTCATGACATGGCCGGGCGCGACGGTGTTGACGCGGATACCCTGCCGGCCGTGGAGCACCCCGATCTCGCGCGAAAGCTGCGCCATCGCCGCCTTGGTCGGGCCATAGGCGATCGCACCCATCGCCCGCATGCCGGCGAGCGAGGAAATGTTGACGATCGACCCGCCGCCGCGCGCCGCCATCAGCGGCACCGCATATTTGCTCATCAGCATCACGCTGGTCAGATTGACCGCGATCGTCCGGTTCCACAGGTCGAGAGTCACCGACTCCAGATTGGTCGGCACCGAGATGCCGACATTGTTGACCAGGATGTCGACCCCGCCGAACGTGTCGGCCGCCGCCTTGACCAGCGCCTCGCAATCGCCGGGCAGGCTGACGTCGGCAGCGACGGCGATCGCCTCGCCGCCCTCGGCGCGAATCTGCGCGGCCGTGGCTTCCGCACGGCCGCCGTCGAGATCGGCACAGGCGACCCGCGCCCCTTCCCGCGCCATGATATAGGCGATGGCGCGGCCGATGCCGATCTCGTCCTCCGCCGCCCCGGCACCGGTAACGATCGCGGCCTTGCCGGTCAGCCGGCCGAGATAGCGCGTGGGTTCGGGCATCGTGACTCCTTGCGGCTTACTGGATGGGGCGCATATTGCGGACGATATCCCCGGTGACTGCGGCGATCACCTCCTGGCCGATCCGATAGCGGCCGGGCACGTCGGCGAGCGGCATCTGGTCTCCGCGCAATCCCCGTACGAAGCTGGTCGCATCGAAACGCAGCGCACGGCCGCCGATGGTGACGCCCTCGGCGCCGACCGCGTCGATCGCGCCGACCACCGGCACATTCCCGTTGGACGGCATGATCCGCGTGTCGACCGACAGACGGAAGCGGTCGGAATGGTTGGTGATGCCCGAATGCGGCGTGTTGAGGTCCATCAGCAGCACATCGCCGGGCCGGTAATGGGTGCTGCGCCAGCGCTCCACCTCGATATCCTCCTCGGCGATCGGCAGTATCCTCATGCCGTCCTTGCGGTGCAGGCTGCCGCGCCGATGCACCCCTTCGACCAGCGCCAGCCCGCCGACATCGGGGGTGATCTCGGCCAGCGGAATCCAGCAGATCAGGAAATCGAGCCCGTCATTATAGGTGCCGTCCTGATGGATGAACTCCAGTCGGCGGGCACAGCGGTCCTGCGCCGGCGGCACCTGGCGATGGACGGTGAACGGCACCCAGAAGGGATCGCAACCGAACAGCCGCCGGAAGAAGGAGGCAATGCGCGGATCGCGGTGCAGCACCCGATCGACGCGCCGCTCGTTCATCGCGGTCTCGTTGACCATCTTCGGCATCGCCGACAAGTCGGCGCCGTTGTAGCGCGCCTCGGGGTCCTGCGGATCGGCGACGCCGAGTTCGCTCAGATAATCCATGTAGATCTGCCGCAGTTCGGCGATCGCCTGCCGGTCGAGCACGTCGCGGAAGAACCAGTAGCCGTCGCGATCCCAGGCAGCCTTCAGGCCGGCCGGATCGCCGAGCAGATGATTGGAAACATTATACTCGCCCATCGCGGGGATGAGCGGCGCGGTCGCCATGGTCATCGGCGCTCTCCTGACATTCTCTTATCCGTCCGACTATCCCGGCCGCCACCCCGGCTGGACAGGATGATATCTTGCATTAAGCGGCTGATTCCTGTCAGCATCGCGCCATGCCCGATTTCGCCCTGATCGCTCTTGACGGCGCCTATCATGCCAGCGTCGGGGCGCTGACCGACAGTTTTATCCTGGCCCGCGACCGGATCGAGCAGGTCTTCGCCGACAGCGGGCCGATGCGGATGGAAACGGGGCTGCGGATATTGTCGATCGACGGTGCGCCGATCCGGATGGCCGATGGCCGCCCGCTGGAGGTGGATGGCGCGATCAGCAGCACCGACGAGCACGCCTTCGTCTGGCTGCCCGCCTTCCGCGCGATGGGTTATGCGGCGATGGAGGAAAGGCTGGAGCGTGGCCATGCGCTGCTCGGCTGGCTCCAGCAGCAGGCCGATCGCGGTGCGGTGATCGGCGCGAGCGGGGCATCGGCGCTGTTCCTGATGGCAGCGGGGCTTACCCGCGACATCGCCGTGCCGATCGCGCGGGCGCTGCAACCTGTCGCCCGCGCCCTGTTCCCGCGCCACCGCGCCGAGGAGCAGTTGGGCCTCGCCGATCACGGCGATCTGCTGATCGCCAACGGCATGGGCAACGACCTGGCGCTGATCGTGCGGGCGATGGAGCGAACGCTGTCCCCCGATGTCGGCCGCTGGCTGACCTCCATCATGGGGCTCGACCGCGAGGAAGAGGAATTGCTGGCAAGCGACCCGCTCGTCGCCCGCGCCCAGATCTGGCTGGAGCAGCGTTTCACCGGACCGATCGGCATCCAGCAGCTCGCCGAGGCGCTGTCGACCAGCCAGCCCACCCTTGTGCGGCGCTTCCGCAAGGCGCTGGGTCTGACACCGAAAAGCTACGTCCAGCAGCTCCGCCTCCAGGCCGCGACGCGGATGCTGGAGAAGTCGAACCGCTCGATCGACCGGATCGCCGAACTGGTCGGCTTCTCCGACAGCCGCCTGTTCCGCAGCATGTTCCGCCAGCGGACCGGCATGGCCGCGACCCAATGGCGCGAGGCCGCCCAGGCCCGGCGGAACCGGCCGGGCTGAACAGCAGGCCTCAGTCGTTGCGGCCGGCGGCATGGTGCGCCGCGATCCACGCGAAAACGAAGGAGGCGCCGATGCTGGCCCCCGCCGCCGGATAGCAGCGGCCCATCACCGACGCAGTCGAATTGCCGGTGGCGTAGAGGCCCTGGATCACCGATCCGTCCGCCCTCAGCACCCGTGCATTCTCGTCGGTCAATATGCCGCCGCTGGTGCCGACGTCACCGGGCACCATCTCCATCACATAGAAGGGCGGCTTCTCGATCTTGCCGAGATTGGGATTCGGCTTGACGGTGGGATCGCCGAACCAGTTGTCGTAGCCGCGCCCGCCCCGGTTGAAGTCGAGATCCTTGCCGGTCTCGCAATAGCGGTTGAACTTGGCGACCTCGTCCTTGAGGCCGTGGGGGTCGATCCCCGCCTTCACCGCAAGGTCCTCGATCGTGTCGGCGGTCTTCATCATGCCGCTGTCGAACCAGGACTGGGGCGTTTTGCCCGGCGGATAATAGCCCCAGGCATAACGCTTACGGTGGCGGCTATCGAGGATGACATAGGCCGGCACGTCGTTGCGGTAGAGCCGCTGGCCGTTCTCCATATAGGAGCCGCTTTCGTTCAGGATGCGCCGCCCGTGGCGGTTGACGATGATGCAGTGCGGCTTGGAGATGTCGGTATTGTGCATGTTGGCGGGGCCGCCTTCGGGCACCATCGTTCCCGGCACCCACCAAGCCTGGTCCATCAGGTCGAGCGCGGCGCCATGCTTCTCGGCGATCTCGATCATCTCGCCGGTGTCGCCGGGATTGGCGTTGGTCCATTCAACCGAACTGGGCTGCGGGCCGTATTTCTTGCGCATCTCGGCATTCTTCGAAAAGCCGCCCGCGTTGATCAGCACGCCGTCGCGCGCGCCGATGCGCAGCCGCCTGCCTTCATGCTCGACAATCACGCCGGTCACCCGGCCCTTCTCCTCGACCAGATCGACGACGCCATGGCCGGTGCGCATGTCGATCCCCGCCTTGTCGGCGAGCATCAGCATCCGGCCCTGAAGCGCGCCACCGAAACTGAGGATCGGCACGCCGCGCTTCTTGACCAGCCACATGCGGAACAGCAGCTTCATGCCCTCCCACATGCCCTTGGGCGTGCGGGTGGCGAGGCCGATGATGCCGGCCTTGTCGGTGGGCAGCGGCATCACCATCGGGCCGAGGCGAAGCTTGTCCAACAGCGGCCCCATCGCGCGTCCGTCGAGCATCGGCGCGCCGACCGAACGGCTACGGGTGCAGCCGCCGGGGCGGTCGTCATAATAGTCCGCCCAGCCCTCGGTCCGCAGCCATTTCATGCCCTGCTCTTCCAGCCATTTCATCATGACCGGGCCGTTGCGCAGATAGGCTTCCTTGCGCTCGGGCGAGGCGGCGGGGCCGGCGTCGTTGCCGACGGTCGCATCCATATAGGTGCGGCCCGCCTCGTGGCTGTCGACGATCCCGTCCCGGGCGAGGAGATGGTTGTTGGGGATCCACAGCACGCCGCCCGACATGGCGGTCGACCCGCCCAGCTTATCGGTCTTCTCCAGGATCAGCGGCTGCTTGCCGATCGACTTGAGGTAGAGCGCGGCGGCCATCGATCCGCCGCCGGACCCGCAGATCACGAAGTCCGCGATCTCGTCCCAATCCGGTGCCGCCATCACCGATCCCCGTGCAGATAGGCGAGCAATGTCGCATGGAAATTGCTGATCTCGACCTCCTGGACGGGGCTAGGCCGCGCCGCTTTGAAGGCGCGGGACTTCATCCCCTTCTGGACGGCCTCCATATTCTGGAAGTCCTGCTCCAGGATCAGGCCCCAATCGACCTTGCGCCAGTCATCGGCGACCTCGACCTCGACATTCTTCGGTTCGGCACCCGGCGCGAAGCGCTCGAGCACGTTGACCTCGAAGATGCAGCTATCGGGATCGTCGCCATTGGGCCGCGCCCGATAGAACAGCACGTTGGTCGGCTGCTGGAGGAAGACGAGGTTGGGGAAGATGTTCCAGTCGGTGCCCGCCGCCATCTGCTGCTCGGGGGTGATGGCGGGCCAGGGGCGGCCGGCCTTCTCCGATTCCTCGCGGTGGAACCGGGCGAAGGCGACGTAGATCTCGAACGGGTTGGCCGTCTCGGGCAACTCCATCAGCCGCCGGCCGGCCGCCAGCATCTCGTCGGTCGTGGTCGCCTTCAGCGTGTCCCAGATCTCCTTGTTGAACTCGTAGAGGCCCTTGCGCATGTCGCCGCTCTGATCGCTGATGCGCGGGCTCGGCAGGCCGAACAGGGCGGTCGGCGCATAGCCGAACATCGCATGCTTCCCGAAGGCGCGGGAGAAGGTGTAGTCGTCTTGATAGGGCAGCAGCTGCCGGTGCGTGGTCTGCACATGATAACCTTCCATGAAGGCTTCCTGCGCGGTCTTCCAGTTGCACGGCATGGTGATGCGCTTGCGCCAGACATAGCGCATCCGGTCCATCTCGAACGGATCAAGCAGGGTCTTGGCCTCGCCGAGATGGTCTTCCAGACTCTCGCTGTCGGGGTCCATGTTGATGAACAGCCAGCCGCCCCAGCTCGCGACCTTCACCGATTGCAGCGTGATCTCGCCATCCTGGAGCAGATCGCCCCAGTCCTTGCGGTCGACCACCTCGGCCGGCTTGCCGTCGAGCGTCCATTGCCAGCCATGATATTTGCAGTGGAACTTGCCCATCCGGCCGCAGCCGGCGGTCAGCCGCCGTCCGCGATGCGGGCAGACATTATGGTAGGCGGCGACGGTTCCGTCGGTCTTGCGCACCACCGCGATCGACTCGTCGGCGATGTCATAGGTGTAGAAATCGCCGGGGTTGGGGATTTCCTCCTCGCGGCAGGCGATCTGCCAGACGCGCGGCCACAGCCTTTCCTTCTCGAGCTTCACATAGTCGGGCGAGATATAGGCGTCGGCCGGGACATAGTCTGGCCGGACCGCCCCGCTCCCCGCTGTCGTCACCTTGCTGATCTCGTTCATTCTTCCATCCTCTCCCCGGCTTTCATGTCAGGCCCTGGCGGGCCCCTGGGGAAACCGCATGTCGAACACGCCCTCGGCGATGCGGTTGAGCAATATCTCTATCGCGCCGCCCGCGATCATCCACCCGCGTGTGCGGCGCAGGCAATATTCGACGAGGCCATCCTGGCTGTAGCCGCTGCCGCCCATGATCTGCATTGCCTCATTCGCACAGTCGAAGCCGGCGCGGTTGCAGGCGACCTTGGCGATCGCGGTCTCGTCGGGCGAGGGCAGGCCCTTGTCGGCGTTGGTCGCGGCCCGGTACAGCAGCAGCTGCGCGGCATCGAGCTTCAGCTTCATCTCGGCGAACTTCCATTGCAGGCCCTGGAACTCGCACAGCGCCCGGCCAAACTGCTTGCGCGTCTTGGCATGCTCGACCGCCGCGTTGAAGGCATAGCGGCCCAGCGCCAGGCTGCGCGCGGTGTTGCCGATCCGCTCGACATTGAAGCCGCTCATCTGCTTCTTGAACCCGCCCGGGCCCAGCAGCACCTTCTCCTTCGGCACATAGACATTATCGAAGAAAAGCGGGTTCCATTCCTCGCCGGACAGGAAGCGGACCGGCTTGCCGAAGCTGAACCCCTCCTGCCCGCGCTCGATCAGCACCGAGCCGATATTGCCGGTGCCGGGGCCATAGCGGACATAGACCAGGAAGACGGTGGCGTGGGTGCCATGGGTGGTGAAGATCTTCTGACCGGTGATACGGAAACCATCGCCATCGGGAACCGCGGTGGTGGTCAGCTCGGTCACCGCCGAGCCCGCATTGGGCTCGGTCATCGCCACCGATATCAGCCCTTCGCCCTTCAGCAGCGGCGCCAGATATTGCTCCTTCTGCGCATCGCTGGCGAACTGGGCGAAGGTGCGGATCGCGCCGAAATTGCCGGCCTGAACCACATCCGCCGAGCGCGGGCAGACCGAGGCGATCGTCTCGATCGCGATCACCGCATCCATCAGCGATCCGCCGAGCCCGCCCTTGTCTTCCGGGATGGTGATCCCGATCAGGCCCTGTTCGGCCATCATCCGGGCGATTTCCCACGGATAATCGTCGCTGTGCGCCCGTTCGAGCGCGCCCGCCGCCAGATGGCGCTGCGCGAAGGCCGCCACGGCATCGCGGAACATCGTCTGCTCTTCGGTCAGGTCGAACTGCATCAACAAAGCTTCCCTTGGTGTCGCGCGGTTACGCGCATCGTCGCACCCTTGGCCTAAATCGCGATCGGTGCGATGCGAAGGCGGACGGCTAACCCTTCACATCCACGATACCTCTGGCCCGCGCCCGCGCTTTTATTGACAGTCCGCCCCGCCGGTAGCTTCTGCAAGATCGGAATATCGTCAAAATGAGAGCCGACACCGCCATCATGACCCAGGTAAACGACAAGATTTCGACGCGTATCGACGGCGACATCGGCTTCATCTGCAGCAACAATCCACCGGTCAACGCGCTGGGCCAGGCGGTGCGCGCCGGCGTGGTGGAAGCACTGGAGGCGTTGAACGCCGATCCGGCGGTCAAGGCGATCGTGCTCTATTGCGAAGGACGGACCTTCTTCGCCGGCGCCGACATCACCGAGTTCAACAAGCCGCGCGTGCCCCCGACCATCCAGGAGATGATCCTGGCGCTGGAGAATTCGCCCAAGCCGGTGATCGCGGCGATCCACGGCACCGCATTGGGCGGCGGCTTCGAGACCGCGCTGGGCTGCCCGTTCCGGGTCGCCATCCCCTCCGCCAAGGTGGGCCTGCCCGAGATCAACCTGGGCCTGTTCGCGGGCGGCGGCGGCACCCAGCGCCTGCCGCGCATCATCGGCCCTGAAAAGGCGCTGGAGTTCGTGCTGTCGGGCAAGCCGGTAAGCGCGGCCCAGGCGCTGGCGCTCGGCATCCTCGACGCGGTCGAGGAAGGCGCCCCCGACGCGATCGGCGCGGCCTTCGCACGGCGGGTGATCGACGAGAAGCTGACGGCGGTGCCGGTCAGCCGCCGCGACGACAAGATCGCCGCGACCCGCGCCGATCCGAGTGCCTTCGACGCGCTGGCGGCGAAGCTGACGGCACGGAGCAAGGGGCAGGAGGCGCCCGCGGCCAACGTCGCCTCGGTCCGCCGCTCCTTCACCCTGCCGTTCGACGAAGCGATGGCGATAGACGCCGAGGCCAATCGCGCGCTGATGGCGGGCAGCCAGTCTCGCGCGCTGCGCCACCTGTTCTTCGCCGAGCGCGAGGCCGCCAGAATCCCGGGCCTGCCCGAGGGCGCGAAGGCGCGCGACGTTGCCAAGGCGGCGATCATCGGCGCGGGCACGATGGGCGGCGGCATCGCGATGTGCTTCGCGGGGGCCGGCATCCCGGTCGCCGTGATCGACACCACCCAGGAAGCGCTCGATCGCGGCATGGAGCGGGTCCGAACAAACTACGCCACCTCGGTCAAGCGCGGCTCGATCAGCCAGGCGCAGATGGACGAACGGCTGGCGCTGATCACGCCCGCGGTCGACCGCGCCGCCGTAGCCGATGCCGATGTGGTGATCGAGGCGGTGTTCGAGGACATGGCCGTCAAGCAGGAGATCTTCGCCGATATCGAGAAGCGGGTGAAGCCGGGCACGGTGCTCGCCTCCAACACCTCGGCGCTCGACGTCGACGAGATCGCGTCGGTGCTGGAGCGGCCGGGCGACTTCGTCGGCATGCACTTCTTCTCGCCGGCCAACGTCATGAAGCTGCTGGAGGTGGTAAAGGCCGCCAAGACCAGCCCCGAAGCGATCCTCACCGCGATGGCGGTGGGCCGCAGGATCGGCAAGATGCCGATCCTGTCGGGCAATTGCGACGGCTTCATCGGCAACCGCATGGTCGCCAAGCGATCGGCCCAGGCCGAACGGCTGCTCCAGCAGGGTGCCTTCCCCCAGCAGGTCGATGCGGCGCTGACCAATCTGGGCTTCCCGATGGGGCCGCTGACCACCAACGACATGTCCGGGCTCGACATCGGCTATTCGATCCGCAAGCGGCGCGGCACGCCCTTCCCGATCGCCGACGCGATCGTGGAGAGCGGCCAGCTCGGCCAGAAGACCGGCTCCGGCTATTATCGCTACGAGCCCGGCGACCGCACGCCGCGCCCCAATCCGCAGACCGAGGCGCTGATCCTGGAAACGTCCAAGAGGCTGGGCATCGAGCGGCGCGACATGTCCGAAAGCGAGATGGTCGAACGGCTGCTGTTCCCGCTGATCAATGAGGGTGCCCGCATCATCGAGGAGGGGATCGCGCTCCGCCCCTCTGACGTCGATCTGGTCTGGATCAACGGCTATGGCTGGCCGCGCCATCTGGGCGGGCCGATGTTCCATGCCGACGAGGCGGGCCTGCCCCATATCGTCGCGCGCCTGCGCGCCTTCGCGGCCGACACGCCGGGCGATCCCTCGCTCCAGCCCGCCGCACTGCTCGTCGAGCTGGCCGAGAAGGGACAGGGTTTTTCCGAATGGCAGAAGAGCCGCGCCGCCAACTGATCATCGCGCCGGGCCGCCGGCCGCAACAGGGTTTCGAGGAGAGTTTCATGAGTGACAACGAGTTCCAGCGCGAGATCGACTATAGCGAGTTCGATTTCTTCACGGTCGAGATCGGCGAGGACGGCGTCGGCGTCGTCACCATGAACGATCCCGACAAGCTCAACGCGGTCGGCCCGCATAACCATTGGCAACTCGAGGACATCTGGCTGAAGCTGGCCCGCGACGAGCGGATCAAGGTGATCGTGCTGACTGGCGCCGGCAAGGCCTTCTCGGCCGGTGGCGACATCAAGCTGATGGCCGAGCGCGCCCAGACCGAATATGGCCTGAAATACGCTTTGCGCGTGCCGATCAACACGCTTCGCATCTGGGATCAGATCCTGATGACGCCGCAGCCGATCATCGCCGCGGTGAACGGCGACGCGATCGGCCTCGGGACCTCGCTTTTCGCTTTCTGCGACATGAGCATCGTCGCCGAAGACGCCAAGCTGGGCGACACCCATGTCCGCGTCGGCCTCGTCACCGGCGACGGCGGATCGGTGATGTGGCCGCTGCTGGTCGGCCCGCAGAAGGCCAAGGAATATCTGATGCGCGGCAAGCTGCTCAACGGCCGGAAGGCCGAGGAGATCGGCCTGGTCAACTATGCCTTCCCGAAGGAGCAGGTGCTCGACGAGGCGATGAAGATCGCGCGCGAGATCGCCGGTCAGCCGATGTGGGCCGTGCGCTGGTCCAAGGCGGCGGTGAACAAGTGCATCCGCGACCAGGTCAACCTGACCGGCGAGCTGTCGATCGCCTATGAGGCGATGACGATGCTGACCCAGGACTACAAGGCGGCGACCCAGGCCTTCGCGAACAAGGAAAAGCCGGTCTTCAAGGGCTATTGATCGACATGGCCGCCTATCGGGGCAAGGACGACATCCAGACGGTCGCCGCGATCGGCTCCGGCGTGATCGGCGGCGGCTGGGTTGCCGCCTTCCTCGGCGGCGGCCGCGCGGTGCGGCTGTACGATCCCGCACCCGATGCCGGGCCGAAGACGCGAGACCATGTCGCCCGCGCCTGGCCGCAAATGGCGGCGCTGGGGCTCGCCCGCGCCGATGACGACTGGTCCGGCCGGCTCTCCTTCCACGACCGGCTCGACGATGCGGTGGAGGGTGCCGACTTCGTCCAGGAAAGTACGCCCGAACGCATCCCGATCAAGCGGGCGCTGTTCGAGGAACTCGACCGGCTGGTGCCCGCCGACATTCTGGTCGGCAGCAGCACCTCCAGCCTGCCGATCAGCGAATTGCAGGCCGGCCTCGCCACCGCGGGCCGCTTCGTCCTCGGCCATCCGTTCAACCCGGTCCATCTGATCCCGCTGGTCGAGGTGGGAGGCGGCGAGGCGACCGACGCGGCGGCGATCGATACCGCGCAGGCCTTCTATGTCGCGCTGGGCAAGGAGCCGGTCCGCCTCAACCGCGAGATATTCGGCCATATCGCCAATCGGCTGACCAGTGCGATGTTTCGGGAGGCCGTCCGGCTGGTGGCCGAAGACTATGCGACCGTCGGCGACATCGACAAGGCGATCCGCTTCGGCCCCGCGCTCAAATGGGCGATCCAGGGCCAGTTCACCACCTTCCACACATCGGGCGGTGCCGGCGGCTTCGCCGATTTCCTGCCCAAATTCGCGCCCGGCATCGTACAGCGCTGGGAGACGATGGCCGACCCGCCGCTGGCCGATCCCACGCTGCAGGCCAAGCTGGTCCACCAGATCGAAGAGGCCGCTGCGGGGCAGAGCGTCGAGGAGATCGCGCGGCGGCAGGACATGCTGCTGATGGAAATGCTCGCCCTGTTCGCGCAGGAGGGGTCTTGATCGGTTTCATCCGGCTATTGTTCAAAAACATCCCTCACTTTAGCGCCGCGAAAGCGTCTTCTGTGCAGTGACGTCCCGAGGCGTCGAGTCCCGTAGAACGGAGAGGTTCCATGTCTGTCGCAACGCTCAGCCGGCCCGATGCCGAGGATATCAAGGTCACCGATGTCCGGCCCGATCGCGAGCTCGAAAGCTGCAACCATCTGCTCGAAGACCATGACGCGCTCGAGCGCTTCTATCAGGACAATGGCTATATCCTGCTGCGCGGCGTGTTCGATCCGGCCGCCGTGGCAGAAGCGCGCGATGCGATGCTCAAGGTTGCCGAGAAGCTTGGCCTGGCCCGCGCCGACGACCCGGAAGGGAAATATATCGGCGGCGCCTTCGATGGCGGCATGGAGGAAAGCGATCTTTATTCGGGCATCGCCGCGAAGCTGATCGAGCATCCCGCCAACCTGGCGGTGATGGAGAAGGTGCTGGGCGAACCGGCCTGCGCGGTGCCGATCGTCCAGTATCGCACCTATCCGCCGAACGGCCCGACCACCGTCGTCCATCAGGACGGCTTCTACAGCCCCGGCATCCAGGACTATAAACCGGTCTGGATCACGCTGACGCCCTGCACCCGCGAGATGGGCGGGCTGGCGCTGGCGGTGGGCCAGAACAAGCGCGGCTTCTTCCACAACACCGCCAAGCCCGCGCCCTATCCGATCCCACGCGACGCGATCCCCGACGACGCCTGGGCGACCACCGATTACATGCCTGGCGACGTTCTGATCGTGAACCCCTACACCCCGCATTGCGGCATGCCCAACCATTCGGACCGGCTGCGCATCTCGTTCGACTCGCGGGTCCAGTCGGCCTCCAACCCCAGCGCGATCGCCGCCACCGTGACGGCTGTGACGCCCGACTCGATTACCGTCGATGCCGGCGCGCGCGGCACGATCACGCTGAAGGTGGACGAGGGCACCTTCATCCGGGTGCTGCACCCCGGCAAGCGTGAGCCCTTCGAAGGCTTCGCCGACTATACCAGGCCAGGAATGCGGCTGGTGGTGGTCCGCGACGGCGACCGTGCAGTGATGCTGCGCAAGGCATCGGAAGGCTGAGACAAAGCGTCGTCCCGGCGAACGCCGGGGCGACGGTCAGGCCGCTGCGTAGACCCCGCCCATCGCCGCCAGCCGCGCCAGATGATGGTCGCGGTCGCCGAGCAAAGCGTCGATCGCGGTCAGCCGCTTGAAGGCGTGACCCACCTTATATTCGGCGGTGATACCGATTGCGCCGTGCATCTGCACCGCCTCCTGCCCGACGATCCGGCCGGACTTGCCGATCTGCGCCTTGGCGGCCGCGATGTTGCGGCGGCGCTGGTCCACCTCGCCACCGAGCGACAAGGCGGCGAGCACCGCCATGCTGCGCGACAGTTCGAGCTGCATCAGCATGTCAACAGCGCGGTGCTGGAGCGCCTGGAAGCTGCCGATCGCAACACCGAACTGCTGGCGCGTCTTGAGATAGTCAACCGTGATGTCGAAGGTCTCGGCCATTGCGCCGACCGCCTCGGCGGCAAGCGCGGCGCGCGCTTCGTCGAACACCTTGTCGAGGATCGCTTCGCCATCGCCCGCCGTGCCGATCAGCGCGTCGGCGCCGACCGTCATGCCCGACAGGCGGACCGAGGCCACCGGCACTCCGTCATAGCCCCGCGCGCCCTCGATCGAGACACCCTCGGCGCGGGCATCGACGAGGAACAGGCCGAGCCCCTGCCCGGTCGTTGCGCTGACGATCAGCGTGTCGGCGCTCTGGCCGTGGATCACCGCGATCTTGGCGCCATCGAGCGTCCAGCCGCCGCCTGTCTCACGCGCCGTCGTGCGGACCGCCAGGGTGTGACGCGCGATGCCCGCCTCGTCATGGGCGAGCGCAAGAATATGCTCGCCCGCGACCAGACCCGGCACGATCCCGGCGCGCTGCGCCGCCGAGGCGCCATGGCGGAGCACGCCGCCCGCCAGTACCACCGTCGCGAAATAGGGCTCGACCATCAGGCCGCGACCGATCGCCTCCATGATCAGCATCATCTCGACGCCGCCGCCGCCGAAGCCGCCATCCTCCTCGGCGAAGGGCAGGCCGAGCAGGCCCATCTCCGCGAGCCCGGCATAGGCCTCGCGGCTCCAGCCTTCATCGCCGCGCAACGCGTGCTCGCGTTTGGAGAATTCATAAGTCTCCGCGATATAGCGGGTGACCGTCTCGCTGAGCATCTTCTGCTCGTCGGTGAGTTCAAAATCCATTTCTGGTCACAGCCCCAGCATCGTCTTGGCGATGATATTCTTCTGAATCTCGTTCGATCCGCCGAAGATCGAGACCTTGCGCATCGTGAAGTAGAAGGGCGCCGCCGCCGCGATCCAGCCCTGGTCGGGATCGCCGGGCGCACCATGCGCGGCGGTGGCGAGTCCGGCCGGCCCGGCCAGCTCCAGCACCAGCTCGGTCATGCGCTGCTGCATCTCGGTGCCCTTCACCTTCAGGATCGAGGCCGCCGCATTGGCGCCGCCACCATGGGCATCGGCCGAGACGACGCGCAACTGTGTCAGTTCCAGCGCGCGCAGCTCAACCTCGACCTCGGCCAGCTTGAAGGCGAGGCGCTGCTGCTCGGCCGTGGTCAGCGTTCCGTCATCGGCGAGCCGGCGCTCAAGACTGCGAAGCTGCGACAGCCGCTCCTTGGACAGGCCGATGCGGGCGATGCCGCTGCGCTCGCTGCCGAGCAGGTGCTTGGCGACGTCCCAGCCCTTGCCTTCCTCGCCAACGAGATTGGCGACCGGCACGCGGACATCGTCGAAGAACACCTCGTTCGCGTCATGACCGCCGTCGATCGTCTCGATCGGCCGCACGGTGATGCCGGGCGTCCCCATGTCGAGCAGCAGGAAGCTGATGCCCTGCTGCTTACGGCCGCTATTGTCGGTGCGGAACAGGCCAAACATCCAGTCGGCATGCTGCGCCTGGGTGGTCCAGATCTTCTGGCCGTTGAGCACATAATGGTCGCCGTCCCGGACAGCGCTGGTCTTGAGGCTGGCGAGGTCCGATCCGGCACCGGGCTCGGAGAAGCCCTGGCACCACCAGATATCGAGATTGGCGGTGGCGGCCAGGAAACGCGCCTTCTGCTCGTCGGTGCCGAAGCGGCACAGTACCGGGCCGATCATGTTGACGTTGAACGGCGATCCCTCGGGCGCATGGGCGAGCGCCATCTCCTCCTGGAAGATGTAGCGCTGCGCCGGCGTCCAGGCCTGGCCGCCATATTGGACGGGCCAGTGCGTCACCGCCCAGCCGCGCGCGTTGAGGATGCGCTGCCAGCGGACAGTATCGTCCTTTTCCAGATGCTCGCGGTCGATCATCTTGCGGCGCAGATCGTCGGGCAGCGCCTCCCGGAAGAAGGCGCGCACCTCGTCGCGGAAGGCGATCTCCTCGGGCGTGAAATCCAGGTTCATCGTAATATTCCCGTTGGTCGGCGATCATCCCCACCAGTCTTTGGGGGCGGGTGTCAACGCGGCGGCGGGCAGCCTTCACATGCCCGATATTGCCTGAAGGTCGAGCAGCACCCGTCCACGTCCCGGCGTGCGGGCCAGCGCGATGGCGCGATCGGCTTCGGCAAGCGGGAGCACCGCCTGGATCGGCAGGTCCGCCGCACCCCCGGCTACAGCTGCGGCGATCGCCGCGGCCATCGCTTCGCGGGTGGTAGGGGTCATCCGCGCCTCGACGCGGCGCAAGGTGAAGCCCCTGACGGTCAGGCCGCGCCCGGTGAGCAGCGTCGAGGGAATGCTTGCCGGCTCGCCCGACAGATGGCCGAAGACAAGGAGAACGCCGTCCTCTTCAAGGCAGGCGGCAAGGCGACCGCTTGCGGACCCGGCGACGCAATCGAGCGCGGCGCGGATAGGCTGGCTGGCCGCCGCCGCGCGGACCGCCCCCGCGAGATCGCCGTCGTCTGGAAATGCAGCGATCTCGGACGGTGCTGAGCCCCGACGTCCCACGTCGATCACTGTTATGTCACGCATTGCCGCGAAGCTGCGAACCCAATGGGCGACGGCCGAATGGGCGGCGTTCTGGACGATGCAATCACCCGGGCCTGCGCCGCTCATGTCGAGCAGCAGCCAGGCCGTCGCCGGATTGATCCGCAGCATCGCCGCCTGTTCGGGTGCGACTCCCGGCGGCACCGGCATCACCCTTGCCCGGTCGAGCCGACGCCAGCTCGTCCAGTTGCCGCGATCGAGCGGGAGGACGAGATCGCCGGGACGGAGATCCAGAACCCCCTCGCCCGCCTGCTCAACCATGCCGATCCCTTCGGCCCCGATCGGTGCCCCGGGATCGAGCGTCAGGGCGTAGCGCCCGTCAATGGCGAGGAGGTCGGCCGGATTGACCGGCGCGAACAGCATCCGGACAAGCAGGCCACCGGGCTCGGGCGGGCCGGGCATCGGCACGGGCATCGGCCGGACCTCGCCCGCCGTGCCGGCCAATATGGCGATATTGGCCGGCGGGCTCATTCCGTGGTCGATGGCGTCAGGCGAAGTGGCGCCGATAGCTGATGATCTTCACATTGTCGTTCATGCGGACGAAGCTGTTGTCCGCCATCTCCTTGACGTCCGAACGATCGGCCGCGTCGATCTCCTCGCGATGGTCGAGCAGCGCGGCGATGATCTCGCCCGAGCGCCGGGCGATCACCTCACGCGAGGCCAGCACGCTGATCACCAGCCGGTCCATGCCGCGCCGCGCCGGCAGCAGCACCGCGATGCAGCCCGTGCCGTCGGCCTCGTCGGTGATGAGCCAGCCTTGCTCACGCAGCCTGGCCAGTTCCTCCATCACATCGGCAAGGCGGACATGACGCTCGGGATCGCTTTCCTCAGCGTTGAGCCGATGCACCGCCGACCGCACATGATCGTTCTGGTAGCTCGAGAGCAGCAGCTTGCCCTGCGGGCTGTGCAGCAGCGGCAGCGTATCGCCGACATGCGCGTCGACCGCATCCTCGCCCGGGCCATGCATGACGTGGAGATGCTGGACGACATAGTTGGAAGCCGTCGACAGGATCACCGTCTCGCCGATCAGGTCGGCCACGCGGTCGATCGCCGACAACACCGGCCCGCCACGGAACAGCGCCGGCTTCACCCAGGCGCCGAGCAGGGCGACACGCGCGGTCGGGCTATAGGTGCGGCGGAAGCGGTTATAGTGGAGATAGCCGAGCCGCGTCAGGCAGCGCAGCAGTTCCGACGTGCTCGACTGCGGGTAGGACAGCTTGCGCGACATGTCCATCACCGTCGCGTAGCGCCTGTCCTGATCAAAATATTCGAGAATTTCGAGGACGCGGTGCGCCGACTTGATCGTTCTCGGGTCGCTGTTGGCCATCGATGCTCTCCCTCTCCTGAGACTCGCTGATCCTGCCTCCGGGGTAGCATCACAAATACGATGCGTAAAGTTTTTTCGAATTGTGTTCGAATATTCGAACGATTATGTCCGAAATGGAGGATGCAAAGAGAGCGGAAAATGACATCATCGACGGGGGAGAAGGGGCGCACGCCCAAGGGACCGAAGGCGATAGGGCGCGTGCTCGATCTGCTGCTATTGCTGTCGAAGCATCGCGAGGGACTGAGCCTCGCCGAGATCAGCACGGCGATGGCCGTGCCCAAGAGCACCTTCCTCGATACGCTGCGCGGCCTGTGCGACCTGCGCTACCTGATGCAGGAGGAGGGCCGCTACCGGCTGGGTCCAGTCGCCTATCGCCTGGCGGGACACATCATGTCGACCTGGTCGGCGCCCGACATCGTCCGGCAGCCGGTGAAGATGCTGGCGCGGGCGACGCACGAGTCGGTGGGCTTCGCCATTGCCGACTGGGAGATCGGCCAGGCCATCTATACCGAGGCGATCAACAGCACCCAGCCGGTGCGTTATGCGATGCATGTCGGCATCCGCGCCCCGCTCTACGCCAGCGCGGCCGGGCGGGTGCTGCTGGCCTATGCCGAGCCGGCCCGCATCACGGCCTATCTGCGGCGCGCCAAGCTGCGGGCGCTGACCGACAGCACGCGCACCACAGAGTCCGAGATCATGGCGCACCTCGAGGAGATACGGCGGATCGGCTACTGCGCCAGCTTCGGCGAGATGCTGAGCGACACCGCCGCGCTATCGGTGCCGGTGTTCGGCCCGGACGATCAGGCGATCGGGGCGATGATGCTGGCCGCGCCGCTCGATCGCATGCGGGTCAATTATGACAGCTTCCTGCAGATGTTGATCGATGCGGGGCATGAGGCTTCCGGCCAACCGGTGACCCCGGTGCCGGAGATCGGCCAGGGGGACTGACGCGCGCCAGCCCCCTGCCCGTTCAATAGGGCAGGCCCATGAAGCGCATGCCGTTCTCGTACATGATCTTGTGGACGTCGCCGTCCGATAGCCCCCGGCACGCTTCGTCCGCGAACATGCGAGGTTCCTCGACGCCTTCGGCGTGGGGATAGTCCGATCCCATCAGCAGCCAGTCCGCCGTGCCGACCTGGTCGACGATCGACTTCAGATCGTCCTCCGGATAGGCGACGACCGAGACATGCTGGGCGAAGATACGGCTCGGCCGGTCCTTGAGCTGGCCACCCGGCCAATAGCCGTTCTTGGCGATGCCGCGGCACTTGTCCATCTTGGTCAGCATCGCCGGAACCCACTCGGCGCCGTTTTCGGCGGAGAGCAGCTTCACATTGGGGAAGCGCGCGAAGAAGTTCCAGAAGATGAAGCTCGACAGCGTCTCGATCACCGGCCGCTCGGAATAGCCGTGCATCCAGACGAAGGCGGTCTGCTTGATGCGCGACTGCTGCACCGGCTCGCCCCACACCGCCATATGATGCTTCATGTAGATCGCTTCGGAGACGTGGAAGACGACGCGGATGCCGGCCTCGTTGGCGATCGCCCAGAAGGGATCGTGATCGGGATGCGCGGGCGCCTTGCCGTTATAGGGGCCCATCGGCATCAGAATCAGCTTGGCGCCCTTTTCGACCACGCCGCGCAGCTGCCTGCAGGCCTCATCGAGGTCGTCGAGCGTGATGATCGGCGCGGTGTAGATGCGGTCGTCATAATTGTAGCGCCACTGGTCGTACATCCAGGCGTTGTAGGCGTTCAGCACCGGATAGGCGTAGCGCGGGTCGTCGAGGAAGCTGATCGCGGTGATCATGTTGCCGATGAACAGGATCGACGAGCGCACGTCCCAGCTGTCCAGCTTCTTCACCCGCGCGGCGGGTTCCATCATGTCGGCGGTCTTGGGGACGTGCAGGTCGATCTCGGCCTTGCCCTCCTTCATCGCGCGCAGCCATTCGTGGAGCTTGCCCGGCGCCGGCACGCGGCCGTCCTCGAACAGGTGATCGGCGCTGATCTCCACCTTGCGCGGGCCGACATACATGGCGAAATCGCCGTCATCGCCAGCCTTGAAGCTGATGCCGTATTTCTCCGCCGCGTCACGGGGCAGATATTTGGTCCACGCGTCGTCGGTTTCCCAGAAATGGGTGTCCGCATCGAAGATCGGCCCCGTGTAGAGCGAAGGACGATCCGCCGACTTGATCTGCGCTGGGGAAGACATGGCGACTCCATAAGACTGAAGAGACCGCGTGCGGGGGATCGAATTGCCCCTTGCCACCGCACCGCGTGTTCGACCGGGATATACGACACCGCCGGAGGGCCGAATAGAAGCCGGCCGCGTCCATCGGTTATCTGATGGCAGACGCACACGATCATCAGATGACCGATGAATCGGGCGCCCCGGCATCCCCGGCCCATCGTCCGGTTGACGCCCCACCCCGGCATCCTATCTTTCCCCAGAGCCCAGCATGACCGGCGCCGCCGGATCGCGGATCGCCCATCGACGACGGCAGGATCCCGGGCGAAAGCGAGGAACAGGATGAGCGCGGAATTTGACATCGTGATCCGTGGCGGCACGGTGGTGGACGGCACCGGCGCGACGGGTTTCCAGGCCGATGTGGCGATCAAGGACGGCGTGATCGCCGCGGTCGGCGCGGTCGGCGGCCGGGGCATCGAGGAGATCGACGGCGCCGGGCTGATCGTGACCCCGGGCTTCGTCGACGTGCACACCCATTATGACGGGCAGGTCACCTGGGAGAACACCCTCGCCCCCTCCTCCAACCATGGCGTGACGACGGTGGTGATGGGCAATTGCGGCGTCGGCTTCGCGCCGTCGCGGCCCGAACATCGCCAGCTGATGATCAAGCTGATGGAAGGCGTCGAGGACATCCCCGAGGTGGTGATGGCCGACGGCGTGCCGTGGAAGTGGGAAACCTTCCCCGAATATCTCGACTTCCTCGACACCCGGCGCACCGATGTCGACTTCGCGGCGCAGCTGCCGCACAGCCCGCTGCGCGTCTATGTGATGGGCGAGCGCGGCACCAACCTGGAGCCGCCGACAGAGGCCGATCTGGCCGAGATGCGCCGCCTCACCCGCGAGGCGATCGAGGCCGGCGCGCTCGGCGTCACCACCTCGCGCCAGCTTGCCCACAGCTTCCGCGACGGCCGTCCCGCCCCTTCGACCAAGACCGAGGTGGACGAACTCGAGGCGCTGGCCGAAGGGCTGAAGGATGCCGGCGCCGGCGTCTTCCAGATCATCCCCAACACAGGCCAGCCGACCACCCACGAATGGGGCATCATCGAGAATCTCAACCGGGTCTCGGGCGGCAAGTCGGTCAATTTCAGCCTGTTCACCGGATCAGAGGTGGTAGGCGGGCCCGAACCGCTGCTCAACGGCCTCGCCCGGGCCAAGCAGGAGGGGCGCCGCATCCACGGCCAGTTCTTCCCGCGGCCGATCGGCATGCTGTTCGGCATCGAGCTGAGCTATCACCCCTTCTCGCTCAACCCGAGCTACAAGCAGATCGAGAAGCTGCCGCTGGACGAGAAGGTGGCGCGGATGCGCGACCCCGCCTTCCGCAAGCAGCTGCTGTCCGAGCAGCCCGAGGACCCCAACCCCTTCTTCCTGTGGGTGGTCCAGCAGACCCATATATTGTTCCCGCTCGGCGATCCGCCCAACTACAACCCGCATCCCAGCGACAGCATCAAGGCGCGCGCCGAGACGCTGGGCATCGACGAGCGCGAGCTGATGTATGACGAGCTGCTGCGCCAGAACGGCCGGGCGATCATCTACTGCCCGATGGGCAATACCGAGAACAACCGCTTCGACGCGGCGGTGGACCTGTTCGGCAAGCCCGGCACCGTGCTGGGCCTGGGCGACGGCGGCGCGCATTACGGCATGATCTGCGACGCCGCCTATCCGACCTACATGCTCTCGCAATATGTCCGCGACGGCCACAAGATGACGATCGAGCAGGCGGTGAGCATGCTGAGCCGCGAGACCGCCGAGACGGTGAACCTGTTCGATCGCGGCGTGATCAAGCCGGGCTACAAGGCCGACCTGAACGTCATCGACCTCGATCGGCTGCACCTCTACGCGCCGCGCGTGAAGCATGATCTTCCGGCCGGCGGCAAGCGGCTGAGCCAGCAATCGGACGGTTATGAGGCGACGATCGTCTCGGGCCAGATCACCTATCGGCGCGGCCGGCCGACCGGCCAGCTGCCGGGCCGGCTGGTGCGCTTCGGGCGCCCCACGCCCGAAACGGCGCACTGAGCCGCAAAGAAACGAACCAGAGCGAAAGGGGATTGCGTGGCCAAGCTCGATGAAAAGCAGGAGATCGGCGTCAACTTCATCGCCGGGATCATGGGAGAGAAATTCGGCGACGCCTTCCGCGACGCCGCCAGTTCCGACCGGTTCGGTTCGCCGATCACCCGGATGGCGGCGACGGCGTGCTTTCATGATGCGTGGCAGCATCCCGGCATCAGCCGCAAGGAAAAGAGCATCGCGATCGTCTCGATGCTGGTGGCGCAGCGCCAGCCGCTGGAACTGAAGAACCATGTGAAGATCGGCCTGGCCAACGGCCTGACCGTCGCCGAGCTGGAGGGCATCCTCGTCCAGCTCGCCCCCTATGTCGGCTTCCCCTGCATCGCCACCGCGACCACCGCCGTGGTCGAGGCGATGCGCGAGGCCGGGGTTTCGCCCGATGGCCTTGAGACGGCGGAAGAACGCGGCCTGCTCTGACATGGACGACGCGGTGAGCCCGCATTTCTCCGGGCTGACGATATCGCTCGAGCATACGCTGCCCGAGCTGATCGCCCATGTCGCGGCCACCTATGGCGACACGCCCTTCGTCGTCGGCGAGGACGGGCGGGCGACCAGCTTCGCGGGATTCGCCGAGCGGGTGAACCGCCTCGCGGCGGCGCTGGTGGCGCAGGGCATCGCCCATGGCGATCGCGTCGCGATCTGGGCACCGAACAGCCCGGAATGGATGATTGCCGCCTCGGCGATCGAGAGCATCGGCGCGGTCATGGTGCCGATCAACACCCGCTTCAAGGGCGGCGAGGCGCTCTACGCGCTGGGCAAGACCCGCGCGCGCCTGCTGTTCACCGTGGGCAGCTTCCTCGGCAACGACTATGTCGCGATGCTGGCGCAGGCGGGGGATGGTCTGGGCGCGGCCGGGCCGGTCGCGGCGCTGCCGGCCCTCGAACGGATCGTGCTGCTCGACGACGCATCGCTGGCGGTGTTCGAAGCCAAACAATGCGGCGAGGCTGAGCTTGCCGCGCACATCGCCGCCGTCCGGCCAGACAGCATCGCCGACATCCTCTTCACCAGCGGCACCACCGGCTACCCCAAGGGCGCGATGCACAATCACGGCCAGGCACTGTGGATGGTCGCCAACTGGAACCGCTCCAACGACCTGCACGCCGGCGACCGGGCGCTGATCGTCAATCCCTTCTTCCACAGCTTCGGCTATCGTTCGGGCTGGGTGTCCGGCCTCGTCGCGGGGATGACGGTCTTCCCCGTCGCCAGCTTCGATCCCGAAGCGGTGCTCGCCCTGATCGAGCGCGAACGGATCAGCGTGCTGATGGGTCCGCCGACCATCTTCACCTCGCTGATGGAGCATCCGCGCTTCGGCGATTTCGACATCTCCTCGCTCCGGGTCGGGCATACCGGCGCATCCAACGTGCCCGTCGAGCTGATCCGCGCCGGCCGCGAGGTCTTCGGCTTCGACCTGTTCCTGACCAGCTTCGGCCAGACCGAGACCACCGCGCTGGTAACGGTCAACTATCCCGACAGCGATTTCGAGACGATCGCCAGGACCGTCGGCGTGCCGCTGCCCGGAGTCGAGGTGCGGATCGCCGAGGACACCGGCGAACTGCTGGTGCGCGGGCCCAACGTCATGCAGGGCTATTTCGAGGATCCCGAGCAGACCGCGGCGACGATCGACGCCGACGGCTGGCTGCACACCGGCGACGTCGCCTGCCTGAACCCCAACGGCACGGTGCGCATCCTCGACCGGCTGAAGGATGTCGTCATCGTCGGCGGCTTCAACGCCTATCCGGCCGAGGTCGAGAATATCCTGCGCGCGCATCCGGCGATCGCCGACATCTGCATCATCGGCTGGCCCGACGACCGGATGGGCGAGGTCTGCGCGGCCTGCGTCATCCTGCGCTCCGGCGCCAGCCTGACCCTGGCCGAGCTGACCGCCTGGAGCCGCGAGCGCATGGCCAATTACAAGGTGCCGCGCCACCTGTTCCTGGTCGAGGATTTCCCGCGCACTCCGCTCGGCAAGATCCAGAAATTCGTGCTGCGGGACAGGCTGACGGCCTGAAGATCCTCCCTATGCGCAGAATGGGAAGGATCTTCTATTGCGCTGCCATCCTATATGCCCTCGGCGAACAGCCGCTGCTCTTGCGGAACAGATCGCGGAAGAAGCCGACGTCGCGATAACCGACGAGATGGGCGATCTGCTCGATCGAGAAGCGCGTCCGGTGCAGCATCGAGCGGGCAGCGTCCAGCCGCGCCTCGCGCAGGTAGCGCGCCGGGGTGATCCCCATCGACCGCTCGAAGCGGCGCGCCAGCGTGCGCGTGCTGACGTGGAACTGCGCCGCCACCGCGCCCATGTCGATATCGTCATGCATGTGCGCGATGATCCAGGCGCGCGCCTCGGCGATCAGCAGATCCTGGTTGTTGCGCATCGGCAGCAGCGCATTGTCGGGCACCGCCGTCTCGGGCAGGCCGCAGGCGCGGCGATAGCGCTCGGCAAGGCCGTGCGAATGGAAGCGGCGGGTGAGCGCCACCACCAGCGCGAACACCGAGGCGGGCTCGGCTGCGGTCAGCACCCGGCCATGTTCGGCGAGCGCGCCGATATGGGCGAGGCGGATCTGCGGATGGAGCTGGCGCACCTGACGGGCGTGGCGCGGCGGCACCGAGGCCGGGCCACCATCGAGCAGCCCTGCCGCCGCCAGCGCGAGCACGCCCGAGCCGAGCCCCGCCACCCAGGCCCCGATGCCATGCTGCCAGCGCAGCCAGGCGCTACGCGCCGCATCGTCCCAGGGCTCGCCCGCGACCGGATCGTCGCCGGCCGGCATGAAGACGACGTCGTAGCGCTGGCCGCCGGGGCGAAGCGGCAGCGGACGGCTCTCCGACAAGGGCGCTTCGCCGAGCCGCGCATCGTGGAGCAGATCAAGCTGGAGCGGCAGCATCCCGGCCTGTCCGTCCAGCTCTCCGGCCAGCCGTTCGGACAGGCGGGCGAGATCGCGTAGCGGCGCCAGGCTCGCGCGCTGGGTGGCGGGCTCGCAGAGCATCGCGATACGAACCAGATCGGAGGAGTTTGTCACTTCTACCTATGATAATGTCCTGAATGCTGCTGGTCCAGTGCCCCCGGCCGCGCAATCCTCCCCCCCATTGCAGGAGAGGATCATGGCGATAAGCCCCAAGGAACGCGAAGCGCTGCGCGCAGCGTGGAACGGCCATTGCGATGCGCTGAAACAGGTTGCCGGCGAGGCGATCGACGGCGCGCTCGGCGATCCCTCCGACGGCGACGAGCTGGCCGAGCTGCTGCGGTCGATCGCCCGCATCGCGGCGATGAGCCTCCAGCACCGGCTCGACTTCAACGATCCCGATTTCCCGCTTTTCCTGCGCCAGATGGACGACCGCTTCCGCTATGGCGGGCCCGACAACAACATCGCCTACCTGCTTGCCGCGCTGCGCGGCGACGCGACCTATAGGCTGCGCGGCAACAATGGCGGTGAGGGCCGCAGCGTCAATATCGGCCGGCTGTGGCACGACAATATCGCGACGGACGCGAACGGCGATTTCGAGGTGATCGTCTCCGCCGAGGAACAGCCCGGCAACTGGACCCCGATCGCCGCCGACCTGACCGGCGACATCACCATCCCCGACCAATATCCCACCGCCGGCAACGGCCTGACCGTGCGCCGCTACGACTGGGATTGGGACCGCGACCTGCCGCCGGGCTGGCTGACGATCGAGCGGATCGATCCAGGCGCCCCCGCCTATCCCCCTGCCCTGTCCGCCGACACCTTGGCCGGCCAGATCGCCAATGCCACGCGGCTGTTCCTGGCCGCCGCGCGCTGGTGGAACCGGCGCGCGGCCAATGTCCGTGCGGACAACCCCGCCAATATCATCACCCCGCCCAGCACCGAGCCACCCGGGGTCAAGAATTTCAAGCCGCCGATGACCGGCGGCAAGGCGTGGCTCTATTATGGCATCATCTGCCTCGACCTGGCCGAGGACGAGGCGATCCTGATCGAGACCGACCTGCCCGACGGCCCCTATTGGAGCTTCACCCTCTACAATATGTGGTGGGAAGCGCCCGACATCATGAACCGGCAGACTTCGCTCAACGCGCGGCAGGCGCATGTCGATGGCGACGGCAAGGCTCGCTTCGTGATCTCGGCGCGCGATCCGGGGGTGCCCAACTGGCTCGACACCGGCGGCACCCGGCGCGGATTCCTCCATTATCGCTGGTTCCGTCCCGACCAGGCGATCCCCACGCCAACCTCAAGGCTGATCAAGGCGGACGCGGTGCGCGAGGTCCTGCCCGCCGATCATCCGACGGTCGACGCCGCCACCCGCCGCGCGACCCTGTCGAAGCGGCGCGAACAGCTCGCCAAGCGGTTCCAGCGATGAGCGGTTTCGACCCTACCAACGCCGATGCGCTGCATGAAGAAGCGATCATGCGCACCGGCCTCGCCGATTTCGGCGATGGCGACTATCGCGAAGGACTAGGCGTGCTGATCGAAGCGGTGCGGAGCAGCCCGCGCCGTGACCGCATCGCACCGCGCTTTGGCGCGATGGCGATCAACCTGCTCGCTAGCCGGCTGTCCTCGCAAGCTGGCTGGAACGCGCACCCGGAAGTCCTCATCGATCCGGTGCCGGCACCGTTGATCATCACCGGCCTGCCGCGCAGCGGCACGACCATCCTGCATTTTCTGATGTCGGTCGATCCGCAGTTCCAGTGGACACCGCGCTGGGTGGGCGAGGCGCCGCTTGTCCGCCCGCCGCGCGAGGAATGGGAGAGCCATCCGCAATATCGCCAGGTGCATGATCGGCTGGAGGCGACCTTCGCCGCCAATCCGGGCCTGCGCGCCGCGCACGACATGGGCGCCGCGCTGGCCGACGAATGCATCACCGTCATGGGCCAGAGCTTCATGACCAACGCCTTCAACTCTACCCTGCCGCTGCCCGACTATCGGCGCTGGTGGTACGAGGCCGACGAGGAGCCCTCCTACCGCCGCTACAAGGACAATCTGCGGCTGATGGGCGCGCGCGAACGCGACAGGACGTGGCTGCTCAAGAACCCGTCGCACACCTATGGCTTTGACGCGATGCTGCGCGTCTTCCCCGATGCGCGGGTGGTGGTGCTCCACCGCAACCCGGTCGAGACGATCGCCTCGGGCGCGAGCCTGATCTGGCGCAACGGCCAGCTGTTCGACAAGGCCGAGACCGGGCCGATCCGGCTCGACATCTTCGCCCGCGCGGTCGAGCGGATGCAGGCGGCGCGCGAAGCGCATCCCCAGGCCGATGTGCTCGACATCCAATATCGCGACCTGATCGCCGACAAGCTGGGCACGGTGCGGCGCATCTATGCCCATTTCGGGCTGGTGCTGAGCCCCGAAGCCGAGGCAGCGATGCGCGAATTCATCGGCGACAACCCGCAGGGCAAGCATGGCCGGCACGACTATTCGTCGGGCGAATTCGGCATCACCGACGATCAGGTCCGCGCCCGCTTCGCCGATTACATCGCACGCCACGACCTCGCATGACGGAGAGCAAGGCCATGAAGTTTCAGGGCGATTTCTATCAGATCGGCGTCGTCGTCCGCGACATCGACGCCGGCATAGAGCATTATTCCAGGCTGCTCGGCCTCGGCCCCTTCTGGCGGCTCGATACCGATTATGAGGGGCGCTACCGCGACTGGCGGGGCCGCTTCGCCAACCGCAACGCCTTCACCCGATGGGGCAATGTCTATCTCGAGATGATCGAGCCCGTGATCGGCGAGGGCAATGCCAGGGAATGGCTGGAGACGCGCGGCGAGGGGATCTTCCATCTCGGCTATGCGGTCGACGATCTCGGCCAACGGCCCGGCGGCGTCGAATGCGTGTTCGAGAGCTGGGGCGCGACGATGCCCAATGGCGACGCCGCGGTGATCCACCTCGATACCGTCGCCCAGCTTGGCTATTTCGTCGAGCTTTCCGACCGAGCCCTGGTCCGGAAACTCAATGCCCGCATCGACCAGCATATGGCGGAGGCGGTGGCATGAGCCGGCGCTTCGAGAACAAGGTCGCGATCGTCACCGGCGCGGCCGCCGGCATCGGCCGGGCGTGCATGATCCGGCTCGCGAGCGAGGGCGCGACCGTGATCGGCACCGACATCAACCGCGACAAGCTGGATGCGGCGGTCGCGGCGGCGGGTCCCGGGGCGCATGGCCTGATCTGCGACTCGGCCGACCCCTCCGCGATCGAAGCGATGGTGGCGGAGGTGATCGCCCGCTTCGGCGCGATCCATGTGCTGATCAACAATGCCGGGATCGGCCCGCGCCAGCGGCTGCGCCTGCACGAACAGCCGCCGGAGGACTGGGACCGGGTGATGGGGGTCAACGTCCGCGGCGTCTATCTGATGCAGCGCGCGATCATCCCGCACATGCTGGCCCAGGGCAGCGGATCGATCGTCAACATGGCCTCCACCGGCAGCTTCCGGGCCACCGCCATGTCGAGCCCCTATATCACCTCCAAGGGCGCGGTGCTGATGATGACCCGCGCCGCCGCCGCCGAATATGCCAGGGACAATATCCGCATCAACGCGGTCTGCCCGGGCACCACCAACACCGACATCCTCGCCAACAGCAGCGCCGAGATGATCGAGATGCTCGTCGCCCGATCGCCGCAGGGACGGCTCGGCCAGCCCGAGGAGGTGGCGGCGCTGGTCGCCTTCCTCGCCTCGGACGAGGCGCCGCATATCCATGGCGGCGCCTATATCATTGACGGCGGCCGCAGCGCGATCTGAAGGGGAGGAAGCGTCATGCCCGAACCGGGCCGATATTATGACCGACTGGCCGGCCAGACCGCGATCGTCACCGGCGCCGGCGCGCCCGGCGAGGACATGAGCAACGGCCGCACCATCGCCATGCTGTTCGCCCGCGAGGGGGCCAGGGTCTGCGTCGTCACCCGCGACCGCGCCAATGCCGAGCGCACCGTGGCGATGATCGAGGGCTTCGGCGGCCAGGCGTTCGCCTGCGCAGGCGACGTGACGAAGCCGGAGGACTGCAATCGCATCCTCGCCGAGGCGGTGGCGGTGTTCGACAGGCTCGACATCCTCGTCAACAATGTCGGGCGCGGATTTGGCGGGCCGAAGCTCGCCGACATCGACGATGCCGTCTGGCGCGAGATCGTCGACGTGAACCTGACCGGCGCCTTCAACATGTGCCGCGCGGCGATCCCGGCGCTGCTTGAGGGCGCGGGCAAGGCGATCGTTAACATCTCCTCCACCGCCGGCCAGCGGGCGCACGGCTCGCTCGGCTATGGGCCGGCCAAGGCCGCGCTCGACGCCTTCACCCGCGAGATCGCGACCGTCTATGGCCGGCAGGGCATACGCGCCAACATCGTCTCGCCAGGGCATCTCTACACCCCGCATGTCGCCAACAACCCGCAGCTAACCCCGCTGCGCGAGAAGCGGCGCAAGGTCGGCCCGCTCGGCATCGAAGGCGACGCCTGGGACGTCGCGGCCGCGACCCTGTTCCTCGCCTCGCGCGAAGCGCGGCTGCTGACGGGCGTGCTGCTACCGGTCGACGCCGGAGTCAGCCAGATCGCGGGGATGACCGCGCATGGGCTGATCGAGGGGCCGTAACTCCGTGAAAAGTCAGCATGACGTCCAAGAGTGACCGGCTAGGGCAGCAAACCCCGCAGATCATGGTCGAGCGCCGCCTGCGAGAAGCGGGCGGCATAGGCTGTGTTTACCGCCTCGGTCTGGAAGCGGACCTCGTTGGTCAGGAAGATGAACAGGCCCCAGGCGATCGAACGCCGATAGTCGAGCCAGGCCTGGTCGCGATCCACCGTCACGCCATGGCCGGCCAGCGCCGCCAGGTAACGATCGAGCAGCGCCCTTTCCCAATCGCGGCGGTCGGCGAGGTCGGCGGCGCAGACGATGTGATAGGACACCTCATGGTGCCAGGCGGTGCGCGCGACCTGCGCGTCGAAGAAGCCGGGCGTGCCGTCCTCGGCGACGTAGAGGTTGCCGAGATGGGTGTCGCCATGGATCAGGCATTTGGGTTGGGCGTGCTGGATCTCCCCGATCCGGAGCAGCGCGCGCTCCATCCAGTCGCGGTCGTGGAAACGCCGTGAAGTCGCCGCGCCGCGAGGCGAGGTCATATAATGCTCCCAGACATCGGGAACGAGATAGCGACGCATATAGTCGAGGCCCCAGGTCTCGAACCGGCTGTGGATATCGGACCATGGGCCGCCGGCCTCGAAGCGCACCGACTCCCAGGTCGCGGCATGATAGCCGGCCATCACCTCCAGCCGCCGGGCGATCCGCGCGAAGCCCTGCGGTTCCAGCGGATCGCAGAAGACCAGCCCGTCGCGGCGCAGATCCTCCATGATCACGATCGACTGGTGCGACCCCGGATCGGACCCGGCGAACCAGCAGCGCGGCGAGGGCATCGGCACATGCGGCTGGATATCGGTGTAGAAGCGCGCCTCGTTGGCATACATCGCCGCCATCTTCGGGCTGTGCTCCTCGAAGCCGCCCTTGACGATCAAGGTCTCGGGCAGCCCCTCCCCACGCAGCTGCACGCGGATCTTGGTCGAGGTTCCCCAGAGGATATCGACAATCTCGGCCGCCTCGATCCCCCGGCGGAGGGCGCGGCCGAGCCAGTCCGCATCGACCTGCTCGGGCGTCAGCGGCAGCGGTAGCGCGCGATCCGTCATGTCTATTTCCTCAAAACGAAAACAGGGGCGCACCGCCGGTGCACCCCTGCTTCCTGTCCGATGATCGGCCTTAGAACTTGTAGCCGACTTCCACGCCATACATGCGCGGCTCGCCATAGACGCTGGACGAGAAGCCCAGGCCTTCGGCGACGAGGCCGAGCACGCCGATGCGGTAGACCTCGTTGGTGAAGTTGTTGACGAAGAAGGCCACCGATGCCTTCGACCCGCCGATGTCGTTGAGCTCGGCGCGCAGGTTGACCAGCGCGAAGGCCGGCTGGGTGCCGCTCAGCTCGAAATCGTCGAGCCGGTTCTTGCTCCGCCAGGTCAGGTTGCCGATCAGGTTGAGCTTGCCGACATCCTCCGACATCGGCGGCGACACGGTCGCCGTGAAGCCTGCCTGGGTCTTCGGCGTGCCGCGCTGGGCGATTTCCGGACCGATGTTCGAGACCGCCCCGCCGCTGAGGATCTTCACCTTGGTGTAGGAGTAGAAGCCCGTCACCGAGAAGTTGGGCACCGACAGGGTCGCCTCGAACTCGCCGCCCGAATTGCGCTGCTTGGCGGTGTTGTCGACGATCGTGAAGACGTTGCCGTTGACGAAGGTCGCGCGCTGCTTCTGTACGTCCGAACCGTCCTGACGGAAGATCGCCGTGCTGGTGGTCAGCCGGCCCGACGAGCCGATCCGCGTGTTGGTCTTCAGGCCGATCTCATATTCGTCGACGAACTCGGGCAGGAACGGCGCGAGCGTGACGAAGCTGGTCGCACGGGTCGAGAAGCCGCCCGCCCGGAAGCCGTGGCGATAGGAGGCATAGGCGGTGACGTTCGACGACGGCTCATATTGCACCGTCGCGTCGTAGGTCCATTCCTTGAACGACTTCTGGTTGGTGAAGGAGCACTGGCTGAACGGCACCGTCTGGACGCCTGCCGTGGCCGCATCGATGTCGAACGAGCAGATGCCTACGCCACCCGCCGGATTGGGCCGGAAGGGCTGCGCCGGCGCGACGGTGATCTTGCGCTTGTCGTAATTGTAGCGGAGGCCGCCCGACAGGCTGAGCTGATCCGTCGCGTGGAAGGTGCCGGCCAGGAAGGCCGCCGCCGTGCGCGAATAGCCGACACCGGGGTTGGCGGTGACGAACTGGGTCGCCGAGGCCGTGCGCGGGTTCAGGCGGGCGCCGGCGATGTTGAGCTCGGGCAGGGTGTTGGCGAGCGAGCCGTCCTTGCCCTTCTCCTCGAAATAATAGACGCCGGCGATGTAATCGAGCTTCCGGTCGAAGGCCTTGCCCTGGATCTGGAATTCCTCGCTGATGTTACGGCTGCGAGCGAATTGATAAGGCGTGATCAGGAAGGCGGGGATGCCGTCATAATCCTGCACCTGATCGCGCTGGAGGCGGCGATAGCCGAAGATGTTCTTCAGCGTGATCGTGTCGCTCAGTTCCCAGGTCGTCTTGTTGGTGATGCCCCAGTTCTTGATGTTCTCGTAGGGCTTGCCGAACACGTCGAGATTGCCGCCCTCACCCGCGCCGGTGTCGAGGGTGAAGTGCTTGTTGTAGAAAAGCTGGCGGGCGGCGGCATATTGCGCCGGGATATTGGCGGTGATCGCCCCGGCGGCGCGCAGGCCTTCATAATTGCTGATGACCGACGGCAGGCGCAGATCGGTGATGAACGCCGCGGTGCCATGCTCCTTGGACTTGTACCAGTCACCGACGGTCAGCGTCTGCAGGCCCTCGATCGGCTCCCACAGGGTCGACACGCGGAAGGTGTCGAAATTCTGGTTGTCATAATCGCGGCCGGTGGTGACTTCCTTCGCCCAGCCGTCGCGCTTGCGGGTCTTGCCGGCGACGCGGATGGCGAAATTGTCTCCTATCGCGACGTTTACGACCCCATAGAGATCGGTCATGTCGTAATTGCCGTACTGGCCGCGGACCTCGCCGCCGAACTCGCCCAGCACCGGATGGTTTGGTTCCACCAGCACCGCGCCGCCGGTCATGTTGCGGCCGAACAGAGTGCCCTGGACACCCTTGAGGACCTGAACCGACTGAAGATCGAAGAAGGTCTTGCCGAAGCCATAGGGGCGCGGCTGCACGACCTCGGCGAAATAGGTGCCGACCGGCGGATCGGTGAAGAGCTGGGTCTCCTGGGTGCGCTGGCCACGCAACGCGAAGGCGACGGTGTTGCGCTGGCTCTGCGCGCTCGTGATCGACAGCGACGGCGTCGCATATTGCAGCGACTGGGCGTCGTTCACGCCGGCGCGCTGGAGCTGCTCGCCGGAGAGCGCGGAAACCGAAATCGGAACGTCCTGGATCGATTCCGCGCGGCGGCGGGCGGTAACGACGATTTCGCCCATATCGGCGGTGTCAGCGCCTTCGGCCGCCTGCGGCGGTGCCGAGGTCTGGGCCATGCCGGTGCCCGGCAGGACGGTCAGCGCGACAGCGCAGCCCGATAAAAAGATGGTACGACAGCGCATGCTTTCCTCCCCACAAATCGGATGGCTAGGTTGGTACGGTGATGCCCGGGCCGTTCTCCGGCCTCGCCCCATCTAGATATCCAGTTCGGGGCGCCGTCCAAAGAGGGGCACCCCCGGATCGGCCACCTCATCGTCTATCTGATATATGGCTCCGGAGCCCCGCGGGCTTGGTTTTGCGGGTGTCGTTGCAGCGATGCCACATCGAGCCGGCAAGGTCGAAACGCCATGGCTTGACCACTGAAAGCATTCGGCGCACCCCCTTGATCATGGCCAGCCGCTCGCCCCGACCCTACAGGTCCACGCCGATGGCAATCATCGAGGCGGCCGAGCGACTGTTCGGCAGCTACGGCATCGAGACCGTGTCGCTGCGCCAGATCGGACTGGAGGCCAATGTCGGCAACAAATCGGCAGTGAACTATCATTTTGGGGACCGGGCGGAACTGGTCCGCGCGATCTGGCAGCACCGCCTTCCCGCCCTCGAAGCGCGGCGTAAAATGCTTCTGCGCCAGATGCATGACCGAGGGGAGACCCGGGATCCCCATGCGGTGGCGCGCCTCATCATCCTGCCTAATTACGAACTGCTCGATGCACAGGGCATCCATCGCTACACAGCCTTTTTCCGGCATGCGCTGCGCTGGCGACAGGGCCAGGAACTGCGTGCGCGGGAGATGGGCACGACCCCGGCGAGCCAGGAAGCGCTGCGTCTGCTGAAGGATCTGGCAGGGGATATCCCCCAGGAGCTGCTGTTCTATCGTCTGCGCTACGCCTGCTGCTCGCTGTTCGATATGACTTTCGACCGTGACGGCGACCTAGCCGAGGGCCGTCCTGTGATGCCCGAAGACCAGTTCCTGGCAGAGGGTTTCGCCATGCTGGTGTCCACATGCCTGCGCCCGGTCACCGCCGTACCGCGCTGATCGCGGATGTGATGGTTTGAAGACCACAAGCGGTTCAGCTCAGTTGATGCTCTGCACTTGGCCGCCGTCGACGCGGATGTTCGCGCCTGTCATGTAGCCGGACGCCGGGCTGGCGAGCATGCAGACGGCGTGGCCGATATCCTCGACCCGGCCGATCCGGCCCACCGGTATGGGCGTCAGATGCGCCGCCGCGCGACGCTCCATCTCAGCCATGTCGAGTCCTTCCCAGCCCATCGGGCCGCGCATGCCCTCCAGCCAGCGTTCGACTGCGGGGGTCAGCACCATGCCGGGACTCACCGTGTTCGCGGTGACGCCACAGGCGCCGAGCGCCTTGGCGAGGCTGACGCTCATGTTGATCATCGCAGCCTTGGCCGCGCCATAGTCGGGGCCGAAGGCGATCGGCTGGGTGGCGGCGGCGCTGGCGATGTTGATGACCCGGCCCCAGCCCCTCCCCTTCATCGCTGGCAGTAATGCCCGGATCATTCGGGCGGCGGCCAGCACATTACCGTTGTAGGTTTCGAACCACCCTTCGTCGGGCACCTCGGTCCAGCCCATCGCCGACGTCCCCGCCGCGCCGCCGGCATTGTTGACCAATATGTCGACCGTGCCGGCCGCGCGGGCCACCGCCTCGGCCTGGGCCGGATCGGCGAGGTCGCCGATCGCGAGATCGGCCGCGCCGCCTGCCTGGCCGATCGTTCGGGCCACGGCCTCTGCCCGATCGCGATCCCGGCCATGGACGACCACGACGCAACCCTCGGCCGCCAGCATGCGGGCAATGCCGGCGCCGATTCCCGAACTGCTGCCGGTCACCAGCGCGCGCTTCCCTGCCAGACCCAGGTCCATCGATAATCCTTCCTGTTCAGCGCCCTTCGAAGCGGGGCGGCCGTTTCTCGACGAAGGCGGCGGTCGCCTCCGCATAATCCCGCGTCATCGTCGCGAGGATCTGGGTGCGGTTCTCCGCGCCGATCGCCGCATCGAACGAGGCGTCCAGATTCTCCCACATCAGCTTCTTGGTGTGCGCGACCGAATAGGGGCTGTTGGCGAGTACCGTCCGCGCATAGCCGATCGCCTCGGCCAGCAGCGCATCCGGCTTGGCCAGACGCAGCACCAGCCCGATCCGTTCCGACTCCTCGGCCTCGATCGGCCGGCCGGTGAGCAATATGTCGAAGGCGCGCGACATGCCGATCATGCGCGGCAGCAAATAGCTGATCCCGCTCTCCCCGGCCGACAGGCCGATCCGCACCGCCGCGACCAGGAAGCGCGCCGTGGGCGTCGCGATCCGAACATCGGCGCTGAGCGCGATCGCCATGCCCGCGCCCACCGCCGGCCCGTTGACGGCCGCGATGACGAGCTGCGGCATCGTCCGCAGCCTTTTGCCCATCCCGGCGAACTGCTCCTGCCAGAACAGTTTCTCGATCACACCGCTCGCCTGATCGCCCTTGCGGGCATTGGCGGCGGCTAGGTCCTGGCCCGAACAGAAACCGCGCCCGCGCCCCGCACCGGTCAGGATTACCGCGCGGCAGCTCGCATCCGCCGCGAGCCCGTCGAGCGCCGTATTGAGCGCGGCGACCGCCTCGCGGGTCAGCGCGTTGAGCCGCGCGGGCCGATTGAGCGTCAGCACCGCGATGCCGTCATCGCGGCGTTCGACGACGATGTCCGGCTCGGCGGCTGCTTCCGACATTCCCCTCTCCCGCATTCGCGGCGACTGATCGAGGGGAAGGTGCGAGGGGCCCGGGCGGGTGGCAACATCGGCGGAGCGATGTTCACATATGCGTAGGGCCAGCGGCGCCCCCTCATTGGGTTTGCACCAGCGCGGGCACGGGCGCAGGAACGATGGCTTGGAGCAGGAGAGCGGACGTGCACGCCAATCGAATCCCGGCCGGCAAGGCGCATGACAGCCGGTCGCACGCCGCGCTGGTCGTGCATGAATGGCGCAACGCCTGGCGGCCCGGCCTGGTCGCGCTGATCGGCGGATCGATCAGCTATTCGCTATACGCCGCGGTATCGAGCCTGTTCGTCGAGCCGCTCCAGGCCCAGTTCGGCTGGTCGCGCGGAGATATCGCGCTGGTTCATGGTTTTGGCCTGATCACCGCCTTTGCCGCCCCCGTCGTCGGGGCGCTCACCGATCGCCATGGCGTCCGCCCGGTCCTGTCGGCAGGGCTGGTGCTGACCGCGATCGGCTATGCCCTGCTGTCGCTGATGCGGGGATCGCTCGATTATTATTATGCGGCCTATTTCTTCTTTTCGCTGGTCGGCATGTCGACGACCGGCATCACCTTCACCCGCATATTGAGCGGCGCCTTCCATCGCACGCGCGGCACCGCGCTGGCGATCGGCCGTTCGGGGCTGGCGGTGGCGGGGGCGCTGATGCCGATGCTGCTGTTCCCGATCATCACCCGCTTCGGAACCGCCGGCGGCTATCTGACGCTCGGCGCCTTCGTACTGCTGCTCGCGCTGCCGCTGGTCTGGTTCTGGGTACCGACCAAGGCCCAGGAGCGCGCGGGCGGCGCGGCCGCACATGGACTGGCGGACAGCTGGCGGGTGTTGCTCGCCCAGCCCAAGGTCCGCATCCTCACCGCCGCCGCGGTGCTCAACTATGTGCCGGTCGTCTCGCTGATGTCACAGATGAAGCCCCTCGCGGTCTCCAAGGGGCTGGAGGCCTCGATGGCGGTCGCGGCGGTCTCGACGCTGGGGCTGGCGGCGGCGGCCGGGGCCCTGCTCAGCGGGCTGCTGGTCGATCGCTTCTGGGCGCCTGCCGTCGCCTTCGTGCTGAACGCCGCGCCCGCGATCGGCTGCCTGTTCCTGCTCCAGGACAATGTGCCGCCGGTCATGTTCTATGGGGCGATCCTGTTGATCGGCCTTGGCCAGGGTGCCGAGATCGACATCGTCGCCTTCATGATCGCGCGCTATTTCGGCCTGCGCAGCTATGCCTCGATCTATGGGGTGACGACGCTGGGCATCGCGCTGGGCGTCGCGGTCGGCGCCAGCCTGATCGGCAAGGCCTATGACATGTTCGGCAACTACAATGTCGCGCTGATGGCGGCCTCCGCCTCCTTCGCGCTGGCCGCCTGCTGCTATCTCGCAATGGGCCGCTATCCGGACCGGCAACCGGACTAACCCAGGAGACAGAAGCGCCGGGCTGGGATGCGGCGCCCGACGGATGCTGAAAAAAGTTCATCACGAGGGGGAGAGCGGATAGGGTCGCTCCATGATCCGCCCCCTCCTCCTCGCCGCCGCCCTGTTCCTCGCCATCGGCGCCAAGCGCGCACCATCGCCGCTCGACGGGATCGCCGAGGATTTTGTCCACCTGACGCTGGAAGCGGGCGAGCGCGAAAAGGGCTATGTCGATGCCTATTATGGGCCCCAGGCCTGGGCCGACGCCGCGAAGGAGAAGCCACGGGACATCGCCACGCTGCGCCGGGACGCCCGGACGCTCGCCACGCGACTGAATGCCGTACCGCCCGAGACGCTCACCCCGGACGACCGCCAGCGCCGCCGCTTCCTCGCCGCCCAGCTCAAGGCCGCCGAAACCCGGCTGGCGATGATTGCGGGCGCGAAATTCAGCTTCGCCGACGAGGCGGAGGGGCTGTTCGCGGTGCGGCCGAAGCTGAAACCTCTGGCCAGCTATGATCCGGTGCTGGCGAAGATCGAGGCGATGGTTCCGGGCAAGGGGCCGCTGTGGGAGCGGGTGGATGCGTGGCAGAACCGCTTCGTCATCCCGGCCGCCAAGCTGGATCCCGTCATGCGCGCCGCAATCGCCGAATGCCGCGCCCGGACGGTCGCGCATCTCCGCCTGCCCGCGCAGGAACGGTTCGAGCTGGAGTTCGTCACCGGCAAGAGCTGGTCGGGCTACAACTGGTACAAGGGCGATGCGCACAGCCTGATCCAGGTCAACACCGACCTGCCGATCCGCATCGACCGCGCGGTCGATCTCGGCTGCCACGAGGGCTATCCCGGGCACCATGCGCTCAACATGTTGCTGGAGCGCAACCTTGCCCGCGCCAGGGGGTGGGTGGAGTTCACCGTCTATCCGCTGTTCAGCCCGCAGAGCTTCATCGCCGAAGGCTCTGCCAATGCCGGAATCGGCCTGGCCTTTCCCGGCGCCCAGCGCGCGCGGTTCGAGGCGGCGAAGCTCTATCCGATCGCCGGGCTCGATCCGGCGACGGCGGCCAGCTACGACAGGCTGCTCGATCTGCTCCACCAGCTGGCGGGCGCGCGCATGACGATCGCCGCCGACTATCTCGACGGAAAGGTGAACCGCGAGGAAGCACTGGAGCTGATCCAGCGCTACCAGCTGGTCAGCCGCAAGCGCGCCGAACAGTCGCTGAGCTTCACCGACAATTATCGCAGCTATGTGATCAACTATGGCCTGGGACAGGACATGGTGGCCGCCGATCTGGCACGTTCCGGCGCGGCTGCCAGAGCCCGCTGGCGGCGGATGGAGGCGATCATCGGCCAACCGACGCTCCCCTCCGATCTTCGTCGCTGACGGGGCGCGCATGATCGTTTCGGTTACGATCATAGACCTTGGTCGCAATAATCGGGCTTAACCCCTGATTCACCGAAACATTTAAGGAGTTGGCAAAGCCGCTAGGCAATTCTCGTGTGGTAACAAGGACATGAGACCATGACCAAGAGCGCGCAAATATTGACGACCGATGTCGATGACGACGCCAAATATGCCGAGCAGCGCCGGGCGCCGCGCGACGAGGTGGCGCTGCCGACCCGCATGTTCGTCAAGGACCATCAGGGCAGCGACGTTCTGCTGGTGAACATCTCGCCGCTCGGCTTCATGGTGCGCGAATATGGCGAGACACCCAAGGGTTCGATCGTCCGCCTCGCCCTTCCCCGGCTGGGCCAGGTGACCGCGAAGGTCGTCTGGTCGCTGGGCGGCCGGGTGGGTGCCGAGTTCATCAAACCGATCGACCATTATGCCTATACGGCGATGCTCAACGCCGCCAAGCAGAAGCGCCAGCGCTGGCCGATGGGCTGACATCCGTTTCGCGAGCCCGATCCCTCCCTTGAGGTCGGGTTGCGAGGCGGCGCGGCGTCCCCCCGGCCGCGCCGCCATCCCCCATCAGTCTCCGTCGGGTTCGAAGGCCATCAGGTCGCCGGGCTGACAGTCCAAAGCGGCGCAGATCGCCTCCAGGGTGGAAAAGCGGATCGCCCGCGCCTTGCCGGTCTTGAGGATCGATAGATTGGCGAGGGTGATGTCGACCCGCTCAGCCAACTCGGTCAAGGTCATGCGCCGTTCGTGCAGCAGATCATCGAGCCGGATGACGACCGCCATCAGATCATCCCTTCCAGGTCCTCACGCATCAAGGTGCCCGCGGCGAACACGCGGGCGAGGATGAAGGTGAGCAACACCGCCAGCCAGCCGCTAATCGAAAAGCCGGCATCGAGATGAAGCGGATGGCCGGGTGTCGACAGCGCCCGGCCAATCGCACCGATGGCGATGCTGAGCAATTGGAGCGCCAGCAGCACCCAGGCGATCGTGCGGAGCCGCAGGGCATTGGCCCCGACGAAAGGATCGCCGCGCCGGACGGTCTCGATCATCGGCAGCAGCCGGCTGAGCACGGCATGGTTGAGCGGAATCGCAACCAGGCCCAGCACCGCGATCGCCTGCAGGCCGGGCAGCATCGCGGGGATGCCGGACGCCTGGGTGATACCGAGCGCCTTCATGCTCCATTGCTGGAAGACGACAGTCGCGATCAGCAGAGCGAGGATCGCCGCCCCGCCCAGCCAGTTGAGCAGGATCACCAGACGCAGGAATACCCATGTGAACGGCAGGATCGACGAACGGCTCATGGCACGCCTCCGAATCATTTATCGAAAAACAATAAATTATATATCGATTATCGGCAAATTATTCGTCACCCCGCCCGCAGCAGCCCCACCGCCGCGTCGCGTTCGAACAGGTAGAGCGCGGTCCGCGCCGCCTGACCGCGTTCGCTGTCGAGGCCGCCGTCGCGATCGACCAGCAGGCGGGCGTCCTGGGTGGCAGTGTCGATCAGCAGGGCGGTACGCTCGGGCGTGGCGAGGCGGAAGGCGGCCTCGCCGGACTGCTTGGTGCCGAGGATATCACCCGCACCGCGCAGGCGCAGGTCCTCCTCGGCGATGCGGAAGCCGTCATTGGTCTCGCGCATCAGCGCAAGCCGCGCGCGCGAGGTTTCGGATAGGGCGTTGCCGCGCAGCAGCAGGCAGACCGAGCGCTGGTCGCCGCGCCCAACCCGCCCGCGCAGCTGGTGGAGCTGGGCAAGACCGAAGCGATCCGCGCCCTCGATGATCATCAGGGTAGCGTTGGGGACATCAACGCCGACCTCGATCACCGTGGTGGCGACGAGCACGCCGAGCCTGCCCGCCGAGAAATCGGCCATCACCGCGTCCTTCTCCGGGCCCTTCATCCGGCCATGGACGACGCCGACCTTGTCGCCGAACAATTGCCGCAGGCTTTCGGCGCGACTTTCGGCCGCCGCCAGGTCTGACTGCTCGCTCTCCTCGACCAGCGGGCAGACCCAGTAAGCCTGGCGACCGGCGGCGAGATGGCGGCCGAGCGCGCCGGCGATCTCATCAAGCCGCTCACCCGCGATCACGCGGGTCTCGATCGGCTGGCGGCCGGGCGGCATCTCGTCCAAGCGGCTGACGTCCATCTCGCCATAATGGCTGAGGGTCAGGGTGCGCGGGATCGGCGTCGCGGTCATGACGAGGAGGTGCGGTGGGCGATCGGCCTTGGCCTGGAGCATCATCCGCTGGGCGACGCCGAAGCGGTGCTGCTCGTCGACCACGGCGAGGCCGAGCTTCCGGTAGCCGACCTTCTCCTGGAAGATCGCATGGGTGCCGACGAGGATGTCGATCGATCCGTCAGCCAGGCCCATCAAGGTCGCCTCGCGCGCCTTGCCCTTCTCCCGCCCTGTGAGGATAGCGATGTTGACCGGCAGGCCGGCAAGCGTGCGGCCGAGCGTGTCATAATGCTGGCGGGCGAGAATCTCGGTCGGCGCGAGCAACGCACCCTGCGCCCCCGCCTCCACCGCTACCAGCAGCGCCATCGTCGCCACCAGCGTCTTGCCCGCGCCGACATCGCCCTGGAGCAGCCGGGTCATTGGCGCGGACTGGACCAGATCGCCCTCGATCTCGGCTATCGTCCGGCTCTGTGCGCCAGTGGGAGTATAGGGGAGCTTCAGCTGATCGCGCAGCCGGCCGTCACCCTTCAACGGCAGCCCCTTGCGGCGGCGCGAGGAGGCGCGGACCAGCATCAGCGCCAGCTGGTTCGCGAACAGTTCGTCATAGGCGAGGCGCGCGCGCGCGGCCTCGTCCTGCGGATCGGCGTGGAGGCGGACCAGCGCCTCCCGCCAGCCGGGCCAGCCGCGCGTCTGGAGCAGGCTGGGCTCGATCCACTCGGGAAGCTCGGGCGCGCGCAGCATGGCCTGTTCGACCAGCTGACAGATGCGGCGGGAGGTGAGCCCCTCCGACTGTGGATAGACGCTCTCGCGGGTCGGCAGGTCGGCCGCTTCGGCGGGCGGCAGGACATGATCGGGATGGACGATCTGCAATTCCTGCCCATAGAGATCGAGCCTGCCCGAGACGATGCGCGGCTCACCGATCGGCAGCAGCTTCTTCGCCCAGCCGGGATTGCCGCCGAAATAGACGAGCTGGACGACATTGCCGGCCTGATCGGTCGCGCCGACCCGGAACGGCCCGCGCCCGCCCGAGGCACGATAGCTGACCGGCACCAGCCGCACGGTGACGATCCGCCCGGCATCCTCCGCCTCGACGGTCTCCACGGGCTTGCGCTCGATCGATCCGGTGGGGAGGTGGAAGAGCAGGTCGACCACCCGCTCCAGCTCCAGCTTGCGCAGCGGCTTGGCGATGGCGGGGCCGACGCCCTTCAGCGCCTCCACCTCGGCGAACAATGGATTGAGAATGTCGGGCCGCATGATTATCTGGCCTTCTATGTGTCCCCGACAGGCTTGCCAACAGCCTGCCGGCCTATCGCCATTGGAAGAATATGAACCGCGAAGACCGCCTGAAACGCCTGCGCTTCCGCGCCTGGCACCGGGGAACCCGAGAAGCCGACTATACGATGGGCTGCTTCTTCGACCGCTTCCACGCCGGGTGGGACGAGACCGCGCTCGACTGGTACGAAGCACTGCTCGGCCAGGAGGATGCCGATATACTGGGCTGGGTGATGGGGAGCATCCCCGTGCCGCCCGAATGGCAGAACCCGCTGATGGAGCGGATGCAGCGCATCGACTATGTCGAGATTCCGCAGTGAGGCCCTGATCCCCTTTCCGTTCGTGTCGAGCGAAGTCGAGACACGTTCCGGGAGCCAGCGTCCCTCGACTTCGCTCGGGACGAACGGAAGTTTTTCACTGAACTGCCCATGACCGACCTTACCCGCATCCTCCAGTCCTCCGAAGCGTTGACCCTGTCGCGCGCGCCGGCCGGCTTCCAGCCATGGCTGGTGGCCGATCTTGCGCGGGCCGCCGTTGCCAGGGGCGGGCGGCTCGTCTTCGTCGCGTCCGACGACCAGGCGATGCACGCGCTGGCCGAAGCCGCCCGCTATTTCGCGCCCGAACTGGACGTGGTGATGTTTCCCGCCTGGGACTGCCTGCCCTATGACCGCGCCAGCCCGGCGCTGCGCGCGACCAGCGAGCGGCTGGCGGCGCTGCATGCCTTGCAGTCCAGCCCCAAGGGCCCGACGCTGGTCGCGACCACCATCAACGCGGTCAGCCAGCGGGTGCTCACCCCCTTCCGCATCCGCCAGCTGGTCGCGCGGCTGGCACCGGGCGAGCGGATCGACCGGGATCGGCTCGCGGCCCTGCTCCAGGCGAACGGCTATGTCCGCACCGACACCGTCACCGAGCATGGCGAATATGCGGTGCGCGGCAGCCTCGTCGACCTGTTCCCGGCGGGCGAGCCCCATGCGCTGCGGCTCGACTTCTTCGGCGACGAGATCGAGAGCGTCCGCCAGTTCGACGCCACCGACCAGCGGACGATCGGCCCGATTGACGGCTTCACCCTGCTGCCGGCGGCCGAGGCGCTGCTCGATGAGGAGACGATCAAGCGTTTCCGGGGCCGCTATCGCGAGCGTTTCGGCGCGACCGCGACCGGAGACCCGATCTACCAGGCCGTGTCCGATGGGCGCCGCCTGGCCGGCATGGACCATTGGCTGCCGCTGTTCGAGGAGCGGCTGGAGACATTGTTCGACCATCTCTCGCCCGACGACCTGATCCTGCGCGAGGCGGGCACGGTGAAGGCGGCCGAGGCGCGGTTCGAGGCGATCGCCGACTATCACGCCAACCGCGTGCGCGCGCGGACCGCCGATCCGGGCAGCTATCGCCCGCTGGAACCGGGCGAACTCTATCTGTCGGCCGAGCAATGGCGCGATACGATCGCCGACCGGCCGATCCACCTCGTCACCCCGTTCGCCGAGCCCGAGAGCAAGCGGGTGATCGACCTCGGCGTCGAGGGCGCCCGCGACTTCGCGCCCGAGCGGACCCAGGGCGTCAACATCTACGACGCCGTCGTCGAGCATGTCGAAGCGCTGGGCAAGGCGGGCAAGACGGTGGTGCTCGCCAGCTATTCGACCGGATCGCGCGAGCGCTTCGCCGGGCTGCTGGCCGAGCATGGGCTGGAGCGGATCGATCTGGCCGACGACTGGCAGGGGGCGATATCCCAGCCCGCGCCGGGCAAGTCGCTGGGCAGCGGGCTCGCCCGGGTCGCGCTCGCGGTCCTGCCGCTCGACCATGGCTTCACCAGCGGCGATATCGCGCTGCTCACCGAACAGGACATGCTCGGCGACCGGCTGGTCCGGCGGCAGAAGCGCAAGAAATCGGCAGACGCCTTCCTGCAGGAACTGGCGACGCTCAGCCCCGGCGATCTTGTCGTCCATATGGATCACGGCATCGGCCGCTATGAGGGGCTAACCTCGATCCCCGTCGCCAAAGCGCCGCACGACTGCGTGGCGCTGAGCTATCATGGCGGCGATAAGCTTTACGTCCCCGTCGAGAATATCGACGTGCTGAGCCGTTACGGCGCAGAGAATGAGGGCGTGCAGCTCGACAAGCTGGGCGGGGTCGGCTGGCAGACCCGCAAGGCGCGGATGAAGGAGCGGATCCGCGAGATCGCAGGCGAGTTGATCAAGACCGCCGCCGAACGCGCGCTGCGCCCCGCCGAAGCGGTGGAACCCGAGAGCGGGTATAACGAGTTCGTCGACCGCTTCCCCTATCAGGAGACCGAGGACCAGGACCGTGCGATCGCCGACGTGATCGAGGATCTGGCGGCGGGCAAACCGATGGACCGGCTGGTCTGCGGCGACGTCGGCTTCGGCAAGACCGAGGTGGCGCTGCGTGCCGCCTTCGTCGCGGCACTGGGCGGAATGCAGGTGGCGCTGATCTGCCCGACCACCCTGCTCGCCCGGCAGCATTACCGCAATTTCGTCGAGCGCTTCCACAACATGCCGGTGAATATCGGCCATCTCTCCCGCCTCGTGACGGCGGGCGAGGCAAAGAAGACCAAGGACGGGCTCGCCGACGGGTCCATCGACATCGTCATCGGCACCCATGCGCTGCTGGCCAAGGGGATCGAGTTCAAGCGGCTCGGCCTCGTCATCGTCGACGAGGAGCAGCGCTTCGGCGTCACCCACAAGGAGCGGCTGAAGGCGCTCAAGACCGACGTCCATATGCTGACGCTGACCGCGACGCCGATCCCGCGCACCTTGCAGATGGCGATGTCGGGCCTGCGCGAGCTGAGCGTGATCCAGACCCCGCCGGTCGACCGCCTCGCGGTGCGCACCTATGTCGCGCCCTGGGACGGGGTGGTGATCCGCGAGGCGCTGCTGCGCGAACATTATCGCGGCGGACAGAGCTTCCTCGTCACGCCCAGGATCAAGGACCTGCCCGACATCGAGGACTATCTGCGCAAGGAGGTGCCCGAGGTCTCCTATGTCGTCGCGCACGGCCAGATGGCGCCGAGCGAGGTCGAGGAGCGGATGTCGGCCTTCTACGACAAGAAGTTCGACATCCTCGTCTCGACCACGATCATCGAGAGCGGGCTGGACATCCCGTCGGCCAACACGCTGATCGTCAACCGCGCCGATCGCTTCGGCCTCGCCCAGCTCTATCAGTTGCGCGGGCGGGTCGGCCGGTCGAAGACGCGCGCCTACGCCTATCTGACGACCGGCGACAAGGGGATGACCGAAACCGCCGAGAAGCGGCTCCACATCCTGCAGAACATCGACACGCTGGGCGCGGGATTCCAGATCGCGAGCCACGACCTCGACATACGCGGCGCGGGCAATCTGCTGGGCGACGAGCAATCGGGCCATATCAAGGAGGTCGGCTTCGAGCTGTACCAATCGATGCTGGAGGAGGCGATCCTCGAGGCCAAGGCCGGCGGGTTGGCGTCCGAGCTGAAGCGCGAGAATTTCTCGCCGCAGATCAATGTCGACACGCCGATCCTGATCCCCGAGGACTATGTCCCCGACCTCGACCTGCGCATGGGCCTCTATCGCCGCATGAACGAGATCGAGACCCGCGCCGAGATCGAAAGCTTCGCCGCCGAGCTGATCGACCGCTTCGGCAAGCTGCCGCAGGCGACCCAGAACCTGCTGACCGTGATCGAGATCAAGCTCAACTGCCGCAAGGCCTGCGTCGCCAAGATCGACACCGGCCCGCGCGGCGCGCTGGTGAGCTTCCACAACGATCAGTTTCCCGACCTGCCGGGGCTGCTCGCCTATGTCGACCGGCTGAAGGACAGCGCCAGGCTGCGCCCCGACAGCCGGCTGGTGATCACCCGCAACTGGCCCGACCCGGAGAACCGGCTGAACGGCGCACTGCAATTGTCGCGGGGACTGGCGAAGATCATCGGGTGACCAGAGGCGCACCGCGTGCGCCTACCCCCCACTCCTCCCTTTCAGGAAGGGGAGAAATATCAGCCGGCCGCCTCCACCTCCTGCTCCGCGACCAGGGCCTGGAGGCGCTGGCTGTCGATCGGGGGGGAGCAGAGGAAGCCCTGATAATAGTTGCAGCCTTCGCGGGCCAGCAGCGCGAGCTGGGCCTTGGTCTCGACGCCCTCGGTAATCACCGCGAGGCCGAGCGAGCGGGCCATGTCGATCACCCCGCGCACGACGATGCGGTCGCGGGTCGAACCGGTGATATCCTCGGCCAGGGTCTTGTCGATCTTGAGATAGTCGAGCGGCAGCGCCTTGAGATAGGCGAGGCTCGAATAGCCGGTGCCGAAATCGTCGATCGCGATCCGCAGGCCTGCGCGCCGCAACTGTGCCAACAGGTCCGCGGCTCCCGCCAGATCCGAGATCAGCCCGCTTTCGGTGACCTCGACGGTCAGCCGGGTGCGGGGAAAGCCGGCCGCATCGACCCGGTCGAGGAAATCGTCGACGAAATTGGGCTGGGCGATATCCGACGCGGTAACATTCATCGCAAGGCGGATATCCTGCATATGCGCGGGCCAGGCGGAAGCGATGGCGAGCGCCCGCTGCTGGACATAGGTCGAGAGCTGGACGACGAAGTCGGAGCGCGCCGCGGTGGCGAACAGCGGCACGGCGCCAAGCTCACCGAGCTGGGGATGCTTCCAGCGCGCCAGGGCCTCCACCCCCATGATCCGGCCGGTGCCGATATCGACCTGCGGCTGGAACAATATGTCGATCTGGTCATGATCGAGCGCGCGGCGAAGATCGATTTCGAGCTGGTTGCGGCGGTGCGCCTCTGCCTCGCTATCCGCATCGAGCGCGCGCACCAGGCCGGAATCGCCGTGCTTGGCGGCGGCGAGCGCGGCCGAGGCGCGCTGGAACAGCGTGCCGACGTCCCGCCGCCCCTCCCCACCGAGCGCGGTGATGCCGACCCGACAGGACAGCGGGATCAGCGAATCCCCCGAGACGAATGGCCAGGCGACGCTTTCCACCAACCGGTTGGCGATCAGTTCGGCGCTGTCGGCGCTGACCGGCGGGCCCAGGGCGATGGTGAACTCCGAACCGGCGGTGCGGGCGATCATCGCATTGCCGAGGCCGATCCGGTCGATCACCCGCTCTATACGGCGTGCGACGCCCTGCAGCACGGCATCGCCCGTCGGCCGGCCGAAGGCGGCATTGACAAGGCCGAAGCGCATCACGCCCAGCATCAGCAACGCGCAGCGAGGATCGGGCGCATCTTCGTCGGCAAGCCGCGCTTCGACCCAGCCACGGATGCGATCCGCGGTCGGCAAGCCGGTCAGCGCGTCGATATCCTCGCGCTCGGGTTCCGCCTCGCCGCGACTGACCTCGATCCAGGCGACCACGGCGCCGCGTTCACGGTCAAAGGATATATGGTGGGCAAGCCGGTCACCCTGCGCCCGGCTGCCATGGGCAAAGGCGGTCGAGCGGCCGGTGACGAGTAGCCGATCGATCGCTTCGCGGGCGAGGCGGCGGCTGGGCCGGTCCATCAGCCGGAACAGCATCGACATCGGCACGATCTCGCGCACAGCGCCGATCCGCTCGGCGAAGGCAGGGCTGAGCGAGACGAGGCGCTCCCCGGGCTTCCATATCCACGCCTCCGACTCCGCGAGCCGGAGAGCGGCGCGCTGCGAAGCGGCCCGGCCGCCGCCGACCACCCGCTCGACATGGCGTTCGGCGAAGGCGAGGGCGGTGCGCAGCTCGGCCTCGCCGAAAGGCGGCACGACATAATGGGTGGCACCGAGATCGTACCACCGGTCGAGCCCCGCGATATCCTCGGCGATCACCAGCAGTGCCGATCCCGCCGATTGTGCCGCCGCCGCGAGCGCGGCACAGGCGCCCTCGGCCTCGGCGGTCGCGCCGCGCGCGTCGATCACCGCGACCGTGGCGCCCGAGGAGATGAAGCGGCGCTCGGCACCCTCGGCGCGACGGCCCGCAATCACCTGCCGGCCGGTGCGCTCGATCAACGCGCCGAGCTCATTACGGCTATGGAATGATAACAGGAAAAGCGGCAACTTCACCCCGGCGGCGCCGGTGTCGGCAGCTGCTTCGCTTACACCTACATGCCTGTTCATTTCCCGACTGTTACCGTATCGACCTGCGCAGGCCAATCGCAAAGCTTCATCGAAGCCCGGCTATAGGCGAATGATCCACAGCTTCCTATCTTTGCCCCGGAAGCGCTGCTAGGATGGGTACATGGCACTGACGGGCAAGCCATTTGGGGGCGAGGGCAAACCGCTCGCCGACGCGTTCGGCAGGCGGATCAGCTATTTGCGGCTGTCGGTGACCGACCGCTGCGATTTCCGCTGCCGCTACTGCATGGCGGAAAAGATGCAGTTCCTGCCGAAGCGCGAGATATTGACGATCGAGGAACTGGCCGCGCTGGCCGACACCTTCATCGCGCGCGGCATCCGCAAGATCCGGCTGACCGGCGGCGAGCCGCTGGTGCGGCGCGGGATCGAAGAGCTGGTCCGCATCCTGGGCGGCCGCATCGGAGACGGGCTCGACGAACTGACCCTTACCACCAACGCCAGCCAGCTGCGCCGCCATGCCGCCGGGCTGGCGGAGGCCGGGGTGCGGCGGATCAACGTCAGCGTCGACAGCCTGGACCCCGAGCGCTTCGGCTTCATCACCCGGGGCGGCGACCTGGCCGTGGTGCTCGACGGCATCGCGGCGGCGCGAGAGGCGGGCCTAGCGGTCAAGATCAACATGGTCGCGCTCAAGGACCTCAACGAAACCGAGATCGAGCCGATGCTGCGCTGGTGCGCGGCCGAGGGCCATGACCTGACCCTGATCGAGACGATGCCGCTGGGCGAGGTGGAGGACGACCGCACCGACCGCTATCTGCCGCTCGACGGGGTACGTCGCGGGCTGGAGAGCCGTTTCACCCTCACCCCGCTCGATTATCGCACCGGCGGCCCGGCGCGCTATGCGCGGGTCGAGGAGCTGGACGCGCGGATCGGCTTCATTACCCCCCTCACCAATAATTTCTGCGATGGCTGCAACCGGGTCCGGGTGACTGCGACCGGGCAGATCTACATGTGCCTGGGCTTCGACGACCGGCTCGACCTGCGCAAGGCCCTGCGCGAAGGCGATGCGGGCGAACTCGACCGGCTGCTCGACCGCGCGATGCGGCTCAAGCCCGAGCGCCACGCTTTCAAGATCGACCGCGCCGGCGCGGCCCCGGCGGTTTCGCGACATATGAGCGTCACCGGCGGATGACCGAAAAGAAGATGGCGCTTGTCGCCTCCCCCACCGCGGCCGCACAGGAAGCGGCGGGCGAGTTGCGCCATATCTATGAGTGGCATCCGCTGGAGAAGGCCGACCTGGTGGTGGCGCTGGGCGGCGACGGCTTCATGTTGCGTACCCTCCACGCGATGCTCGACCGGCACCGCATCCTGCCGGTGTTCGGGATGAACCTGGGCACGGTCGGCTTCCTGATGAACAACTGGCAGCCCGACCTGCTGGAACTGCGCCTCCAGCATGCCAAGGCGATCACCGTGCTGCCGCTGCGGATGGACGCCGAAACCGTCGAGGGGCAGCGCTTCACCATTCCGGCGATCAACGAGGTCTCGCTGCTCCGCGAAACGCGCGAGACCGCCAAGGTCGAAGTCTCCGTCGAAGGGCGCGTCGTGCTTCCCGAGCTCGTGTGCGACGGGGTGCTGGTGTCAACGCCGGCGGGATCGACCGCCTATAATCTGTCGGCCCAGGGGCCGATCCTTCCGCTTGAATCCTCGCTGCTGGCGCTGACCCCGATCAGCCCGTTCCGGCCTCGGCGCTGGCGTGGTGCCATCCTGCCCAACAAGAACGCAATTTCGTTCCGCGTGCTCGACGCGGTCAAGCGGCCGGTTTCGGCGGTGGCCGACCAGCGCGAGGTCCGCGACGTCGCCTCGATCCGGATCGCGATCGATCGGACCAGCCCGCTGACCCTGCTGTTCGACCCCGAACACGCGCTGGACGACCGCATCACCATGGAGCAGTTCGCGGTCTGAAATTAACCGCATCTAGAGGGTTGCGTTGCTAGAGAGGCCGCTGCTATAGGCGCGCCTCGCCTAGAGCGAAGCAGTGTTCCCCGGTAGCTCAGCGGTAGAGCATCCGACTGTTAATCGGACGGCCGCCTGTTCGAATCAGGCCCGGGGAGCCACTTCTTTTATCGCCAACGGCGGTTTCCGAGACACTTCCGATATCGTCGAAAAACGCCCCATTTTCCGTGGGTTTGCATGTGGCCGTGCCTGCCGCATCTGCCCAGAGACCGCTTTGGCCGACCGATACCTCTGAAATCAGACCGGCGTCTCTGAGCGCCTATTTTGGGGCCGTTAGATACTTCGGAGCATGACTAGTGAAAAGGAAAGGCGACGCAGAGCGCCGCCAGTCCGCTTCTTGATGGCGATGGGGCTACGAAAAGCCCAACACCCCTCTCTGAATGCTCCAGTCCATCGGCAGTTCCGACATGCGGTACAACCGCTTCGATTGAAGCGATGAGAGCTCGGCTCCTTCCATGATCGACCTGATGATGTCGGGTGCCAGAAAACTCATTCGAGCCAGTCGGGCCAGATGGTTGCGTTCCCTATATCCAAGGCTATCGGGCAGGGCAGGCGGCCCCACCATCCGCTTTGCTTGATGTGCCTTGACGATCAGCTCGACCAGCTTTGGGTCGCGACGCAAGGATGACGCCTCTGCATCGAACTGGATCGTCAGCTTCACGTCGGCGCCGCGGCGAACCATGAGGGTCAGGAAGCGGCGGAGCGGCGCCTGGTCGGAGCGTGCGCCGGCTTGGTTCAGCCGGTACGATTCACGCCGACACCAATGCTCGACCCCGCACCGAAGTCGAGCGGATAGTGCAGGCTAAGGACTATTTCTTGAGAGCCGCGGCTATCATGGCCACCAGCGTCTCCTCGGCTCGCGTACGGACGGCTGGATCTTTCGACGAAAGGTCCTGACGTAGCCAATCTGGGGCATGCCCAACCGCTTTGGCGATCTTCTGCGATGTCTCGAAATCGGTCATTGCGCCGCATTATTCGATGATGAGGATCACGCAAGCCGAACGGCCCGGCTTGGGCCGCTTGCGGACTGGCGGGTTCCGGGGAGAAGCCTGGGATAGCTGCTCAGCGATAGCTGGCCCCTCCTTGTGCATGTCGTAATCCCCAGTTCAATGCCGTCCGAGAAGACTCAACAGCCGATAAGCTGCGACGGCGCGGTCGGTCCGCGCGCGCGCGCGGTTGGCTTGCGTAGCGATTGCTTCGCGTTCGGCGTCGAGCAGGTCGAGTTGCGGCTTAAGGCCGACTCGTACTTCGTGACGGATGCTTTCAAGGGCTTCCCCGGCCGCCCTGGCCTGGTCCGACGCCGCCTGCTCGACGAGCAGCATGGTGCGGACTTCCTGAAAGGTGGAGACGATTTGCTCCCCAATTTGCATCCGTGCGGCGCGCAGACGGGCCTCTGCGGCGCGCTCCTCGCTTCCGGCCTCGGCAATCTTGCCCGAGATGCGCCCGCCGCTGAACAGCTGCCAACGGGCGCGGATGCCGACCGTCGCGCTATCGGCACGATAATCCGGAAAAAATTGATCGCGGACCGTGGACGCTTCGGCAAAGGCGCCGATCGTGGGCAGGCCTTCCGCCCGTGCGCCCCGCTTTACCGCTTGGGCGGCGCGCAGGCCGGCCTCGGCCTGCACCAGGAGGGGGTTGCTGTGCGAGGCAACATCCATCGCCTCTTCAAGCGTCGCGGGGAGTTCGGGATTCGCCGGCAGCGGTTCGAGGTCCGTCGGGGCAAGCCCGGTCAGATTGTTGAAATGGGCTTGCGCTGAGACCTGTGCACCTTGTGCTCGGGACAGTCCTGCGCGCGCTTCGGCCAGGCGGGCGGCTGCTTGGGCGACATCGGTGCTCGGGCTCTCTCCGGCGCGAAAGCGAAGCCGGGCCTGGCGTTCGATCTCGGCCGTTTCCGAGACGAGGCGGCTGTAGAGATCGACCATATCGGCGGCAGCCAGGACATTGCCATATCCCTCGACGGCGGCCGTGATGAGCTGGTTCCGCGATGCGACTTTCTGCGCCGCGGCGCTGACGACGCCGGCTCGCGCCTGGTCGATCCCGGCGCTGACACTCCCGCCGCTGAACAACGGCTGTTCGATGGTCGCCTGCGCGGCCCGGGGCGTGACGTTCGCGGCGCCTAGCCCAAAGAAATTCTGCGGGTTGAGGCGGCCATAACCGATCGTTCCGGTGAGCGTCGCGGTCGGCAGGCGGCCCGAACGCGCCTGATCGAGCCGCGCCCCGGCGGCATCGGCTTCGGCGTCTGCGATAACGATCTCGGGCGCATGGCCGATTGCCGCCGCGATCGCCTGGTCGAGCGTGGTGGCCCGTGCCACCGTGTGCAAGGCTAAGGGTGCCGCCAGCCATAGCGCGAGCCGGGCAAGGCGGCGGGGGCGTCTCACTTGAAAGCAGTCCCCGGCCGCACGCCCAGCTTCTTGAAGACGATCGCTGCGGGACAGAAGCCGGTGAAGCTCGCCTGTATCAGGTTGAAGCCGGCAAAGGCCGAGAGCGCGAGCCACCACGGGTGAACCGTCACGGCCAGGAGAAGTCCCAGCAGTACGACACATCCTGCGAAAGCCATGACGGCACGATCGAGGGTCATTTCGATTTCCTTTCGACTATTGAATGGGTCAGGTCCGCAGCTTGCGAATGCCCATGATGTGGAGGGCAAATCGCTCGTAGAGGGGCTCGCCCCCGCCTTTGCGGACCTTCCGCAGGAAATATTTTTCGAACGCGATCTTGGCGAGATGCACCCATTTGCCGCGCGCCGACCAGTTGACGTTGCGTGGCGGAATCTGTGGCTGCGCGACGAAGGCGACGCCACCATCGCCAAAGTCGGCGAGGCACACGGCATTCCAGGTGGCCTCGGCAGTCGGCGCTTTGCCATCCAGAATCGCGTCGAGATTGGCCGCGATCGCGGTCACCATGCTCTCGATCATGAAACCGGTCTTGGGCACGCCAACGGGGACCGGGGTTGGGCCGGTCGGCGGGATCGCGATGCAGACCCCGAGCCCGAAAATCTCGGGAAAGGCAGGGTTACGTTGGTGCTTGTCGACCAGGATGAAGCCGCGCGGGTTGGTCAGCCCTTCGATATTGTTGACCGCCGGCACGCCACGGAAGGCCGGCAGCATCATGGAATAACCGAATGGCAGGTCATGCGTCCTCGCCACGGCCCCGCCCTCGGCGATTTCCTCGACATGCATCATACCCTGCTCAACCTTGGTGACGCGGGCGTTGGTGATCCATTTGATGTGGCGGTTCCTCAGCTCGCTTTCGAGCAACGATTTGGTGTCGCCAACCCCGTCGAGGCCGAGATGGCCGATATAGGGCTCGGCGGTGACGAAGGTCATCGGCACCTTGTCGCGGATTTTACGGCGCCGCAGCTCGGTATCGAGGATCATCGCGAACTCATAAGCTGGACCGTAACAGGAAGCCCCCTGGACAGCGCCGACGACGATCGGCCCGGGATTCTCGACGAAACGGTCGAAGGCGTCGGCGGCGGCCGAAGCATGCGCGGTCTGGCAGATCGAAACGGTGTGGCCGGCATGCGGGCCCAGCCCCTCGATCTCGTCGAAGGCCAGATCGGGGCCTGTCGCGATAACCAGATAATCATAGTCGACGCTGATGCCGTCGTTGAGCTCCAGCCGCTTCTCGGCGGCATGCAGGCGTTTCGCGCCGGCAGCGGTGAAGCCGATCTGCTTCTTCGCGAATATGGGCGGCAGAAAGACCTGGATTGCCTCCGGTGCGCGCCAGCGCACCGCGACCCACGGATTGGAGGGGATGAAGGAGTAGGTATCCGACGCGGACACCATCATCACATCGGCGCGCTCGCCGACCGCGGCTTTGATCTCGTAGGCGGCGATGGTCCCACCCAGCCCGGCGCCCAGCACGACGATTTTCGGTTTGCTCATAATCCCGCACCTTCGCTCATTGGCGCGCCGGCACGACCTGATGGGAGGTGCCTTTGCCCGCACAATAGAGCGGCTCTGAATGGTGACCGCAGTGCGTAATGTTCCCAATGCAGCGATGACGCCGGCCGTGCTCCAATGGCGCGAGATGAGATCAAGCTGGGTGCGGCTGATGCACGGCAACAGGGGCCTCAAATGCCGAGACGTATATCGCTAATCGGTATGATCGCATTGCTGCTGGTCGGCTGCAGCGACGGCGGATCACCGAAACAGCACGCCTCACAGCCGGCAGGCGAGCGAATGGTGCTGGCACCCTCCGAGATAACCGATATGAAGGACCTCGGCGCCGAGATCACCACACGCGACACCGCCGAGGCGCGCGCTCGCATTGCCGGCATCCTGACCAGCCTGTCCGTCCGCGAAGGCGTTATGGTCCGCAAGGGCCAGCGCATCGGCATGATCGTCGATAACCGCCTGGGCTATGAGACCAGCGCCTATGACGCGCAGATCGCCGCCGCGCAGGCGGAGGCCGTGCGGGCACGGGCCGACCTTGGCCGTGTCCAGGATTTGTTCGATCACAAGGTCTATGCCAGGGCGCGGCTCGATCAATCCCTCGCCATGGCGCGGGCCGCCGACGCCCAGTTGGCCGCCGCACGAGCGCAGCGGGGCGCGAGCGCGAGCGTCGCTGGACAGGGCGCTATCCTCTCTCCGTCCGCCGGCCGCGTGCTGCGCGCGGATATCCCTGAAGGATCGGTCGTCGCGCCCGGCATGTCGATTGCGACGATCACGGCGGGTCCGCCGGTCGTCCGTATCGAGGTTCCCGAGTCGCTCGCCGGACAGCTGCAGAGCGGCGCCGAGGTCGCGATCGCTCCGGGAGACCTACCCGGTGGGTCGCTGCGGGGGCGTGTCAGCCAAGTCTATCCCGCCGTCGTCGGCGGTCGACTTCGCGTCGACGCGACCGTGCCGGGCTTGTCCGCCGATCTGGTGGGCCGGCGGATCGGCGTGTCGATCGCGGTGGGGCGGCGCAACGCGCTGATGGTGCCGCGCCGCTTCGTCGTGACGCGCTATGGCATGGATCAGGTCGATGTTGTGACCGCCGATGGGCGCGTCAGCGCCGTGCCCGTCCAGATTGCGCCTACCGCTGATCCGGCAAAAGTCGAGATAATGAGCGGCGCCGTGGCGGGGGATGTCCTGTTCCTGGCGGGCAAGGGCAAATGAACCTTGGCCTATCCGGATGGCTGACGCGCGCCTCGATCAGCTCGCCGCTGACGCCATTGTTCCTCATGGCGGCGATAGCCGTCGGCATGCTCGCTATCTTCTCGATTCCACGCGAGGAGGAGCCGCAGATCAGCGTACCGATGGTGGACATCCAGGTGATGGCGCCCGGCCTGACCGCGCCCGACGCGGTCGAGCTTGTCGGCATTCCGCTCGAGACGATCGTGAAGAGCGTCGATGGCGTCGAGCATGTCTATACGCAAGCCGAGGACGATGGCGTGATGGTCACGGCGCGCTTCCTCGTCGGCTCCGACCCGGAGGATGCGGCGACGCGGATCGAAGAGAAGCTGCGCGCCAATTGGGGCCGGATTCCGGTCGGCATTCCCGATCCCAAGGTCACCGTGCGCGGGATCAACGACGTCCCGATGGTGGTGCTCACGCTCTCGCCAAAGCCCGGCGCGCCCGGCCAGTGGAACGATCAGGCGCTGTATGACCTCGCGACAAAGTTGCGCACAGAGATCGCCAAGGTCGACGATGTCGGCCTCACCTTTATCGCAGGCGGCCGGCCCAACGAGATTAGGATCGCTCCCGATCCGGCCAAACTCAGCCAATATGGGGTCCCGCTGGGCAGCGTAATCGAGGCGGCCAGCCAGGCCAATCGCAGCTTTCCCGCCGGCACGATCCGCGAAGGCGGCAAAGCGGTGTCGGTGACGGCCGGCCGCACCTTGTCGTCCGCGCGCGAGGTCGGCCTGCTCACGGTTCGGTCCGCCAGCGGCGTGCCCATATATCTGCGCGACGTGGCCCAGGTCGACCAGGGACCACGCGAGAACCAGTCGCGTGCCTGGCGCTGGACCAGAACGGGCGACCGATGGGATAGCGCTCCGGCCGTCAGCATCGCGATCGCCAAACGGTCAGGCGCCAACGCGGTGGTCGTGTCCGACAGCATCCTGAAACGTGTCGAAGGTCTCAAGGGCAAGCTGGTCCCCGATGGCGTCGATGTCGCCGTCACCCGCAACTATGGCGAGACCGCGAACGAAAAGGCGAACGAACTGCTCTTCCACCTCGCGCTCGCGACGATCTCGATCGTCATGCTGATCGGCTTCGCGATCGGCTGGCGCGAGGCGGCGGTCACCGCGATCGTCATCCCCACGACGATCCTGCTGACGATGTTCGCCTCTTACGCCATGGGTTATACGATCAACCGGGTCAGCCTGTTCGCGCTGATCTTCTCGATCGGCATCCTCGTCGACGATGCCATCGTCATGATCGAGAATATCGCGCGTCACTGGGCGATGCCCGACGAGCGCAGCCGCGCGCAGGCGGCGATCGAGGCCGTCGCCGAAGTCGGCAATCCCACCGTGGTGGCGACGCTCACGGTCGTGGCGGCCCTGCTCCCGATGCTCTTCGTGTCGGGGCTGATGGGGCCCTATATGGCGCCGATCCCGGTCAATGCCTCGGCGGCGATGATCTTCTCCTTCTTCGTCGCGGTGGTCATCGCGCCCTGGCTGATGATCCGTTTCGCGCGCGCGGCGCTCGCGGCTGGGCATGCTCATGACCATAGCGGTGGCAAGCTGGGCAGGCTCTATGCCCGCGTCGCGCACCGTGTGATTGACAGCCGCGCTTCAGCCCGCAATTTTCTTGTCGCCGTTACCATCGCCACCTTTCTCGCCTGCTCGATGTTCTACTTTAAGGCGGTCACGGTGAAGCTGTTGCCCTTCGACAACAAGTCGGAGGTTCAGATCGTCGTCGATATGCCGGAAGGCACCAGTCTTGAAGCGACGGGCCGGGTCCTCGACGAAGCATCCGCGATCGCGCGCACCCTGCCCGAGGCGACGGCGATGGAGGCTTATGCCGGGACATCGGCGCCATTCAATTTCAATGGCCTCGTTCGCCACTATTTCCTTCGCAGCCGTCCCGAAATGGGCGACATCATGGTGACGCTGCTGCCCAAGGGCGAGCGCGATCGTTCGAGCCATCAGATCGCGCTCGCCCTTCGGGACAAGCTGAAAGTCCTGAAGCTGCTGGAGGGAAGCTCGATCAAGGTGGTGGAAACGCCCCCGGGGCCGCCGGTGCTCGCGACGCTGCTGGCCGAGATCTATGGTCCCGACGCGGCCACGCGTCAGCGCACCGCGATCGAACTCGAGAAGATCTTCAAGTCCATCCCCTATATCGTCGATGTCGACAACAGTTTCGGCAATCCGCGACCGAAGCTGCGCCTGACTGCTCAGCGCGACCGGATCGATTATTACGGGCTCTCGGAACATCAGATCTCGGATTCAATTGCCGCTCTGATGGGCAGCCAGACGATCGGATATGCACCGCGCGGCGACGGCCGAACGCCGTTGCCGATCACGATCGCCCTGCCTCAGTCGGCGCGGAGCTGGACGCGGACATTGGCCAGCACGCCGGTCGCGGCCACAGCCACTGGCCATCTCGTCGAGCTTGGGGCGGTGGTGGATGCCCAGACCGAACAGGGGAGTCCGGCGATCTTCCGGCGCGATGGGCGCTTCGCGGAGATGGTCACGGCCGAGCTCGCCGGCGACTATGAGGCTCCGATCTATGGGATGCTGGCGGTTGATCGGGCCATCGACAGCTATGACTGGGCCGCGCATGGTCTCGCCAAACCGCTAGTCCGCCTCAACGGCCAACCCGAGGACGAGTCGGTCACCTCGCTGCTCTGGGATGGCGAGTGGGAGATCACCTGGGTGACCTTCCGGGACATGGGCGCGGCGTTCATGGTCGCGCTGCTCGGCATTTACGTCCTTGTCGTCGCCCAGTTCCGCAACTTCAAGCTGCCATTGGTGATCCTGACGCCAATCCCGCTGACGCTGGTGGGCATCGTCATCGGGCATATGCTGTTCGGTGCCCCTTTCACCGCCACGTCGATGATTGGCTTCATCGCGCTTGCCGGCATCATCGTGCGAAACTCGATACTGCTCGTCGATTTCATTCGCCACAGCCGACAACCTGGTAAGTCGTTGCGCGACGTACTGATCGAGGCGGGGGCAATCCGGTTCAAGCCGATCGTGCTCACGGCGGCGGCTGCCATGATCGGGGCAGCCGTGATCCTGACCGATCCAATCTTCCAGGGGCTCGCGCTGTCCCTCTTGTTCGGGCTCGCATCCTCCACCCTACTGACTGTCCTGGTCATCCCGGCGATCTACGTCGTCTTCAGGGACGATGGGTTGCCCTCGCAGAACGGGTACGCGGTAGTATAAACCTTCTCGGGCCGTTTTCAGGCGAGGCGGTTTCTGCAGATCGAGGAGCGGCCGATGAAGACATTGGTGATCATCTGCTGTCGAAGACCAGAGGATGAGATTTATAAATCAGTATGAACCCTGATCAGCGCCTATTAATTTCCTGTCATACGGAGAAGTAATTCTTAATCATGGTCTTATAAATCCACCGGATTTAAAGGAACAAGACAGAAATCCGCCTCCATAGTTCGCTATTTTGCATAAAAATCTGCCAATAACAGGAAAAACAGGGCAGACTGGTTCGCTCCTGACTACGTCGCGAGCCACTTCTTTCACCGCCAAAAAGCGGCTCTTGCGACACTTCCGATATCGGCGAAAAATACCCCGCTTCCCGTGGTTGTGGGTCTGCTCATCCGCCGCTCGCTGGACGAAAGACGCTTCTGGCCAATAGCTATGGCGGAAAATAGCTTCACGTCTCTGGGGGCCAGTTTAATGACACTGGGAATGTATCGACCCGGGGCAACTCCCGTCAAAGTTCGGCTTCGACGAGGACGAGGCTCCTGCCCCCCGGCATCGGGGTGACCGCGAATCCCATATCTTGCTCCACCGCTAGCGCGCCGCTGTTGTGGGCGCTCTCGACCGAGATCAGCCGCTTATATCCGTGCGCTCGCGCGAAACGCGCGACATGGGCGAGCAATGCGAAGCCGAAGCCGCGATTCTTGTGGCGGCGGTCGATGAGGATCGCCACGCCGGCCACGCCATGATCGCGATCGGCAGTGACGAGCGCCGATGCGATGATGCTGTCCGAGTGGGGCAGGCAACCTATGAAATGCTCGGTCGACACATGGTCGACATCGATCATCGCGGCGAGCTGGTCGGCCCGGCAGACCGATGTTTCGCCCAAGAAGCGGAACCGCCGATCCTCGGCGCTCACATGTCTCAGGAAGCGCTCCAGCCGCCCACGATCGTCATCGCGGACGGGACGGACCAGGAGACATTGGCCCGAGTGGGTAACAAGGCTGGCGCTCCAGTCCTGAAGAGGAAGGCATTCGCGAGGGCAGTCGAGGTCGAGCCGGGTCATGCTGGTGGTCCCATGACGATGATCATGGTCCGATGTCATCACCGACCGTACGCCGCTATTGGTATTCCTACGCATCCGCGCTCGCGATTGGGGCAATTACGCATAGTGGCACGCCCCCTCGCATGGGAGGCAGGTCCATCATCATGTAAGTTGGATTGCTCTGTGTTCACCTTGACCGTCCGTCCCACGCACTTCCTGGCCGCCTGCGCCTTAAGCGCCTCGCTCATCGCGACAAGTGCGCACAGCGCTGTGATCGGTGCGCCGGCCGCACCTCTATCGGCCAGCCCTTCGCGCATCTTGATAGGAACGGCCTGCTGGATAGAGCCCGGCAGCGACGTGCTCGTGCCGGTCAGAACCGCGAGACCGAAGCACAGGACCAGAGCGGCGCGGGCCCACCACGCCACATCGAAGAGCGCCCACGCCCGCCATGGCGCGTCGGTTCGCCGCGCCGGCGTTCGGGCGCGGCCACATCGCCCCGCCGCTCCGGCGGTTTCGCTGCCCCTGGTCCGCTGCGATCCCTTCGAGCCACAGCTAGCAACCATCGAGCCCTTTGCCGAGACAATGGCGCGAATGATGGAGCCGGCGGTTGCCGACGAGATCCAGATCCAAAAGCTTATCCAGAAGCGGAAGCGTCGCCCGCGCCGTCGCCCGCCTCCGCCGGTCGCCGCCTTGGTTTCCGCAGCACCGGAGCCAGCCTCCTGGCTGATGATGATCGCGGGCTTCGGGGCGATCGGATGGGCGGTGCGCCGTCGTCCACGCCAGATGGCACGCGGAGTCGGACCAGCTTCCGCCAGTTGAGCGATCGGCGCGGTTACGCCGAGGCTACCGGCCGCTCTGCGAACGCATGGCCCAGCCGATATTGGCGAGCGCTGCGCCTTCGACCACCAGATCGAGCGCGATAGCAAAGCCCAGCGGCCAGAGCGACATTTCGGGTAGGCCGGCCTCGAGAATCGCAGCGACACCGAGCGTGGTGATCCCGGAGAGGGCTTCCCATCCCCGCAATTTGGCGCCGAGCCGCGCAGCGGTGGCGAGGCGGCTGATTCCGGCCATGGCGAGTGACCCCACGAGCAGCAGCTCGATCCACCTCATATCGATGAGCGGTTCAAAAAGGACAGCGAGCGCCGCGACGACGTAGAGGGCCGAGGCGGCCAAGGTGAAGGGTGGCCAGCCGCGGCGGTGTGCGGCAAAGCCATGGCTGATCTGGAGGATGCCGGCTGTGAGCATCGCCACGCTGATCTCGAAGGTAGTGAGACGATTGATGACGAATAGCGTCACGCAGCTCGCGACTCCCAGCAGGCAAAGCGCGCCACCGATCGAAATCGAGCGTTGGCGCAAGGTGGCCTGGTCGTGATCGGCACCATCTGCGGTCTTGAGCATCGGAATCTCCTCATTTCGTGGTCACTGTTCCCCCCGCCGCCGGAACACCGCCATTGGTGAATCTACGGACATGTTCCTCCCTCGGGACATTCAGCTATTCGGCGGCTTGGTTGATCGGACAGGACGATGTTCGAGGTAGAAGTTCATGGCGCTCGATATTCGGTTCATTGTGCAGCCCAGACGGTGACCGGCTCGTGCACCGAGACTCATCGCCGCAGCGCTCGTCTCCTCGGCGACTGCGACCTGCTTCAGGGCCCTCGCAGTCTTGAGTATCTCAACCTTCAGCCGTTCGAATTCGATAGGCGGGCGATCGAGCCTGGGGGTGTTGCCGTCCGGGAATCTACGCATGGGCGACGGGTCGCGGCCACGGCATCACCCGCCCGACCGACCGGTCTGGGGGTGGTCCCAGCGGAGACACGCAATGAAAGCACTTGTCTATCATGGCCGTGGGCAGAACAGCCTGGAGGAACGCCCGAAGCCAAAAATCATAGCGCCGACCGACGCCATCGTCCGCGTCCTGCACACCACGATCTGCGGAACCGATCTCCACATCCTGAAGGGCGATGTGGCGACCTGCGCGCCCGGCCGTATTCTAGGTCATGAAGGGGTCGGCGTGATCGAGCAGATCGGCGGTGCCGTCGCCGCGTTCGCGCCCGGCGATCATGTCCTGATCTCCTGCATTTCATCCTGTGGGCGGTGCGAAGCCTGTCGACGCGGAATGTACTCCCATTGCGAAGCGGGCGGCTGGATCCTCGGCAATAGTATCGACGGCACCCAGGCGGAATATGTTCGCATCCCGCATGCCGACACCAGCCTCTACCACATCCCCGCCGGCGCCGACGAGGAAGCGCTCGTCATGCTGAGCGACATCCTGCCGACCGGTTTCGAATGCGGCGTGCTGAACGGAAAAGTCCAGCCCGGCAGCAGCGTCGCGATCGTAGGTTCGGGTCCGATCGGTCTCGCGACGCTACTCACGGCCCAATTCTACTCACCCGCCGACATCGTCATGATCGACATCGACGATCATCGCCTAGAGGTGGCCAGGCAATTCGGCGCAACTCATGTCGTCAACACCATGCGGGACGATGCGATCACCACCGTTCGCAACCTTACCGGCGGCCGCGGCGTCGACACCGCAATCGAGGCGGTCGGCATCCCCGCCACGTTCGAGCTTTGTCAGGAGCTGGTCGCCGCCGGCGGGATCATCGCCAATATCGGCGTGCACGGACACAAGGCCGACCTCCACCTCGAGCGGCTCTGGTCACAGAATATCGCGATCACGACGCGGCTGGTCGATACCGTATCCACGCCCATGCTGCTGAAGACGGTGACCGCAGGACGGGTCGCCCCCCAGCGCCTCATCACTCATCGCTTCACCCTGGAGGCTATCCCGGACGCCTATGATACCTTTGGTCGGGCGTCAGAAACCCACGCGCTCAAGGTCCTCGTCACGCCATGAGCGGTCGCATGGAGGCGCTTGCCGAGGAAATCGTCCGGCTCCAAGGCGAGCTCGACCGGGAGATCGAACGACACCGCAAGTCGCTCGGCTGGTCGATCAAGGGGCGCCTCGCCGCTTTCGAGCAGGGCCTCGTAGCCGAACAGCACAAGTTGCGCGTCGGGATCGCCTCCTATCTCGGCCGCTCCTCGATCGGGGCGGTGCTGACGGCGCCGATCATCTATTCGATGATCGTCCCGCTCGTCCTGATCGACCTGTGGACCAGTCTTTACCAAGCGATCTGCTTCCGCACTTACGGTATCGTGCGTGTACGGCGATCCGACTTTATCGCCCTCGACCGCGGCCGCCTCGCCTATCTCAACGGTGTCGAGGCGCTCAACTGCCTTTATTGCAGCTATGGAAATGGCGTCATCGCCTATGTTCGCGAGGTCTCGAGCCGCACCGAGCAATATTGGTGTCCGATCAAACATGCCGTGCGGATCAGCGCCCCCCATGAGCGCTATCGCGCCTTTCTGGAATATGGTGATGCCGAAGGCTACCGCGACCGTCTCGAGTCCTTTCGATCGGCGCTTCGCGATGAAGCCCAAGCTCAATCTACTGACGCAAGCGAGACCGATGTACCGGCTGCGTCATCCGTATCATCACGCATTTTGGGGGAAACAACTGCTCCCTAGCCTGCTCGCAGATATGAAGGAGGTGGCAATGAAAAATATTCTCCTACTCGTCCATGACGATGCCGGCCAGGAAGCGCGACTGCAAGCGGCGCTCGACATCACCCGCGCACTCGACGGCCATCTGAGCTGCATCGATGTCGCGGCCCTGCCCGCCATTGTCGGAGACTATTATAGCGGTGCAGCCGATGCGATGCTCCTCGCCGACGAGCGCGATCGCGAAAGCGCCAACAAGAAAGCAGTAACGGCGCGCCTTGCGCACGAGGATGTGCCCTGGGACTGGGCGGATGTCACCGGCACGATCGCCGAAAGCGTGGTCGCGGCGGCGGCACTTGCCGACATCATCGTGCTCAACCGGCAGCTCGACGCCTTTCCCTATCCGGACATGCGCGACATCGCGAGCCGCATCCTGATGCATGCTCGCAAGCCCGTTATAGCTGTCCCCGACTCCCTAGAACGGCTGCCGCTCGACCGGGCACTGATCGCCTGGGACGGGCAGGCGTCCTGTGTCGCGACAATGCGGGCGGCGGTACCGCTGCTCGCCATCGCCAAAGAGGTCGAAATCTTCATGGCACGTGATAGGCGCGAGTGCACCGAGCCGACCGAAGCAGCCGAATATCTCTCGCGGCACGGCATCCATGCGGCGGTGCGGATCATCGACGATGGACTTCACGCGGCTGATCGCATGATTGCCGAGGAAGCCGAACGGTGGCGGGCCGACTATATCGTCATGGGTGCGTACAGCCACGGCCGGATGATGGAGAGCTTCGGCGGCGTCACGAAGCGCATGTTGTCGAAGAGCCGCTTTCCGCTGGTGCTCGGCCACTGATCGACATCATTGGACGGCTCATGCAGCGACGGTCCGCCCTTGCGGCGCTGGGAATCGGCCTGACCGTCGCGCTCGCAGCGGCCGCCCTGTGGTGGTGGCATGATCGGCCGCTGAACGTCGTTCTCATTTCACCCGAGCGAGGATCGGCGGTCGAACTCGTCTACGCGACGGGCTTCGTCGAACCACTGGCACCGGTCGTGATCTCATCGCGGATGACGGCACCGGTCGCGCAGGTCCTCGTCGATGAGGGCGACCGCGTTCACCGCGGGGATGCCTTGCTGATTCTCGATGACCGCGACCTGCGCGGTTCCCTGGACGAAGTCCGGGCGCACGCCGCCCAGGCGATCCTCGCCGAAGCGCGCGCTCAGACGCTGTATCGGCAAGGCTGGATAACCCGAGCCGCCTTCGATCTTGCCGCGGCCAATGGCCGCGCCGCGCGCGCCGCGACCGAGGGCGCCCGGGCTCGCCTCGATCAGGCGGTGATCCGCTCGACGATCGAGGGGATCGTGACCCGGCGCGATGTCGAAGCGGGCAATTTGGCGACGCCCGGACAGATATTGATGACCATCGGCGATCCCTCCCGCGTCCGGATTACCGCCACTGTCGACGAACGCGACATCGGTCGGATTTCGTCAGGCCAGCTGGCGTGGATATCCAATGACAGCTGGGGCGATCACCGGGTAGCAGCGCGGGTCAGCGCCCTGACCCCTAGCGGCGATCCGGACCAGCGCGCCTTTCGCGTGCGGTTGTCGCCAGGCGGCCGCCTCCTGCCGATCGGCATGTCGGTCGAGGTCAACATTGTGACCCGCCAGCGCGATCACGCGCTTCTTCTGCCCACGAGCGCGGTGGCCGGCACCTTCGCATGGATCTCCCGCGCCGGCCGCGCCACGCGGCGCCGACTCCTCCTCGGCATCATCGGCTCGGACAAAGTGGAGATCATCGATGGGCTCGAAGCCGACGACCGGGTGATCGACCGGCCGCCGCCCGAATTGACCGAAGGGCGACGGCTGCGAGCCGCTAGATGAACCGGACGGGCGTGCTGATTTTCGAAATGGCGATGCGGCACCTGCTCGCGCGCCGTCGGCAGACGGTCGTGGCAGTGCTGGGTGTTGCCGTCGGCGTCGGCTTTTTCCTCGCCGTCTCGGCCATGATGGTCGGAAGCCAGCGCGACTTCATCGACCGGCTCATCGACGCCGCGCCTCACATCATTGTCTCCGACGAACTTCGATCGGCCCCTCCCCAGCCGGGTCTCGTCGCCTATCGGGCTGGCGCGGTGCGGTTGCGCGGTTACAGGACGCGCAATGAGGCCCGCGGGCTGCGTGGCTGGCAGCTCATTCTCGATGTCGCCCGCGCGACGCCCGGCGCCATCGCATCGCCGAGCCTGACCGGAGGGGTGACTCTGCGGCTGGGCGGGCGCCAGGAAGCGCTTGCGATCGTGGGCATCGAACCCGATCTCGAAGCGCGGATCAGCACGATTTCCGAACGGCTGCGCGTGGGACGGCTGAACGATCTCGAGTCGGCGCAGGGCGGGCTGATCATCGGGGAGGAACTCGCAGTCCGCCTTGGCCTGAATCCAGGCGATGTCGTCGCGGCGACCGCCTCGACGGGGAGCACGCGCCGGTTGCGCATCGTCGGCCTCTTCAAACGCGGTCAGGCGGGATTGACCGACCAGGCAGGCTATATGCTGTTGCGCGAAGCCCAGTCGCTGCTGGGCCGTCCCTTCATCGTCAATCGGATCGGAATCCGACTTGCCGATGCCGACCAGGCCGAGCACGTCGCCAACATCCTCGAGAGGCGGTTCGGATACAAGGCCGAGAGCTGGCAAGCGCGCTCGGCCGATCTGCTATCGCTTCTCGTGACCCGCAATGTGATCATGTACAGTGTCGTCGGCGCCATTCTCCTGGTTGCAAGCTTCGGCATCTACACTGCGGTCTCGAACAGCGTCATCGACAAGCGTCGCGACATCGCAATCCTGCGTGCGATCGGCTTTTCAACCGCCGATCTCCAGTTCCTCTTCGTGATCGAAGGGCTGCTTCTGGCGACCGCAGGCGTCCTGCTCGGCTGGCTGCTCGGCTATGGGTTGATGAGCCTGTTGGGCTCGCTGCGCTTTCCGATCGCCGGGGATCCCGAGCATCTGCCGCTCGACCGAGGCATGCGGCAATATTTGATCGCCGCCGGTGCATCGCTGCTCGCGGCCATGGTGGCAGCCTGGCTTCCCGCCCGCAAGACCGCGAAAGTCGACCCGGTCGATATCCTGCGGGGGGCGGCATGATCGCGCTGGCAGCCACCGGGCTCGGGCGATGCCTTCCGGGATCTCCACCGGTTACCTTGGTGGCCGATGCATCGCTCAACATCGAGCGAGGCAAATTCACAACTATCGTTGGGCCGTCAGGCTGCGGCAAGTCCTCGCTGCTCTATTTGCTCGGGCTGATCGACCGCCCTAGCACCGGGACGCTGCTGGTCGACGGTACCGACGTCAACGGTCTCGATGGCAATGCCCGCGCCCGGATGCGCCTCGAGCGATTTGGCTTCGTCTTCCAGTTTCACTTCCTGTTGCCCGAGTTCACGGCGCTGGAGAATGTCCTCCTGCCGATCCGTCGTCTTAACCGGCTCGACCCCGCCCGCGCGTTGGGACGCGCCCATGACCTCCTTGCTCTGACCGGCCTGGCCGAAAAGGCTGACAAGACGCCCGATCGACTGTCGGGAGGCGAACGGCAACGCGTGGCTATCGCACGCGCTCTTGCCAACGATCCAACGCTCCTTCTCGGTGACGAGCCTACCGGCAATCTCGACAGTCAAAACTCAGCGCGGGTGGTCGAAATGTTCAGGACTCTGGCCCATGAACAACAGCGCGCGGTCGTCTGCGTGACCCATGACCCGCGGATCGCCGAGGCATCGGATGTGCGGATCACAATGCTCGATGGGCGGATCACGGCGGTCGAGGGTTGAGCATGGCGATGATCTGAGCGCGTTCGGTCGCAGCAAGCGAGCCCTGGCCGCACCTAGTTAGACATGAGGATAGGGAGCGTCGGCTTCTGGATAATGCTCTGGGTCGCGCCACCAAGGAAGAACTCCCGCAGGCGCGAGTGGCCAAATCCGCCCATGACGAGCAGGTCGGCAGACCGGCTTACGGCGTGAGCAAGCAGGTCGGCACCAACATCCTCCCCCTCAACCGGTCGCTCGACGCCGTTCGCCATGATGCCATGACGCGCCAGGTGATGCCGCACTTCTACGGGCGAAAGTTCCGGTGGCAGCGGCTTTTCGCCGGTAATCGTGATGATCTCGACCGCCTTTGCTCGCCGGCAGAGCGGCAACGCATCGGCCAAGGCTCTCGCCGCGGCGCGCGAGCCGTCCCACGCCACCACGATATGATCCCAGGCGACACGTGTCCGCTTCGGAAGGAGCAGAAGCGGCCGACCGGATCCAAACAGCAACCCCTCGATCAGCCAGCGCTCATCGGGGTGACCGAAGATCGGCAGGAGCGTCAGATCGAACAGCCGCGCGTGGAGGGCGACAGCGTTCGGGTCAACGAAGCCGCAGGATTCGACCTGCTTCTGCCGATGCGGATCACTTGATCCGACAACAGCGGCGAACCGACTGCTCAATGCATCGGCCTCGGCTCGTATCGCCTGATTCTCCGCGGCGATGGCTGCGTCGGCGCCGACGAGCCGGCGCGCGAGCGCGTTCGAAACATCGGGGATATGGATCGTCGCTACGACCGCATCGAGCTCCGCGTCGAGATGCACCGCCAGCCCGTCCGCGGCGGCCAGCGCCCATCCAGGGGTCGGGGCGGGGTGACTAAGAAGTGTCAGGAGCACATGTTTGATCATCGCATCATCCTCGCTTGCGGGCTGGCCGCTCGCTTGTTCAGGAGCCCCGTCATTGCCGCCTCCGAACGATATATCGCCTCCGCGACCAAGTGGGCCGAGGGTTAGTCAGGTGGGCTCGTCCGCCATATGCGTAATGATCCCGAGAGCCATGCGCTCTACCGCGTGAACTCTCGGATCAGCCGGACGAGGAGATCGGTATCGGGCGCGGGCCGCGCATCGTGCGACGTCCCGACAAGCGGAGCGATGGTCCGGTCGACATAGCCCGCAGCGCCCGAATAAGCCATCGACCAGCGGGGAAAACGACGGCCGGCCAGCAGTTCCTCGCGGACCACGGTGACATCGCGATGGCGCGGATCCCGTCTGATGCTGATCATCAGCGCCTCGATCGATCCGGGCGGACCTTCAAGGATTTGCGCGAAGAACCGAAACGTCGCGATGAGCGCCCCCGTGACGTCCAGCGCGGCGTTACGGTCGCACGACACCGCCACGATCCGCGCGATTTCACCATCGCGATCCGCGGGGGACAAGAGCATGTGGCTGACATAGAGCAGTGATGCACAGGCGGACCCGATAACCATCGCGCGAGCTTGGGGACTGTGGCGGATTAGGACCATCCGTAATGGTCCCAATAGCATCGGCCCCAACCGTAAAGTTCCCGATTCTTCCGCTCCGCGCGGCTTCCCATCGATGCCGCCTGACAATTTCGTTGTGCCGCGCGCAGGTGGAGACGGACATGGGGGCGATCCTGGTGCAGGTTTCTCATTCCATGCGATCAGTAACCGCAGCCGCCACCCCTTCCTGACCGGCAAGCGTCTGCTGAGCTTCACCTCGTCCGGTACCAGCCGCCCCTGGCTCGAGGAGCGGAAGGCGCCGGGCTCCCGCGCGGCCGCCCAGTGCGCGCGTAGCGCACGGGGCACATCGAGCCAGATGCCGTCAGGAAGATGGTTGCCGCGTGGGTATCGATGCGGCGTGACGGACGCTCTCCGCCAAAGGCATGGGCGGGCTCGAGAATGACCAGGAGATCGGGATCGGTCCCGCCGCCGTCCGACGGCGAGACCGGCCCGATCGTCACGCCTCGACCTTGATCTTGCGCGTCCGCGCGGTCGCCTTGCTGTCCTTGGCGAGGCTGACTGTCAGGACGCCGTCATGGAAGGTTGCCGTGACCGCATCCGCATCGACATCGCTGGGGACGGCGATCTGACGCTGGAAGGCACCATAGCGGCGTTCGCTGATCAGCCGGCCATTGTCCTTCTTCTCGCTCTCGGCCTTCTTCTCGCCGCTGATCGAGAGCACCCCGTCGGCAAGTTCGAGGTTGATGTCATCCTGCACCATGCCGGGCAGCTCCGCGGTCACCTTGTACCCGCTGTCGGTCTCGGTCATCTCGAGAGCCGGGACGGGCATAGGATCGCGCGACGCGAAGTCGAACAGGGATCGGCCCGGACGCCCGAAATCGTCGAACAGCCGATCGATCTCCGTCCGAAGCCAGCCGACCGGCCCGCCATCGGCTACCGAAGCCCGCGCAGTGCGAGCAGACGAAACCACATCGTTCATCGATCTTCTCCTGATCTGGCCGATCGCATGAGGATCGGCGATGCGCTGCGACCGCCGAGCGCGAGCGGCCTGACGGCAGGGACGGGATTGAGTCCCATCCGGCAGGCGACGCCGAGGCTATGTTGCGTGGTGCGGGTCCGGCCATCGGGAACTATACGCATATGGCAGGACGGGCTCAGCAAGACGACCGGGCGCTGCTGCGGCGCATGATGAACCATTGCCCCGCATGGGTGCGGAACGATAGCGAGTTCAGTTTGCCGTCCTCCTCGAACGCAGCCTGCGCGAGCGGGTGCGCCGTGTCAGCCCTGGCATAGAAGCGATAGTCCACCGCAGCCCTCACATGTTGGCCGCCGGCCGCGAGCGGACAGACGAACAAGCCCCTCAGCGGCGCAGGCTATGCGGCGCGGAGGACCGGTGAGTTGGAATTCCCGTATATCGGGTTGCGTCGCCCGCTGGCGGTGCGTGCTAGGGAACCAGCACGACCGCACCATCGACCATGCCTTCGCGGACGGCCGACATCGCTATCCCCGCTTCTGCCAGCGGGAAGACATGCGTGACCGATTTCACGGGCATCCCCTCGATCGCAGTGAAAAAGGTCCGACCATCGTCGCGGGTCAGATTGGCGACCGACAGGATCGATCGCTCACCCCAGAGATCAGCATAGGGAAAGGCAGGAATATCAGTCATGTGGATACCGGCGCAAACGACCCGTCCGCCTTTTGTGACTGCCTTGAGTGCGCGCGGTACCAGCGCACCGACGGGCGCGAAGATGAGCGCCGCGTCAAGCGGCACGGGAGGCGCCTCATCCGAGCCTCCGGCCCAGCGGCAGCCAAGCGAGCGCGCGAATTCCTGACCCCTGCCATCGCCGGGGCGGGTGAAGCCATAGACCTCGCGGCCCTGGGCGATGGCGACCTGCGCTATGATGTGGGCGGCCGCGCCAAAGCCGTAAAGGCCGATCCGGTGCCCCTCCCCCGCGAGCCGTAGCGCACGCCATCCGATGAGGCCGGCGCAAAGGAGCGGTGCCGCAGCGACGTCGTCGATGCCGGGGGGTATTGCCAGGCAATATCGTGCATCCGCCAGACTGTGGCTGGCATAGCCTCCGTCGATCGTGCACCCCGTGAAGACCGGCGCATCGCAGAGATTTTCGCGGCCATCGCGGCAGAAGGCGCAGTGCCCGCAAGTACCGCCGAGCCATGGCACGCCCACCCGGTCGCCGGGCCGGAACTCAGTGACGGCTGCCCCTGTCGCCACGACCCGGCCGACGATCTCGTGGCCGGGGATGATAGGATAGCGTGCCGGGATATCGCCGTCGCAGACATGGAGATCGGTGCGGCAGACGCCGCAGGCGCTGACGGCGATGAGCAGCTGATGGGGTCCGGGATCGGGCAAAGCTTCGTCACGGGCTTCGAGCGCTTCGCCCGGTCCGAAAAGGCGGATGACATGGCGCTGCTGCATAGCGACCTCCGATGATTTCGACCTGCCGGATCCTCGACGCAGTGTCGCTACGTACAGTTACCAAATGTGGCCCCTGGTCTGGAAGCGCATCGGTCAGCTTCTGGAGATTGCCATGATCAAGGCTCTGCTCGCCATCGTCGAAGCCGATGCCCCAGTCCCGGTGCCGCAGTCGACATCATAGTAGTACGGCCGTCGCCACCTTGCTGGTCCACTGACGTCGCGCCCGTCGCCCGTTCCGAGCCGTGGGGCGAACCCTTAGGGACATCACGGATTCTTCGGCCAGCGGTCTGCCAGCATCATCGCCGGCGACATGACCGGGAGGGCAACCCCATGGCCGCATCCGAATTGGCAAGCACCCACGCTACCCCCGTCGAGCGCGGCCTCATTTACGACCTGCGCGACCTGTTCCGCGTGTTCACCTCGGCCAAGCATGTGCTCGAGGACAAGCCGAACGGCGCCAAGCGCGCCACGCTGCCTGCCGCGACCGAATTCTATGTCGGCGACCGGCTGTTGATGATGGCGCCGATGATACGCGCGATTGGCGGCCCTGGCGCGCAGGTGCGCTTCGACCTGGCAAGGGTGCGCACGCCGGTGAAGCTGGTGCCGGCGCTGTTCGAGGCGGCGATTCTCGAACTGGTGAGCCATGCGAGCGCCGCGCTCCGTCTGCTCGGGCGCATCTTCGTGCGCGTACGCCGCGAGGGCAGGAGCGTCCGGATCACGATCGCCGATGACGGCAACGGCATGGACAAGCTCCTCGCCCGCCGCGCGCTCGTCGATGACCTCCACATTGCGGAGAAGGGCACGGGTTTCTTCCGCGCCCGCCACCTTGCCCGAACGAGCCATGGCACCGTCCGCCTGCCCGGCTGCGCCGGGCGCGGCACGGTCGTGGCGCTCATCTTGCCGATGGTCCTCGCGTTGACCCTCGACGAGCCCGCCGTCCAGCACGGACGACGTACATCCCCCCGTATGAAAGGACATGCATCATGAAGACCGACAGCCAATTGCAGCACGACGTCATCGCCGAGCTCGAGTGGGAGCCCAGTGTCGACAGTGCCGATATCGGTGTCGCCGTCGACAAGGGCGTCGTCACCCTGTCCGGCTATGTCAACAGCTATGCCGGCAAGATGGCGGCCGAGAAAGCGGCCCGGCGGGTGTCGGGCGTCCGCGCGCTCGCCGAGGAACTCAAGGTCCGCTACGCGTCCGACCCAAAGACCGCCGATCATGAGATCGCGCAGCGCATCCTCGACATGTTCAAGTGGAATGTGCTGGTCCCGGACAGCTCGATCCAGGTCAAGGTGGAGCATGGCTTCGTGACCCTGTCAGGCACCGTCGACTGGGCCTATCAGATGGACGAGGCTCGCAAGGTGGCCGGCAAGATCAACGGCGTGGTCGGCGTCGGCAATCTGATCACCGTCCGCCAGCGCCCCAATGCCAGCGTCGTCAAAGATCGCATCGTCGCGGCGATCAAGCGCCAGGCCGATGCCGATGCCGCATCGGTCACGGTCCAAACCGATGGCAACAAGGTGATCCTCGCCGGTTCGGTGAAGGGCTGGCATGAGCGGCAGATCGCCGAACGAGCCGCCTGGGCGGCGCCAGGCGTGACGCGGGTCGAGGACAACATCACCCTTGCCGCCTGAGCACTCGACAAAGCAGGGCCGCCGATCGAGAGGTCGGCGGCCCTTTTCGTCAGCGCGCGCGCCGGCCAAGCCTCGCCATGTGGCGCAGCGCGCGCTCGGCCGTGCCCGTGCGTTCGATGCTGCCTATGACCGTCGCCCTGACCGGGCGAATGCCGACGAGGCCGCAGATCGACCGGCGAAGCACCTTGATCGCATGGCCTGCATACCAGAGACGATAGATCGCCGCCGGCATTCCCATTGTGACGATAAGGCGCGCCGAGCGCCCCCCGAGCCGAGGTCGCAGCCGCCCGCGATCCTCCCCGAAAGCGAAGCCGGGCCGGAGGATCTGCTCCAGCAACGCCTTCGTCAGCGCCGGCATGTCACCGAGCCAGAGCGGAAACAGCAATACGAGATGATCCGCCCAGAGCAGATCGGCCTGAACCGCCGCTATCCCCTCGGGCAATGTGCCCGTCTCCCATTCGGCTCGGCTCCGCAGCGGCGCGAGGTCCAGCACGGCCAATGTCGCGGTCCGCACCTCATGGCCCGCCTCCTCCGCCGCAGTCCTATAGGCCGTCGCCAGCGCGTGGATCAGTCGCTCCTTCGTCGGATCGGGATGACCGTCAATAACGAGGACCTTGCGCATGTGCCGCATCTCAGGCAGCCGAAGGGCTGAGATCGCGACGAACGATACAAAGTGCCGGATCATCGGCACTTCGTATCGCCACGAAGCCAAGATCGCGCTCGAGGCTGATCGCCTCCTCATGATCGGCGCTTTCGACCGCCTCTATCGTCGCGATTCCCTGCGCGGCCGCGTAGCGGATGACATGGTCAAGCAAGCTATAGCTGACCCCCTTGCCCTTCCAGTCGGCGCGGGTCGATAGTGCGACCTCGGCGCGCACGCGATCGGCGTCGGACGCAAGCAAGGCGACGGCGATCGCCTTGCCGTCGGGTGCCACGGCCACAAAGCTGATAGTGCGGCGATAATCCACCTGGGTCATCATCGCGAGATGGTCATGATCGACCTGGCGCAAGCTTGAAAAGAAGCGGAAACGGAGATCGTCCGGGCTGACGTTTCGGAACATTTCCGCGAGCATCGCCTCATCCTCGGGAACGACCGGCCGGACATGGATGTGTGCGCCCGAGCGCGTGACCAGATCCGCCGCCCATTCGACCGGTACCGGTCGGATAACGAGCCGCGACGCTGGCGCACGCTCAAGGCTGATCACCGCGCGGGCGTCGAGCACCATGACCCCATCCGCGTCGGCAACGAGCGGGTTGATGTCGAGCTCAACGACCTCGGGATGATCGATGGCGATCTGCGACAACGCACATAGCACATCGGCGATTCCGACGCGATCGGCGGGAAGCCGGGTCCGGTATCCCTTCAACTGACGACCGATGCGGGTCCGGTCGATCATCTTCATCGCTTGTTCCCGATCGAGCGGCGGAAGCCCCAAGGCCTTGTCGTCGATGACCTCCACGGCGTGGCCGCCAGCCCCGAACAGGACGACCGGACCGAAGGTCGGGTCGTTGGCGATGCCGGCGATGAGCTCCAGCGCATGCGGCCGCACCGACATGGTCTCGACCGCAAAGCCGCTCACCGTGGCTTCGGGATGGCAACGGGCGACCCGCTCCGCCATCGTGAACGCCGCCGTCGCTGCTGTGCTGTCGGAAGACAGTCCGAGCGCCACGCCGCCGACGTCCGCCTTATGGGTAATGTTGGGCGAGACGAGCTTCACGACATAAGGCGGGGCAAGGTCCGCGCAGGCGTCGAGCACGTCATCGGCCTTGGCCGCGAAGCGGGTCGGGATCACCGGAACGCCATAGGCGGCGAGCAAGTCCTTCGCCTCGATCTCGCTCATCAGGGTGCGCCCCGCCTTGCGTACCCCAGCGATCAAGCGGGTTGCCGCGGCACGGTTGGGGGGAGTGGCATGCAAGGGGCGTTTCTCGATCAGGATGGACTGCGCCCGGCCCGCGGCAAGCAGATAGCCCAGCCCCCGGACGGCGTCGTCGGGCGTCGTGAAAAGCGGTATGTCGGCGGTCGCCAGCGTGGTGCGCACCGTGCTGTCGGGTGCCCCTAGCCAGCAGGCGATCACTGGCTTGCGGCAGCCGGCCGCGCGCGCCGCCGACAGCTCAGCGACGACCGCTTCGGCCACCGCGAGCGAAGAGACGCCTCGCGTCGGACAATGGAACAGCAGCAGGACGTCGGAGTCGGGTGCCGCGAGGGCATGCCGCAGAGCATGGCGGTAGCGGAGCGGATCGGCGTCGCCGAGCAGATCGATCGGATTGCCCTGCGACCAGGCCGGCGGAAGCAGCTCGTCGAGCCGCGCCCTCAAAGTCGAATCTAGCGGCGCGAGGCTTGCGCCGGCACCTTCCAGCGCATCCGCCGCGAGGATACCGGCACCGCCACCATTGGTGAGAATGGTCACCCGCCCGCCAGCGGGCGGCTTGAGCCGCGCGGTGACCTCGGCGGCATCGAGCAGCCCGGTAAGACTGTCGACGACCACCACACCACAACGTTCTAGCACGGTCTGATAGACCTCTGCCGAACCGGCCAGCGCGCCGGTATGCGAGCGGGCCGCGGCCGCTCCGGCCGCGCTCCGGCCCGCCTTGATCGCAATGACCGGCTTCAGCCGGGCCGCAGCCCGGGCCGCGGATATGAACTTCTCGGGCTCAGTCACCGCTTCGAGATAGAGCAGGATCGCCCGGGTCGCGGGATCGACCGCAAAGAGGTCGATCAGGTCCCCGAGATCGACGTCGACCATGTCGCCGACCGAGACGATTCCCGAAAAACCGATCGGCCGTTCCGCCGCCCAGTCGATCATGGCCGCGACGATGGCGCCGCTCTGCGATATCAGCGCCAGACCGCCGGGTTGAGCTGCCTTGGGGGCGAAGGAGGCGTTGAGGCCGGCGCCCGGCACGATCAACCCGATGGTATTGGGACCAACAAGCCGGACGCGGTGCCTGCGCGCGGTCTCGCGCACGCCACTCGCCAGCCCGGCGTCGGTCTCGAAGCCTGCGGAGAGCACCACCGCGAGGCGGGCGCCGAGGCGGCCCAGATCCTCGATGATCGCGGCAACGGTCTCAGCCGGTGTGACGACCAAGACCAGATCGGGAACGGTTTCCAGCTTGTCCACCGAAGATGCCCAGCTGACGCCGGGCATCGCGACCGGCTTTGGGTTGACCGCCATGATCGGGCCCGTGAAACCGCCGCTGCGGATATTCTCAAGAAGGTCGCGGCCGAGCGACCCGGGACGTGACGATCCGCCGATGACGGCGATCGAACGGGGCTGAAGAAGGCAGTGCAAATCGCGGATCGACATCGGATCCTCCCGAGCTGGATGGTCAGGCAGGTGATGCGGCCCCTCGCATCGCCCGGATATGCGTAATGTCCACAGCGCGCGGCGAGTCGTTACGTAGACTTCCGAGTTGGTCGCGCGGGCGCTGCGGCCGAAACTCTCGACATGACCCTTTCCACCCAGCTTGCTCTCGCATCGCTCATCGTGGCCGCGATGGTGTTGTTCCACCTGCTCGGCCTCGCCGCCCTCCTGGCACTCCTCCGACGGCATCGTCGCGCAACGTCTCCGGCACGCGACATGGCGATGTCGGTGCTGGTGGTGATGACGGTCGCGTTCGGCCTGTTCGCGTTGCACACGTGCGAGATCTGGGGTTGGGCCGCCGTCTATCGCGGCCTTGCGATCTTCGCTGGCTGGGAGGAAGCCCTTTATTTCTCGACCACGACCTATGTCACGATCGGCTATGGCGACGTCGTCCTGCCCCACGGCACGCGCATCCTCGGCGCCATCGAGGGGGCCAATGGCATTATCCTTCTCGGTTGGTCGACCGCCTTCTTCTTCAATATCGTCGATCGGATGAAATTGCTCGAACGCCAGCTGGAGGATGAAGCCGAACGGTACCGCGCCTGACAAGCTCGACCGCGCCGACGATCATACCGCCTACAGCAAGCGCCAGGAGCCCGTCGAGCGGCGCCAGTCGATCGATCTGCAGCAGGTGACGGAGTGGGGCGAGAAGAAGACAGGCTCCGGCGAAGGTCGCGGCCCCGGTCAGCAGGAGGATCAGGGGCCGGTTTGTCGTCCTGATATCGAAACGGCCGGCCGTCCTGCGGTTGACCATGATGAGGGCCAGGACCGCCGCTATCAGCGAAAGGAACATGACGCCGCGCATCCGGCTTTCCTCGACGCCGGCCTCCGCCAGCCCGAGACACAATAGCGCCAGCAGCCCGGCGGCGAAACCGCCCTGGCTCACGCTTCCGCGAATCCGGCGCCACGAAAAGAGGTGTGCGTGCGGGTCGCGGGGCGGGCGGCGCATGACGTCGGGCTCGGCCGCCTCGACCTCGAACACCAGGGCGCACGCCGGATCGATGATCAACTCCAGCACCGCGATGTGGATCGGTGCAAGCAGAAGCGGTAGACCCGTTACGAGCGGCAGCAGGGCCAGCACGGCAATCGGGACATGGACCGCGAATATGAAGCCCATCGCCTTGCGGATATTGTCGAAGATGCGACGGCCCAGCTCCACCGCTGCGACAATGGCACGGAAATCGTCGTCAAGGAGAACGAGCGCCGCAGCCTCGCGCGCGACATCGGTACCGCGCTTTCCCATCGCGATCCCGATATCCGCGGCCTTCAACGCCGGTGCGTCGTTGACCCCGTCACCCGTCATCGCGACGACCTCTCCCTGACGCTTCAACGCTTCGACGATCCGGAGCTTTTGGTCGGGCCGGGCACGGGCAACGACATCGACCGTCGTCAGGCGTTGCGACAAGCCTTCATCGCTCAGACCCTCGATCTCGGCACCAGTGAGCAGCCTATCGTCGGCGAGGCCTGCGGCCCTGGCGATGCTGCGGGCGGTCGCGACATGGTCGCCGGTGATCATCATCACCCGGATCGATGCCTGGCGACACGCCGCTATCGCGGCCGGCACAGCTGCGCGCAGCGGATCCGAGAGTCCGATCAGACCAAGCGGGCTGAGCGGAACTCGCTGAAGCTCCACCGTGGTCACGGAGTCCGGAAGGGCCGTCGCCAGGCCGAGCACGCGCATGCCCTGATCCGCCATCGCCTCGATCGCACCGCGCCAGAGTTCGCGCTCTACATTGGAGAGACCGCACAACTCCATCACGGTCTCGGGAGCGCCCTTGACGTAGAGGCGGTGCCCACCATCGGGCTCGCGCCAGAGATTTGCCATGGCAAGGCAGCTTTCCGACAAGGGAAAGGTCCGCTCGAGGCGGTCGGCGCCGAGCCCGTCGGTCAGATCATCATGGCCCGTGGCCGCCCGCTGGAACGCAATCTCCATCGGGTCGACGGCGAGAATCGCGCTGGCGCCGATCGCGGCTCGAAGCAGGTCGGGATCGTCTTTCGCGCTGATCCTGCCCCCCGGCCGCCAATAGCCGGCGACGGCCATCAGGTTTTCGGTAAGGGTGCCGGTCTTGTCGACGCAAAGGATGGTGGCCGCACCCAGCGTCTCGATTGCCGCCGCGCGCCGGGCGAGGACACCCGCACGCGCGATGCGCCACGCACCCACCGCCAGGAAGATGGTGAGGACGACCGGAAACTCCTCCGGGATCATCGCCATGCCAATCGCGATCCCTGCAAGGGCTGCCTCGAGCCAGCCACCGCGCAGCAGCCCGAACAGGACGACGACCGCGAGCGCAACCAGCCCAGCGCCCAGGCCACATATTTGGACGATCCGCCGCGTCTCCACCGTCAGCCTCGGGGGAGTCGCCTCGATCCCCGCGACCGCCGCCCCGATCCGTCCGACCGCGCTGGCAATTCCGGTCGCCACCACCAAGGCCGTCGCACTGCCACGGGTGACAAGCGTGCCGCCGAACAGCCGCTGGGCATCCTCAACTGACTGACCATCGCGTCGGACCGTCTTGGCGATCGCCAGGGCCTCACCCGTCAACAACGATTCATCGGTTTCGCACCGATCAGCCGTCAGGATATCGGCATCGGCGGCGACGCGGTCGCCGGCCTCGACCAGGAGAACGTCGCCGCGTACGACCTCATGACCGGCAATGCGGCAGGGTACGCCGTCCCGCAACACCATCGCACGCGGGGCAGCAAGATCGCGAAGCGCACTAAGGATGCGCTCGGTCCGATAATTTTGCCAGATCGTGACCCCGACCGAGAAGGTCGCAAAGGTCAGGAGGACCGACGCCTCGAGCCGATCGCCGAGCAGATAATAGGCGCCCCCTCCCAAGAGTAGCAGCGACAGCATGGGCTCACGCAGGGTTTCAAGGAGGATCGTGCCAATCCCCCGCCGGCCCGTTGCCGGCAGGCTGTTCGAGCCGTCCTGCGCGAGGCGCCGCCGCGCTTCATCCGAGCTTAGCCCGTGGGAGGAAGGGTCGATCGCCATGTCAGCACCCGACGATCAGCGGGCAGATCGGATCGGCGATCAGCCGGGGCAAAGACCGATACCAGGGGCCCCGGCGAATATCTCTCGCTCTGGACAGGATCAGCCAGTCCGCGCGGAGCTGCGACCAGGTGCGAGCGAGGAATTCGGATATTTCGATATCGCTCGGAACAACCCGCAGAACAGCTCCCAGGCCAAAATCGCGCAAATGGCGAAGGGCTTGAGCACAGACCAGGCTGTCCGCCTCGGCAACCAGCAGCTCGATATGATCTGCTCTGCGTAGCAGCGGGAGGAGGTCGCCGATTGGCCGGCGGACGGCATCATCCCAGCCGATCAATATCCTGCCAGTCGGCTGTGTCGACCGGCGACCGTCAGGCATGATGATGGTGGGCTCCAGTCGGGCGGCTACCAGCTCGGCGGCCAGACTGCCAGACCCGCCGGGACCGCACAGCACGAACGTCGATCGCGCCGCCGCGCTTATGATCCGACCGACATCCTCGCGGTGAAGCCAGGTCCAGACGAAGCGGTCTGCCGACAGCTCAAGCGCCCGCAGCAGGCACCACGCGCCATCCCCCTTCTCCTCGCCTGCTGCCATCAACCCGGGCGGTCGCGCGCCGCGACAAAAGATCGGCACAGATCAGCTCGGCACCCCAGATCTGGCGAAGCGCCAAGGCTGCCGGCAAGCGTGTGGCCATGGCGTCGGGCCGATCGATCAAGACGAGGATCTCGGCCAAGTTCAGATGCCAAGCTCGATACACGCATGTCCAATCACCCACGGCGCGGCCGCGTGGGCTATGAGCCACGCGCCGAGAACGGCGAGAAGAAGCAGGCCGAGCCCCATGGCCGCCCACCCCGTCCGGGATAGCGTGCGACGTGGAATCATGTGGCGGTTCGCCGGAGGGGCTTGGCCGCCTGATGTTCGAGGAAACCGGGCACACTGTCGGGGTTGAGGCTGAGGCTGTCGATCCCCTGAGCGATCAGCCAGTCGGCAAAGCCGGGGCGATCCGACGGGCCCTGTCCGCACAGCCCACATGGTCGTTGATGCCGATGCGCGCCCGCGATGATCTGCTGGATAAGCGACAGGACCGCCGGGTCTTCCTCATCGAACGCATCGGCGAGCAAGGCAGAGTCGCGGTCGATACCCAAAGTGAGCTGGGTCAGGTCGTTAGATCCGATCGAGAAGCCGTCGAACAGGACCGCGAAAGCATCGATCGACACCGCGTTGCTCGGTATCTCGGCCATCGCGTAGATCTTCAAGCCGCCCTCACCGCGGACGAGACCTTCGCTGGCCATCCGCGCAAGAACCGTACGCGCTTCGGACAAGGTTCGGCAAAAGGGGATCATCGGGATGACGTTGTCGAGACCCATCACGCCTCGTACCTTGGCAAGCGCCTGGCATTCGAGCGCGAACGCTTCGGCATAGGCCGGATGCGCATAGCGCGCCGCGCCGCGCAGCCCGATCATCGGATTATCCTCGGCGGTCTCGAAACTCTCGCCGCCCAGCAACGCCCGATATTCGTTGGTCTTGAAATCCGACGTCCGGACGATCACCGGGCGCGGGTAGAAGGCGGCCGCGATGACCGCGACCTCCTCGGCGAGCCGCTCGACGAAATAGCGAGCGCCCGCCGGTCCCGCCTTCTTGGCGATCGCCGTCCGAACGCGGCGATCGGGGATGCGCTCGGGATGCAGCAGCGCCATCGGATGGATGGAGATCGTGCGCGCGATGATGAACTCGATTCTTGCCAGGCCGACACCATCGACCGGGAGCTGCGCGATCCGGAACGCCTTGTCAGGATCAGCGATATTGACCAGCACGGCGGGACCGTCTTTCGCGCGAGCAGCCCACGCGACCGCCTCGGCCCGGAACGGGCGCCGTCCGCGATAGACCGTACCCACCCGACCTTCCGCGCAGCTGACGGTGACGTCCGCCTCGTCGACGAGCAGCTTCCGCGCGGATGGGGCGCCGACAATGGCTGCGATGCCCAGTTCGCGGGCGATGATCGCGGCATGGCAGGTGCGCCCACCCCGCTCGGTCACGATGGCCGCCGCCTTGCGCATCACCGGCTCCCAATCGGGCGACGTGGTTTCGGCGACGATGACGTCGCCTGGCCTGACGCTGGCAAGATCGGCCGGACCGGCGACAATCCGCACCGGGCCGGCCGCGATCCCCTCGCCGACCGCCAGACCCGCCAGCAGGATATGGCCGCCCGAACCTTCGAGCCGGTAGCGCATAGGTTGGCCGCGCCGCTCGCTATGTGCGGTTTCCGGTCTTGCCTGGACGATGTACAGCCGGCCGCTCCTGCCATCACGCGCCCATTCGATATCCATCGCCAGTGATCGGCCAAGCCGCCGGCTGTAATGGCTTTCAATAGCGACTGCCTGGTCCGCGAGCGTCAGGATGGCCTCATCGTCGAGGCAGGGCGCGGTCCGCATGGCGGCGGAGGGCCGGATGAGTCGGGTCCGCGCGCCATCCCGGATAAGCCTGACCTGCTTGGCGCCAATCCTGTGGCGGAGCACCGCCCGATGGCCGGCCGCTAGCGTGGGCTTGTGGACGAGAAACTCGTCGGGGTCCGCTGCGCCCTGGACGAGCGTCTCGCCGAGGCCAAGCACGCCCGTTATCAAAACGACATCGCGACAGCCGCTCTCCGTATCGAGCGTGAAGATGACCCCGGACGCGCCCCGGCTGGCATCGACCATGGCCTGGACCGCGACGGTCAACGCCACGGCGTTGTGAGCAAAGCCCTTGAGGTTACGATAGTGGATCGCGCGCTCGGTAAACAGCGACGCGAAGCAGTGACGGATCGCCTCTTCGAGCGCCGTGTCGCCCCGGACGGCCAGGAAGCTGTCGTGCAGCCCGGCAAAGGAAGCACCGGGCAGGTCTTCGGCTGTCGCGCTGCTGCGCACAGCGACGCTGGCGGCCTTGCCCCTGCCCAAGCGATGGTAGTCATCCAGAATCTGGGCGAGCAGGCCGTCGGGCCACTGGGCACCGGCGACGAGGCCGCGTAGCTTTGCCGATGCCTCACGCGCTGCCGCGACATCGTTCCAAGCCGTGGCGGCGAGGATCGCCGCCAGCCTTTCACCGAGGCCCTCGATTGCCAGAATTGCTCGCCAGGCATCGGCGGTGACGGCGAAGCCGTCGGGGACCATCGCCTTGTCGGTGAGCGCCCGCCGAAGCTCGCCGAGCGAAGCGGTCTTGCCCCCAACCCGCGCGACGTCATCGAGGCACAGGCTGTCAAACGGGGCGATCCAGACTGTCGACATGGCGTCCTCCTTGGAGAGGAACCTAGTCGGGGCCATCATGGCCGATATTGGGATTGTCCCTTAGCCCACGGGTCAGCGAGGGATCTCGGGCAGAACGACGGCGCCATCCCCCTTGCGCTGCCAGGGACCATCGCCGATGCGATAGGTCCGGCCCGCCGGAAGCCGTCGCAGCATCTGACACACGGTCGCAGAGGCGAACTGAACGATCGTGACATTGTTCGCGAGCGCATGCTCGGTATAGCCTTGCGTCGGCGGATATTGATGTCGTCGACGGCGGCACGCAGGCCGGAGCCGGGCGCGACGACAAATCCGATATAATCGCCCGATTGCTCTCCGATGCGTCCTTCGGCCAGTGCGGCTTCCATGATCGGGGGCACTGCGGACGCGCCCATGCCGGCCAGAAGCATCAACCGCGAGGGCCCTGTGCCCACGCGTTGGCGCGCGGAAGAGGGCGTACCGCAGCAGTTTGGGCGCGTGTCAGCCGCGGCTGCCCGCGTCGATGAACGGTGCGAACGGCAGCACGAGCTCGGCCGCGCGCCGGATGAACGGGAGCGCCGCCGGCTCGGGAGTCACGATGTCCCAGGCCATCTTTCCCTCCGCCGCAATCGAACGGGGCCGGATCGCCAGCCGACCTCGCCACGCGCTGTGCGGAAGGTTGCTGGCGCGCGCGAGAGTGGCAGCGAGCCGCTCGTGGAGTTGTTCGATTGAAAGCGGCGAAGCGGCGGGCATGATTCCCAAGTGGCGCAACGCCTCGGCCGCATCTTCAAGCCGATGGCCTAGCGCAGCATCCTCCGGCCGGCTTCCGAGCAGGAACGGCCTACCCAAACGGTTGATCGCATCAAGGTGCAGCAATGCTGTCATGACCGACTCCGCCTGAAAGAAGGAGAGCATCCGCCACGCGCTGATCGCTGCCCATTGGTAAGGTTACGGAGAGGGGAAAAGAAATGATGATAACAGTTCCGGCGCTAGAACGGGCCAATTGCCGCGGTCACTATCCGTATATTCCCGCATATTACCGGCCTTGGCCGCTGGATAGCGCTGGCCCGCCCCCTTACGGCACATTACTTACACGAGGATTCTCAGAAATTTGCCGCCGTGATAAGATAAGTTATGATGTTTCCGTAACGCCCGGTTCGGGCGCCCCCCCGATCGAGGGTCAACCCAGGCTGGTGTGCGGGTGAAATTCATGCCGATGATGGCTCTCGCTTCTCGTTCGCTCGTCGGTCGCGTCGGCATCGCGCTGGTGTTGGTCGGAGTTACGGCGGCGCTCCGCTTCGCCGTGCAACCCTGGCTCGGCGATAGGGCCGCTTTTCTGCCCTTCACCCTTCCCGTTCTCCTAGCCAGTCTTTGGGCGGGACCGTTCACCGGGACGGTCGCCGCTACGGCCGGCACGCTCATGGGAGCCCGCTTTGCCAACATACACGAGTTTGAACCGAACGACTTTGTAGAGATAGCCACCTTCATCGTGACCGCCGCCGGTATCGTATTGCTGGCGGAGACGATCAGCCGCTCGCGCCTTCGCGCTGTCGCCAGCGACGCTCGCGCTGATCAACGTGCAACAGAGGCAGGCGAGCTTGCCGAGGAACTCAATCTCCTGATCGACGGCGCGCAGACCTATGCGATCTATATGCTCGATCCCGAGGGTCGCGTGACGATCTGGAACAAGGGCGCGGAACGCCTCAAGGGATGGTCCGAAGCCGAGATCATCGGCCAGAGCAGCGCGCTCTTCTACCCGGCCGATGCGATCGAGGCCGGCAAGCCTGATCGAGATTTGGCGCGGGCGGCGGCCGAGGGCAGGATCGAAGAAGAGGATTGGCGGGTTCGCAAGGACGGCTCCGAATTCCTCGCCAGCGTCACAATGACGGCACTGCGTGATGCCGATGGCAAGCTTCGGGGTTTCGCAAAGGTCATATCCGACATCACCGAGCGCAGAGCCGCCGAGGAGGCGGTCCTGTCGCGCGAAAGTCATCTGCGCTCGATCCTCTCCACCGTACCCGACGCGATGATAGTCATCGACGACCAGGGGTCGATCATATCGTTCAGCGCGGCCGCCGAGCGCCTGTTTGGTTATTACGAGGGCGAGCTGCTCGGCGTCAATGTCAGCCGGCTGATGCCCAGTCCCGACCGAGAGCGGCACGACAACTATCTAGCGCGCTATCTCCAGACTGGGGAGAAGCGGATCATCGGGATCGGCCGGGTGGTATTCGGCGAGCGCAAGGACGGGACGACGTTCCCAATGGAGCTGTCGATCGGCGAAACCACCGAGGGCGCCCAGCGCCTCTTCACCGGCTTCGTTCGCGACTTGACCGAACGCCAGCGTACCGAGGAGCGGCTCGAATCGCTCCAGGCCGAACTAATCCATGTGTCCCGGGTCAGTGCCATGGGGACGATGGCCTCGACGCTTGCCCATGAGCTCAACCAGCCCATCACGGCGGTCGCCAATTATACCGAGGCATTGCGCGACCTTTTGGCCGACCCCAACCCTGACGATTTCGCGATGATGCGCGATGCGCTTGACGATGCGGCTAAGGAAGCGTTGCGCGCGGGCCATATCGTCCGCCGATTGCGCGACTTCGTCGCTCGCGGGGAAGTCGAGAAGACCGTCGAGCGCTTGCCGCCCCTGATCAACGAGGCCGCCGTTCTCGGGCTGATGGGCGCCAAGGAAAAGGGCGTCGAGCCTGCCTTCGACCTCGACCCCTATGCATCGCCCGTGCTCGTCGACAAGGTCCAGATCCAGCAGGTGCTGATCAATCTTATTCGCAACGCCGTCGAGGCGATGGCCGAAAGCACGACCCGTAAACTGACCGTCACCAGCCGGCCCGACCAGCCCGGATTTGCCCGGGTGACCGTTGCTGACACCGGGCCCGGTGTGGCGTCCGAAGTCGCAGAGCAGCTTTTTACCGCGTTCGTCAGCACCAAGGCCGAGGGCATGGGCCTGGGGCTGTCGATCTGCCGGACAATCGTCGAAGCCAATGGCGGTCGCATCTGGATGGAGCCGCGGTCGGGCGGCGGTACCGAATTTCACTTCACGCTCGTGCGAGCGACAACGGAGGACCGGGATGAGTGACAGGCGACTGGTACATATCATCGACGATGAGGACGCCGTCCGCCGTGCGGCGAGCTTCATGCTCAAGACTTCGGGTTTCGTGGTCGAGACCTGGCCGAGCGGTGTCGCTTTCATGAAGGAGGTCCGTCACCTCGCCGAGGGCTGTATCCTCTTGGACGTGCGGATGCCCGACATGGACGGCCTTGAGGTCCAGCAGGCTCTGATCGAGAAGGGCATCACCATGCCGGTGATCATCCTCACCGGGCATGGTGACGTCACGATCGCGGTGAAGGCGATGAAGGCGGGCGCGGTCGATTTTCTTGAAAAGCCGTTCCAGAAGGCCGTACTACTGGCATCGATCGAGACCGCATTCGAACGGCTGTCAGCAGCAGGCGATATCATGGTGCGCGCCAACGAAGCGCAGACCCTGCTCGGCGTTCTCACGCCGCGCGAGCGCGACGTGCTCGAAGGCCTGGCGCAAGGTCTGCCCAACAAGACGATCGCCTATGATCTTGGCATCTCGCCGCGCACGGTCGAGGTCCACCGGGCCAATCTGATGTCGAAGCTCGACGTTCGCAGCCTCTCCGATGCGCTGCGCATCGCGTTCGCCGCGGGCCTTGGAGCCTGACCCTATCGGGATATTTGCGTAGCGACCGCCGACTCCCTGTCTGCGAGATCAGATGAACTCACAGGGAAGAAAACATCATGGATATCCCCCTCGGGGTGCTGGCGAACGATAAGACGAGAATATTACTGGTCGAGGATGAGCCCGGCGTCCGTCGCTCACTCCAGCTTCTGCTGCAGGCCAATGGTTTCGACGTGCGGGCTTATGCGACCGGCACGACGCTGCTCGCCGACCAGAGCGCGCTCGATGCGACCTGCCTCGTAGCCGATTATCGTATGAGTGATTGCGATGGCATCGAGACACTCCGCCAGCTGCGCGAAAAGGGCTGGTCCGGTCACGCGCTGCTCATCACTGCTTTTCCTTCGGCGGACTTGACCGCAAGGGCCAGGCAGGCCGGATTCGATGCAGTGTTCGAGAAGCCGCTCCGCCAACATATCCTCGTCCGGGCAGTCGAACGGCTCGCTCGACCAGCGGCAGAGGGCTGACCGTGGCGCGGCGGCTCGAGAGGTCTGAGCGACCGCTTCGCAACGGCCCGGCACGATCTCGCCATCGGCAGCCGTCGCTCGACAGTCTGACCGATCGCGAACGCGAGGTAGTGGCGGGCCTGGTCGAAGGCTTGACCAACAAGCAGATCGGCGCGTTGCTTGGCATCAGCCACCGCACGGTCGAAGTCCATCGCGGCCGGTTGATGCGCAAACTCGGCGCGTCCAGCCTGTCGGCGCTGCTGGAAATCGCCTTCGCGCAACGCCGAAAATTGCCAGCCCTTGCAGGCTGTTGCCGATCCGGTCTGCGCGCCGATGGTGCAGAACAACTGGACGAGCCCAATCGCGATCCCTGGCAGGGCGTCTGAGCGGCATCCTGCGTACATGTTCCATTTGTGGCAAGCCGCTCGACTGGCGATCAAGCGTCATGTGCAATCTCCTCATTCTCGCCTGCCTCGTCGCCGCCGTCGCCAATACCACCGCAGGGGGCCAATCCGCGCCGCCACAGTGCAGCGCGGCCTTCGCATCCCTTCTACAAGGGTCTGCAGGCGCTGTATGCGAGCGACACCGATCCCGGGGCGCCGCGCCACCCTCGCCACCAATCTCGACCGCCGGCGCTGGATGCCGCGCCAACCGGGCACCGTTATCTCCTCGTCAACACGGCGGCTTTCGAGGCGAGCCTATGGGAGGATCGTCGACCTGTCGGCCGCTGGGAGGCGGTGGTCGGCAGGACAAGCGCGCTCCGCGAGAGATTTTGTCGGTCGTGATACTTTACCGCCTCGATCGGCCGGAGCCAGGGACCGCACGCGGCATATAAGGGCATCGCCCGGCAGATCCCCAGCCGCACTGCCTGGCGAAAGAACGGCGGCCGTGATCGCCCCGCCCTTTTTGTCGCCAGCTCCCCGGTCAATCTCACTCAATGCACGAGCAGCAGCGGCACCGGGCTATGGGTCAAGAGCGTGCGGGTCACGCCACCCATCAGCGCCTCGGACAACCGCGAATGGCCGAATCCGCCCATGACCACATAATCGGCCTTTCGATCCGCGATCAAGGCGAGCAGCCGGCGGCCGGTCTGACCGTGTGGCGCCTCATCGCGAATGATGAGCGAATGGACCCCATGCCGCGAAAGGAACGCGGCGGCATCTTCGGCAGGGATGTCGAGCGAGCCATCGTCGATCTCGACGATGGTGACGTGCGTCGCTTGGCGCAGAAGCGGGATCGCCGCCTGCAGCGCAGCGTCGGACTCGAGCGAGCCGTCCCACGCGACAAGGGCGCGTCCCGATACGGCGAAACCGCGGCCGGATTCAGGCACGGCGAGGATTGGCTTGCCGCTGGTGACGATGAGATTGGACGTGGATGCACGCATATCGGGATAGGTCGTCGCGTCCAGCCGGCAATTGACCACGATCAGTTCGTTCAGCACGGCAGCGCGCTCGATGGAGGAGACCAGATCGCCGGTCGCATTGAGCCAGCTCCAGGCCACGCCCTCGCGCGCGAGCCGCTTTTCCAGCACCAGCCGGTTCACCTTTTCCGCCGCGCGCTCCTCCTCAAGCAGCATCGCCCCCGCATATCCGCTCCAGTCGTAACCGATCACCACGGGCATGATGACGACGTCAAGACAGTTGAGATGACCCTTGAGCGCGCGCGTGACATCGAGCGCCGCCTGCAGCCGCGCCTCCTGCCCCGGATCATCGTGAACGAGCACCAATATATTCTTCATCCTCGCCTCCATCAGCCGACGAAATAAGGCGAGGTTAGGTTTCGGCCTCGTCGGCTGGCATTGGTAATGTTGCGGATAGTCTGGTTTCACCATGCGCAGCACGATCTTGCCTGACAAGGAAGGATGCCTGTGTCTGCTTTGCCGACGCCCAATGATGAGGATGAGGAACTGGGCCGCACCGCACGGGCCAGCTGCGTCGCGGTGGGTCTTGTTTTCCTCGGTCTCGCGGCCTTCCTCTCGCTCCACATCCTCCGGGCCCCGGCGATCGACGTCACCGTGGTCGGCTTGACCATCCTGACCGGTGCCGGGCCGATCCTATTGGGTCTGGGTCTTCGCCACCTCGGGGACGCCGGGCTTTGGTCGCTGAGCGGGCTATTCTATGCGGGCGCCGCGCTGGCGATCCTGCTCGAACCGTTTCTCAGCCTAAGGGCCCTGACATTGGCGCTCGCGGTCCTGCTCGGCCTCTCCGGCATCGCACGCCTCCTGATCGGTGTGCGCGAACATGTCCAATGGGTACTGCTATCGGGCTGCATCTCGATCATCGCGGGCACGGCGATCGGCATGGATTGGCCGCGAAATTCGCTGATGATGGTGGGAAGCCTCGCCGTCCTCGATCTGACCGCGCTCGGCATGGCGCTCATCCTCAGCGGTGTGAGCCATCGCTTCGCGGTCATCGAGGAGGAGAACTGAGCACCCTGTGCGATCTACGTAATGGCAAGCCGCACGGGGACGCTACCCATAAGAAGACGCGACCAGGAGGGTAAGATGGACCATGCATTGATCATCGGCTGTGACCGGACTTCGATCGACACGCTTCAGGACAAGCTCTGGAATGCGGGCTACCGTTCGATCATCGTGGCGCGCGACACGGGCGAAGCCGCTCTGGTGGCATCGTGCTGCCCCCCAAGCCTCATCGTCCTTATCCCCGACAGCACCCTCACCCAGACGACCGACGTGCTGCGCGACCTGAGCGAGCGCGCGGGAGCACCGATCATCGTCGCAACCGCGGACCCGGCGGCAGCCTTGCGATGCCTGGGCCCGGCCGTGACACTCGAGGGCCCTTATGCGACCGATGAGATCGCGCAAGCCGAGGTGGCCGCGCGCCGTCCGGCGCCTGCGCTCGCTCACGCGGCATGACGCGGGCGGGTCGGCTGGTCACTCCCCAACTCGGTTGCCCATTACCATTCGCGACACTTTACCGGGTGGTCCGGTAAAGTGTCATCGATGTAAGTCGCTCCCACGCCCCAGGCTTCATCTTCACCACCCCGCTCTCGCCGGGTGCTGGTCACAGGGGCGCTTGCTGCTTGATCGGCGCTTCGGTCAATGGCGCACCATAGCGCCGGCCATGCGGGCGAAGACCTCGTTCAGCCTCTCCGCCAGCGTCTCGTCGATGCTGCACTCGGCGATCGCGCGCGCCATCGCCCGACGCCATTGCGCGGCCGTCTCTTCGTCAATTGCAAGCTTGGCGTGCGCCGACATCATGCATCTGCCGGGATTCTGCTCGAACCAGCTCCGCGGACCGCCGCTCCAGCCGATCAGAAAGCCGGTCAGCGATGCGCGCATGGGTGTCAGATCGTCGGCATGCATGGCGCGCAACCTGACGAACGCGGGATCCTCGTCCATGAGGTCATAGAAGCGATCGACGATGCGTTTGACCGTCTCAGCGCCTCCGAGAAGTTCATAGGGGGTGATGTCAACGGGGCGAGGGTCAGCCACGAGAGTATCCTCAAGCTTGGGCGAGCGATGAACAATCGCGCCGAGATCCGCCGATCATGCGTTGCTCCCCGGAAGCGAGCGCTTGCGAGCTGAGCAGACCGCGTGGCATCCCGCCGGACAGGGCCCATGCTCGTCCTCCGATCGCCGGGTGCGCTTCAACGGGATCGGGAAGACGCCCGCCGAACCGCACAGAGCGCCCTTCAGCATGATCGGCCCAGCCGCCATTGGCGGATGGCCGAACAGCGCCAATGCGACGAGCGCTGGTAAGGCGCCGATGGGGATCAGCCTAGACCGCATGGCTGAAATGACCTTTGCTGAAGGCGCGATAGTGATCGAAGCAGCTTGCCACGGCACGGGCGTAGGGAAGGCCTGCCGGCAGCAGCCGGACAAAGGTGGGTCCGCAACGGACCAGGCCCTTTTCGACGAACGGTTCGAGATCATGGCGGACGCGGGATAGCCGATCCTCGCTCATCCGCGCCTCTCCCTGGCAGAGAAGCTGCTCGATGATCTTGCCGCGCCAGTGGTCTTCTTCGTGGCGTTCGACCCCGCGACGTCCGGCGAGTTGATGTGCGGCCACCAGCATCCGATACCGGCCCGCCATCTTCTCATTCTGTATGATCGCACCGGGAAACTGGCTGATCGCGCTGGCGCCGAGACCGATGAGGACTCCGGCCGGATCATCGGTAAAGCCCTGGAAATTGCGGTGAAGACGCCCCTGCGCCCCGGCGATGGCCAGCGGATCCGACGGCCGGGCGAAATGGTCGAACCCGATCGCCCGATAGCCGGCGGCTGTCAGTATCTTGAACCCGTGAGCAGCCTGCTCGAACCGCTTGTGCCCGTCGGGCAACGCTTGGCCATCTATACGCTGCTGCCGGGCGATCAGCGAGGGCAGATGGGCATAGCCGAATAGCGCGATACGTTCGGGCGCGAGCCGGATGGCCTCGGCGAGGGTCGTGCCGAGGTCCGCGAGATGTTGATGCGGAAGGCCGTACATCAGATCGAAATTGAGCGACTCCACACCCGCATCCCGCAACCGTCCCACGGCCTGCTCGATCATCGCCAGCGGCTGGATGCGCCCAATCGCCTGCTGGATATGGGGTGTGAACGTCTGGACACCGAGGCTCGCGCGCGTGACCCGCGTGTCGCGCAGGACATCGTACCAGGCCTCATCGAGCGAGCGCGGATCAAGCTCGATCGATATTTCCGCCCCCGCCGCGTCAAGCTCGGTGACAATCCGATCGAGCAAGCGGACGAAGGCCAGCGGAGCGATCGCATTGGGGCTGCCGCCGCCAAAGGCGATCCTCCCTACCCGCCCGCGCCCGCCCAGATGCCGGGCAACCACATGGATTTCGTCCTCCAGGGCGTCGAGATAAGAGGCGATACGCCCGCTGCGATTAGCCGCCCCTGTGTTACACCCGCAATACCAGCAAATCTCCTGGCAATAGGGAATATGGACGTAGAGCGAGATGTCCGTATGCGATGTGACGGCATCGAGCGCCGCCGACTGGACCGATGAGCCGACCGCTTCGGTGAATTCAGCAGCGGTAGGGTAGCTCGTATAGCGCGGCACCGGCCGTTCGAGCAGATCGGGATAATAAGGCCACATGCCATATTCATGGCGCTGAACCGGGCCGCGATCCTTGACTCAGGTCAACCGCATTCTTGGCGTTCGTCAAATCATCCCCGGCGCGGCCCGAATAGAATCTGGGCTCGAAACGAAGAAAGGGGTGTTGCGATGTACCGGAGGATCATGATCGCCTTGACGGCGACGGCGACAGTGGCCGCACCCGCGGCAGCGGCCCAGGGTGATGTCTTGGTGCGTGTCCGCGGGATCATCGTCGCGCCGAATGAGCGTTCGAGCGGAATCGCGCCGGCTTTCTCCGGCGAAAAGGTCAAGGTCAGCAACAGCATCATGCCCGAGGTCGACTTCACCTATATGCTGACCCCCAACATCGCCACCGAACTGATCCTCGCCACCACCAAGCACAAGGCGAGCGGCCGTACCGGGACGACCGGCACGATCGGCAAGCTCGCCTCGACATGGGTCCTGCCGCCGACCCTGACACTGCAATATCATTTCGCACCCGACGCGAAGGTGCGCCCTTACGTTGGCGCCGGTCTCAACTATACGATCTTCTACTCGGAGAAGGCCTCGAGGAATCTGGTCACCGCGGCGGGGAAAACCAATGTCCGCATGAAATCGAGTTTCGGCTACGCCCTGCAGGCCGGCGTTGATGTGCCGCTGACCGAGCGCACGTTCATGAACTTCGACGTCAAATATATCGACATCGACACGACCACCCGGCTCGCCACCACCGCGATTGGCACCCAAAGAGTGAGAGTCCACCTGGACCCGTTCGTGGTCGGTGTGGGCTTTGGTATGCGTTTCTGAGAACCCGGCCCCTCCTCCACCTAGTGGGGAAGGCGCTGCCTTCCCCGCTTCTCCCTCAGAATTATTGCTGAAGGCAGCTACCGGGGACAGGGCCGACTGTCGACAATTGGTCATCCGCCCCCGCGGTGAGCTGCCGTTGATGCAGCGCCTGCTCGCGGCAACTTCGTGCCCTCATTTCGGTCATTCAGTGCGCTGGCAGCCGATCCCGAAAGCGGTCATTCATCCAGCTAGGCCGGTGCGAAGCCGCGACCGACTGACTTGCGGGACATTCTTGACTGGAGAATCCGGCTCGTGCGGACGGAAGGCGGTCACCCTGCTGTGCGGACCTTAGTAACCGCTTGTTGCTTTTGAATGTCCACGAAATCCGTTTCGGAGGGCCACCCTTGGCAGCCGATTCGGCTAGGCTACGTCATATTCGATATGACTCAATGTGCCGTCAAAGAGTTGCTTTGCCGCGATAATCTTCTGCCGAAGCGCCAAGCGCTCCGCCGACGAAAGCATCCTGTCGCGCTCTTCCGGTGAGGCGAACTCGACGATGACCTGGCAGTGGATGGCCGGGGGGCTGTCTTCGTGGCTTTGCGGCCAAAGTGCATGGACCGCCTGGACCCCAGGAAATCGGCGCATCGCCGGGATGATATCGTTCATCGCTGCCCGAAAAGCCCCTTCCTTGCCTCGGAGGGGCGCGCCTACCCAAAAAGCTGACCGGATCAGCACGACGCGACCTGTCCTGCCGGCGGGCTGTAAGGCGTCATCCGCGCCGCAATCCGCTGTCGCCACGAAGGATAAGGTTCATAACCGTCCTGCGACTTCGACAGCGCTTCGGTCAGCGCATAAATGTCGTCATCGCTCTGTGAGAAATCGAGCGGAACCAGGAAGGGCTGGGGAAAGTACCATTCGGTATCGACGAAGAACTCGAGATTGTTACCCTCGGGATCGTGCGTGTAGATGCTCCAGGCGATGCCGTGATTGGCAGGGAAGAAGTTGGACGTGCCGAACTCCTGAAGTTTTGCGCCCATGTCGCGGAGATCCGCCAGGGAACCCATCTGGAATGAAATCTGGTTGATGCTGGGCCCGAATTGGGGGTTTGCGGTGTTGCCGGGCAACTCGTCTGGCCGGCCGCTGGCAAGGACGATCTGGTGATGATCGGCGGGATCGCGTGACAGGAACACCAGCGCCATGCCGCCGGCCTCGCCGCGGTCGGTCACCGTGAAACCGAGGACTGCCGTGTAGAACTCTTCCATCCGGGCAACATCTTTGACGCTCAGACCCATATGGCTGAACTTCAGATTGGGTACTTTCCCGGCACTGTCCGCCACCGCCATAGCCCTTCTCCCATCAAGTTCCGTTGACCGGTGCCATCGCCGACTCAGACGGGCACCATTTGCCGCCACCATAAGCAACGGGATCGGCCAGTCAATAATGTATTATGCATTCACGATTCTATCCGCCGGCAAGTATCTTCTCGCAGATCCGGTCGGCCACCATTGTGATCGGAATATTGGTGTTCGCGCGCGGGACAGTGGGCAGCGTTCCGCCGTCGATTACCCGCAACCCGCCCACGCCGATAACGCTTCCGGCGCCATCGGTGACCGCAAGCGGGTCGGATTCCACACCCATCCTGCATGTGCCGACGAAATGGCAGAGCGGCATAGCCTTCCGGTAGACCCACTCGCGCAGGGCGTCCGGATCGGGCAGCATGTCGCCCACATCGCTCCCAGCCATCCTGGCGGCGATCGTCCGGATCGGCGGCACGGCGTCCATCATCGCGGCGGTCGCTGCGGCGACGGCGGCATTGCGGCGATTTGGGACAGCAAGGTGGCGCACGAGCTTGCCGGACGGGGATGCGATGATCTCGTGGCGCAATGGCGCGATCTCTGGGTGCTTCCACAGGCGATATGCCTCGCGCACGCCGAGGGTCAGCCGCTCGAGATCGCGCTGGTCCGAAAGCAAGCCGAGCGAGTAATCGGCGGCAAGCTCGCCATCGCGGCGGATGAGACCGACATGGCCGGTGGAGTAGGCCTTGTAGACCGATACCCCGATGGTTCCGATGTGGCGGCCGACGGCATGCCAGGACGACTTGTTGATGAAGAGCATCAGCATGTCGCCCCGATCGCAGCCCTTGACCGCCGAGGAGTAGCGTAGGCCGTTCATGTTCCAGGGCCGAAGATCGGCCGGCTGTCGGGCGTCGCCGTCGAGCATTGCGGAGATGTACAGGGCTGGATGGTTCTGAAGATTGGCGCCCACCCCGCGCCGGTCGGCAATCGCGGTGATGCCGACATCGGCAAGCGCGGCTGCATCCCCGATCCCCGCCTTCTGCAGCAATATGGGCGACCGTAGCGCACCGCTCGCCAGGATGATCTCGTTACCGCTGACGAGCGTTTCGCCGTGATTCGTGCGGATCCACAGCCCGATGGTCTTGCGGCCGTCGAACTCCAGCCGTGTCACTTCGCTGTCCGGTCGGATCGTCAGATTGGGGCGTGCGCGGACGTCGGGAGTCAAAAAGGCGCTGGCGGCGTAGACCCGGGCATCTGCCGTCGACGACATCGGCATCAAGCCGATGCCGTCCCGAAAATCTCCGTTCACGTCGTCTATTTGCGGATATTGGGGCAAGGCACGCGCCAGCGCGCGGCACAAGGGCGGCCACGACGTCGGCGCATGGCGCCGAATGGTGATCTCCCCGCTCTGTCCGTGCATCGCATCGTTGAAGTCGAGATCGTTCTCTATGCGCCGGAAGTTGGGAAGCACGTCGTTCCAGGACCAGTCGTCCAAACCGAAGCGCGCCCATTCGTCATAGTCTTCGGGAAGTCCGCGCAGCGCGAGCATGCCCATGATCGCGCTGCAGCCGCCCATGACCCGGGCCTGGTCGAGTGGCCATATATCGTCCCGGTCGAGACGGGCTCGACCGAGCATCGCCGGCCATTTGAATGCCGAAACGCCGACCGACCGCGGATAGATGTCGCGGATCGTGTCGGGCTCTTTTCCAGGCGTGAAATCCGATCCGGCCTCAAGCAGGAGGACCTTGTTGGCCGACCTGCTGGAGAGCCGGTTGGCGACCACGCAGCCCGCGGCGCCGGCACCTGCGACGATGTAATCGAAATGCATCCGGGAAACTTTCGGGGATGTAAGAAGCCTGGTGCGCCCGGGCGTCTACTCGTTCATCCATTTCTCGATCTTGGCATAAAATGCCTTCACGCCGTCGGGCTGGTCGATCCCGACCTCCGTCTGCGACATGGTCAGCCCCTTTTTCGTCAGCGCCCAACTGAGCGCCGCATAAGAGGGGCGATATTTGGCAAGTTCAGATGCGGGGATGTCCAGAACCTCGCCCGGAGCGTTGGGCGTCAGTTCGGAATGTTCGTAGATCGCCTGCATCGACAGGATGCGCCATTCGCCGCTCCGTTTTTCGAGGCGGTAATTGATCCGGATATTGGCGTTGATATTGATCGTCTGGCCCCGATATTGGAACTGCGACCAGTTCCGCGATCCGACTTCCACATGGGCCCTGTTACCGCGGATATCGGCGATGGGGGCGAATAGCCGGTGCTTGCCGGTGACGCCGCCTGACGAGAGTTTTCGTGATTCATTCACGAAGCCGGGTCCATTGCCATGGTACCAGCTGACATCGACAACCGAATCAGGCCAATAGGTCGCCATCATTCGGTCCCACCAGCCATTATCCCTTGCCTGACGTTCGCGCAGAACGATCTGGGTCACGGCGGAAACATCGTCCTGATCGCGGAGAAAGGCGGTGTTTACGGCTGGCTCGCCGGAGCCCGGCAATTGGGGCTGGGCATGCGAGATCGCCGCCAGGTTCGCTGCCACGGCGCCCAGCGCGATCAGGCGGAGCACCTTTCCGGGTGCAGGAATATAGGCCTTCATGTCATCCTCCATTTCGTCATCCTGTAGGGTGTATCGATGCGCGGCGGTTCAGTGGCCAGCCTCGGCGACTATTCGGCGGGTCGCGGAAAGTCCTGTCGCGAAGCACGCAGTCGCGCCGAGGCAGAAGGTGATCGAGCAGATCGCTATGGCGATGCCGATCCTGCCTTCATCGCCCAGCACGTGATCGGTGACGAGCCCTACGGCCGCCGGTCCAATCGCCGTGCCCAGCAACGTCGCGACGACTACATAGATGCCGCTCACGCGCCCGCGGAAGCGCGGGGGGGTGGCGATCTGCAATATCGTGGGTCCGGCGACGACGGTGCCGCCGTTCAACAGGCTGGCCAGGGCGAAGCCAATGCACGCCGCAGCGGCGGTGGGCCATAGATAGGCGAAGGCAAGCGCCGGCACCGACAGACAACTCATGCACATCTGCCAGCGCAGATAGGCATCTCTCTGCCCTGCGGCAAAAAGCCGCGCGCAGATCCAGCTATGACCGACGATGGCAACGGAGGTCGAGGCAAGCAATATGGCGCCGAAGGTCATGCCGATCTCGCTCGGCGACCAGCCATAGGTCCGCGACATGAAGGCCGCATTCCACAACATCGTCGCGACTAGCGCCGCCTGCTGCAGCCCGACGCCGACATTATGCGTGATATAGAAGCGGCGATGCGCGCGGAAAAATGCCGCGAACTCGCCTTTCGAGGCCTGGCTGGGGCCGTCGTTTCCCGCCCGTGGCGCGCGGCTTCGCGGAGCGATGAAGATGAGCGCCGCCAATGCTATGCCCGGCAATCCGATCAGCAGAAACACCAACCGCCAAGGGGCCAGATCGCCCAGCATCCAGACGTCGATCGATGGATTTCGGGACAGCACCGCGAGGAGCGCGCCGCCGATGAACTGACCGAGGGCATTGCCGGCATTTCCGCCCAGATAGAAGAGCATCATCGCCAGTGCGAGCTGTTGGCGAGAAACCAGACCTGCGATCATGGGATATCCGGCCGGACCGATCACCGCCTCACCGGCGCCGACGAGGCAACGCGCGACGAAGAGATCCACGAAATTACGGACGAGAGCACAGGCCGCGGTCGCGAGACTCCAGATCGTCACCCCGCCGAACAGGATCCAGCGGTGGTCGAACCGGTCGGAAGCCCATCCGAACGGAACCGCGAAGATCAGGTAGAAAAGCGCCACTGCGGCACCTTGGGCCAGCCCAAACGCACTGTCGCTCAATTGGAGATCCGACTTTATCGGTCCGATCATCATCGACAGGATGACGCGATCAACGATCCCGATCGCGAAGATTAGCGACAGCAATCCTACGACGAACCAACGCCTCAAGGGCCCCGTCGGGTTTTCAGGAGCCGTGGCGTCCGATGCGATCATATCGGGCCTATACGCCGTCCCGGAGTTCACGCTCACCATCGCCTCTCCCACCCAATTGTTCTTGTCCCTCTATTGCGATTCGCCTGCAGGTGCCTGTCCGATGCCACCGCCACCTAGTCCCGAACAAAATTAACCTGCTGAGCGTGAAAATTGCCGGAAATTCGTCTCTTGAAACACTTCATAATGTATAATGTAGGTATTGAACATATTAATTTTTACTGCTAATTCGCTCCATGTCGATGGCAATAATGTCGCGGCAACGGCCGCAGCGAGCGCCAAAAATGCCTGCGGCTCAAAATGGGAGGGGATGATGAAACTCGCGTGGAATGGCAGCGGCTCGGTGGTTGCGATCATGATGGCGCTCGGCTGGCCCGCAGCGACCAATGCGCAAGCAATCGAAGCGGACGCACAGCTCGAAGAAATCGTCGTTACCGCGCAGAAGCGCGCAGAAAGCATCCAGGACGTGCCGCTTTCGATCGTTGCCGCGTCCGGCAAGGCGCTCGAGATGTCGGGTGTGCGAAGTGCAGGCCAGTTGGCGAAGCTCGCGCCGTCGCTCAAAATCGATCAATCCGCCGGGGCATCCGATCTTCGTATCAGAATCAGGGGCTTTGGCTCACCCGGCGCCACCGCAACGGATCCCGCCGTGGCAGCCTATATGAACGGCTCCTATCTCGCCCGGCCTGGCATCCTTTTCACGTCTTTTCTCGATATTGCCAGCGTCGAGGTACTGAGCGGTCCGCAGGGCACGCTTTTCGGCCGCAACGCCTCGATGGGCGCGATTTCGGTGACGACCAATGCGCCGTCGACGGGCGCCACCACAGCAGAGGTCAAAGCGGAAGCGGGAAGTTATGGCACCTTCTCCGGAACGGTCATCGCGAATATCCCCGCCGGCGAGAATGTGGCCCTGCGCTTTGCGGGTAATGCGACGCATACCGACGGCATTTTCCACAACCGGCAGGATGGCAAAACCTATGGCAAGAATAACGCCTATATCGGCCGCCTTTCGCTGAAATGGGAGGCTGCGCCCAACCTCAGCGTCACGCTGACCGGGGACGCCGCGAAGTCGGACGGTGATGGCGTGTACACTTTCACGGGGGCGCCCAATGCCACGCCCGGACAGGTCGCCGCCTTCACATCGTTACTCGCCGCGTTCGGGCGAACTCCGCCGGTCCTTACAACGTCGCCGTCCCGAAATGTAAATCAGGTGATGGGCAACCCGTTCCTGCGTGATCGCAATTGGGGGGCTGCAGCGAATATCGATTGGCAGGTATCGCCGATTGTCAACGCGCGGCTCATCAGTAGCTACCGCGATTGGGACAACAAGCAGCGGGTGATGGACTCTATCGGCACCACACTGCGTCTGCTCAACGTCTATCTCGAGAACCGCAGCCAGTCGCAGAGCCACGAACTGCAACTGGTATCCGACAAGGGCGCCTTCCTCGACGGCAAGCTGAGCCTGACGGCCGGCGCCTATTATGGGCGCGAAAAATATCATTATGGTGTGGCGTTCAACCTCGGCGCCGACTGGTGCCCGATCCTGTTTTCGGCGGTAGCCGCGGCATGTTCCGCCGGACCGCAGGAGCGGGCGGGCTTTCTCGATTTCGATCAGACCTCGCGTAGCCTCGCATTCTACACCCAGGCCAACTATCGCATTCTTCCGGCGCTCGAACTGGCGCTGGGCGCACGCTATACCTGGGACAGGAAGTCGGCGTCACTGCTTACCACGGTGCCCAATGCGATCGGGGTCGCGCCACTCGCCCGGCCGGAAAGCCATCCCAATCTGCGGTTCAAGGATGACCGTCCGTCCTTCCGAGCATCGCTGTCCTGGGATGTCACCGATCAGGTAATGGTTTTCGGCACCTTTTCCACGGGCTACAAGTCCGGCGGCTTCAATTCCGGCATCACCAATGCCCCATTGACGCCCGCCCTGCGCACCTTCGCGTCGGAAACCGTTAAGGACTGGCAGCTCGGCGTCAAATCGAAATTCCTCGATGGGCGGGCGCGATTCAATGCCACGCTGTTCCGGACCACGCTCGACAATTTCCAGGACAGGTCGTTCAACGGAACGGCGTTCATCATCCGCAATTCCGGCGACGTCCGCTCGCAGGGCGTCGATCTGGACGGCGAGGTCGTCGGCCCCGCCGGCCTGCATCTGAGCTTCGGTGCGACCTATCTCGATGCCAAATATGTCGACAACAGCAATGCTCCGGGGCGCGAGGGTTGCACCGGCACCCCGACCTGCCCGCTGGTGCAGGACCTTTCGGGCGCTCCCGTGCCCTATGCCTCCGATTGGCAGGGCTATGTCGGGGTCGGCTGGACCAGCCCCGCCTTTGGCGACGGCCACAAGGTAACGGTAAGAGCGACCCAGAACTTCACGTCGAGCTTCCTGAGCTCGAACACCAACAATCCCTCATCGAAACTGGCGGGTTATTCGACAACCGACGTCCTGCTGAGCGTCGCGGCGGACCAGGATCGGTGGCGGCTGGACCTGTTCGGCACGAACATATTCGACAAACGCTATTTCGTCAGCACGACGGCCCAGATTCTCGGCGCGCTCTTCGGCGTCAATGATCCGGCCACCGGCGCCACCCTCTACCGCGGCTTCACCGGTGATCCGGCGCGGTACGGCGTGCGCATCGCGCTGAAATACTGACCGGCAACAGCCTATCGCGAAAGCGGGCAAGCCATAGAATAAGATGGGGAGTGATAAGATGAAGAAATTGAACTCGCGGACGATATGGTGCCTCACCGCGTCGCTGCTCGCCATGCCTGGGTACGCCTTTGGCCAGTCGCCATCGGCTCAGACGCAGCAGGGCGACCGGGCGCCCGTTGACCCCGGCGATACCGATGCGACCGGCGTGCAGGACATCGTCGTGACGGCAACGCGTCGTTTGGAAAGCCAGCAGCTAGTACCTTCGGTGGTCACCGCCTTTTCGGCCGAAAGCCTTGTGGCGCAGGGCGTGACCACAGTCAGCGAACTCTCGCGGATCGTGCCGGGCCTGCAGGTCCAGCGCGCCGGCGCCGCGAACAACCTGTATCTGCGGGGCGTGGGCACCAATACGGCCGGGTTCAATGCGGAGTCACCCGTCGCGGTCTATCTCGATGGCCTCTACCTTCCCAATGCCGGCTCCAGTCCATTCTCGTTCAACAACATCGAACGGATCGAGGTTCTCAAGGGGCCGCAGGGGACGCTGTACGGACGCAACTCTACTGGCGGCCTTGTCAACGTCATAACCCGCAATCCGGGCCGTGAGTTCAAACTCGACGCTTCGGTCGGCTATGCCAATTACGATACGTTCAACGCCAATCTCTACGCATCCGCGCCGCTCGGCGACGATCTGGCAGCGAACATCGCCGTCACCCACACCAACCAGGCCGACGGTTGGGGCCGGAATACAGTTGATGGGAGCGACCTGTTCACGAACAAGGAAACGGGTCTCCAGGGCAAGCTGCGGTGGACGCCAGGGGATAAAACAACGATCCAGCTGCAAGGCGCCTATGTCGATGTGAAGACCGATCAGGGCAATGTGAACTCTGTCTATCCGGGCTCGATCGGTCTCGATGGCAATGGGTTCCTCGGCGAATATGTCGCAGGCGACCGCCGCACCCCGTTCGTCGACTCGAAATTCCGGGCCGCTTCGCTGAAGATAGAGCATGATCTCGGCCCGGTCTCTCTGATGAGCCTGACCGGCTATATCGATGCGCAGGCGCTCTCGCTGCTAAACCGGTTCGGCATTCCGGGCGCCTTTGTGGGGCAGGGCACCGTCTGGTCGGATATCTATGGGCGTAGCAAAACCTTCAGCCAGGAACTCCAGCTGACCTCCAATCCCGATGACGACTCGCCCTTCAGCTGGATCGCCGGGCTCTATTATTTCCATGACAATACGACGACGCGATTCGACACGCTTACGCCATGTGCCGGTAACACCGCGGCGAGCTGCATCCGCCTGCCCGGCAATGCCGCACCGAGCCGGACCGCAGCACGCGCCACCACGCGCTCCTACGCGGCCTATGGGGAGGGTACCTATAAGCTCACGCCATCGACCCGTGTGACCCTGGGAGCGCGCTACACGCGCGACGACAAGGGCCTGAGCGGGCTCATCTCCTATCTTCAGGGTCGTCCCAACAGCATCACCGTCGGTCCACCCGGACTGCCACAGCCGGTCTCGCCCGGGTTGCCGACGGCGACGCTGCCCGCGATCCCGACCTCGAAGACCTATTCGAAACCGACCTTCAAGGTGGTGCTGGCACAGGATCTGGAAGAGGATGTCCATGCCTATGCATCGTACAATACGGGCTTCCGGGCCGGGACCTACAATGTCACATCGTTCAGCAATCCGCCCATCCCACCCGAGACGCTCGACGCGTTCGAACTCGGCATCAAGTCGGATTTGTTCGGGCGCGTTCTTCGCCTCAACGCCGCAGTTTTCTACATGGATTACAAGAAGATCCAGCTGCGCACCTCGGCGCCCCCGGCTCCCGTAGGGTCGGTGATCATCTACAGCGCAAGCTCAGCGAAGATCAAAGGCGTGGATCTCGATTTCGAACTCGTGCCGGCCCGTGGCCTGTCGATCACTGGCAGCATGGAATATCTGGACACGCGTTATGGAACCTTGCTGTCGCAATGCTCGGTCCCCCCCGGCGCAGGCCCTAATGGAGGCGGCAACAGGACGATCGTGCCATGCAACAATAGTGGCCACCGCATGCCTTATGCTCCGAGATTCTCCTACACGCTGGGTTTCAACTATACCTTCGAGACACAAGTCGGATCGTTCAATTTCGGCGTCAGCGATGCCTATAAGAGCAAGATGTTCTGGGATCCCGCTAACCGCTTATCGCAGAAGGCGTTCCACCTCGTAAACGCATCGACCACCTGGACCTCCTCGAACGAGAAGTTCGATGTTCAGCTGTTCGTGCGCAATCTGACCGGCAAATATTATCTGGTCGCGGGCTCCGAAACGAGCGCCGACCTGCATGTGCCCGGCGCGCCGAGGACCTATGGCATCAAGCTGGGGGTTCATTTCTGATGGCTTTGTCAGGCCAGCCCGCCGAGGCGTCGCGACGCTGGCCACTGCGGCGACCGATGCGCGTGCTCGTTGCCGCGGCTGGCCTGACTCTGGCCTTTCCCGGCGCACAGGCATACGGCGAAGGCGGAGCTGGCCTGCACCGCAGCATGCTCAAGGTGGTCCCCCTGGGCGACGGCGCCCATGTCGTGACCGGCGGGATAACGAACACCGGATTCGTCGTCGGCAAGGATGGGGTGGTGGTGATCGACGCCCAGATGCTCGACGCCGATGCCGTGGCTATGCAGCGCGAAATCCGGGCACGGACCGACCTTCCGCTGCGCGCCATCATCCTGACGCATAGCGATCCGGATCATATCAACGGCCTGCCGGCCTGGCCGCGCGGCATCATGGTGATCGCACAGGAAAATACGCTATCGGAAATGACCGACACCGTCGCTGGCAAGCAATTTTACGCCCGCCCCCAGCCGCCCGTCCCCGCCGATCTCAAATCCTATCTGCCGACCGAACTGGTCCGGCACTCCCGGACGCTGACGGTGGGGGGAATCAGCGTTGTGTTGACCCACCTTGCCGCCGGCCATACCGACGGGGATCTCGTCGCATGGTTTCCGGCGCAACGCGTAGCGTTCGTCGGCGACCTGTTGACCGGAGGCGATCCGAATCTGCCGGATCGCGGTCCCTATCCGGTCATCAACCTGGAGAAATTCGGTTCGTCGGCAGGCTGGCTGAAGGTCATGAAAGCCGCCCTGGCGCTCAATGCCCGGGTCTATGTCGGTGGCCATGGCAGCGCGCAGGTCGATCGCGACCAGCTGAAGGCGATGATCCTGGCGACCGAGCGGCGCCGGGACGAGGTCGAGAAGCTTTTCAAAGCGGGCAAGCAGCTTTCGGAGATCAGGGCGATCCTGAAAGACCCTCCGCCCTCCCCGCCGCTCTTCTTCCCGACCTTCGTCGAAATCGTATATGCCGAGTTGCTGCGCGCGTAGATGATCCGCGCGGCAAGGCTGGTTCTTCCGGGATCGCGCTCGTCTTCGGGCCTGCCGGGATCGGGCAGAATCGTCTTGCTCTCACATGCTTTATACACGATTGAGCGGCAGGGCCGCAGCTGACTGCGGCAGAGGGACAGAGTGGAACATGGCAGGACCACGCGTAGCGGGCAAACCCACAAGCCGTGATCAGGTCAGACGCGGGCCCAAGGTGAAGCTGCAGCTAAAATCCGCGGGCCGGGTGGTGAAGCAGCAGAAGCAGTTGCTGCATGAACGCGCGGCCGACACGATGCGGAATATGATCATAGAGGGAGAAATCCTCCCCGGATCGCGCATGCCGGAAATCGAGCTGTGCACGCTTCTCGGCATCTCGCGGACGCCATTGCGCGAAGCGCTGAAGGTGTTGGCCTCAGAAGGCCTGCTGATATTGACGCCGCAGCGCGGGGCGATGGTCACGGACCTCAACGTCGATCAGCTTGATGCAACCGTTGAGGCGGTGGCATATCTGGAAGCCTCGGCAGCGCGCATTGCATGCCGCAAGGCCGAAGACCGCGAATTGAAGGAGATCGCATCCTACCACAGCCAGATGGTGGATGCAGTCGAAAGCGGCAACATCAAACGGTATTTCCGGGCCAATCAGGACTTCCATGTCGCGATTGCGAATGCCTCCCACAATCCCCTGTTGATCGAGATGCATACGCGCGCCAACGCGCATCTGATGCGTCATCGCTATCAGACGATCGACAAGATCCCGGACAGCCTGCGCGACGAATTCATCCAGCAACATGGTGATATCGCCGTCGCGCTGCTCGCTCGTGACGCCGACGCCGCCGATCGCGCGGTGCTCCGCCATCTTGACCTGGTCGGTCAAGCCGCCAGCAGCTCAACGAGCTAAACAACAGCCACTCTGCCGCCGCAACAAGTGCTGCCCGCTCTGCGGGGCGCTTTGCCGCGCTTGTCGGCGCCCGGACGGTATCGAGCTCGCTTTATCGCGGATCGCACGAGCAAAAACCGAGTTGATCGGCCACATATATTGAATTATGAATACATTATTTCAGACACGATAAGCGTTATATTGTCAGGAGCGGGGCAAAATGGAACTTGGCTTGAAAGGGCGCACGGCGCTGATCACGGGCGCCAGCCAGGGGATAGGCTACGCTATTGCATCCGGCCTAGCCAAAGAGGGCGTTAATGTAGCGCTGCTTGCCCGCAACAGGGAGAAGCTGGAAGCAGCCGCTGCGAAACTGACCGATGAGCATGGTATCGCGGTCGAATGCGTTTCTGCAGACATCAGCTGTGCAGAAAGCGTTCAAAGCGCGGTGGAGACACTACGCGCAACCGCGACCTTCAAATCCCTGAATATCATCGTCCATAATGCGGGCGTACCCGCGACATCCCCGGAAAGCCAGCTTCATTGGGACGATCCGGCGTGGCGCGAGGTGATCGAGGTCAAGGCTCTGGGAGGACTGCGCCTCGTACGGGCCGTGCTGACGATGATCCCGACGGACGGTAGTGGGCGCGTGATCAACGTCACTGGTGCGACAGGGGCCGCGGTCCTGAAGCCGGGCCTGCTGCATGGGGCGGCGAACGCCGCGCTGATCCAGGCGACCGGATATCTGGCGGCCGAGTTGGCGGCGCAATCGATCAATGTGAACGCGATCATACCGGGGCTAGTGGGTACGGAAAACCGCAGAAAATGGCTGCAGGGAATAGCGCAGACCGTCGCGAAGCCCGCCGAGGATGTTTTGACCGGCCTCAGCAAGGAGCTTGGCATAGTGACGGGGCGCTGGGCGGAAATGAGCGAGATTGCCGACCTCGTGACCTTTCTGGCGTCCGATCGCGCGAGCTATATCAACGGGGCCAAAATCCCGATCGACGGCGGCCTTACGCTCAACATGCGAGGCCGCTGAGCCGCTTTGCTGCTTTTGTAGCCCCTAAGATAACGGGATCGGAATCATGGCCAAATTCACTGTCGCGACGCTGGTGGCGAGCACCCGCACGGGTTCGATAAACCGGCGCCTTGCCAAGGCGATCGAACGACTGTCGCCGGCGGATCTCCGCTTCGTCGACGTACCGATGTACGATATGCCGCACTATCATGGGGATCTCGAAAAGGATCGCCCGAAATCGGTCGTCGATTTCACGCGCGCGATTGCGGACTCGGATGCGGTATCGATCGTTACGCCCGAGTTCAATCGCTCGATCCCCGGCGTCCTGAAAAATGCGATCGACTGGGGTTCAAAGCCCTTTGCGGAGAATATCTGGCGGGACAAGGTGGTCGGGATGACGGGCGCCAGTCCGGGCGCCATCGGCACTGCGATCGGGCAGCAGCATCTGCGCCAGGTCCTGTCGATCCTGGGGGCGTTCGTATTGCCGGGCGAAGTCTATATCGGCTTCAAGTCGCCCGACATGATCGACACGGATGGCAATGTGGCGGATCCGACGGTCGAAGATTTCCTGCGCGCCTATGCGCTGCGCTTTCATGCCTTCATCGAACGGATGCGGCGATAGCGCTTTCGACCCCCATGGATTCGGAAAGCAAAAATGGCGGGGATATTTGCCCGCCATTTTATTTGGATAGCTACGCGGCCGGATGCGGCTATTTGATCAGCCTGAAAAAGCCATATGCAGGGTCGGCCTCGCCAAGCGCGCCCCTCGGGATGACACCCACCAGATCATTGGCACCCGGCGGCGGAGCGGGCGTCTTCACCGACCAGTCCTCGAGGCCGATGCGGTGCGCGATCTTCCACACCCCGTCACGCCGCTCCAGCTTGTCGAGATAGCGCCCGCCGATGACGACCGTCATTCCGCTAGCCTTGATGTCGCAATGCGCGATGGCATAATTCTCTGCCTCGGCATAGTCGCCCTCGACGCGGATATTGCTGGTAGTGATATGGTGCTGGACGCCCGTGAGCGTGGTGATCTGGACCTTGAAGTGGTCTAGAAACTCATCGACGGTCTTGGTCTTGTTGAACCCATATTCGGCCACTGCATCCGGGTGGAACATGCTACGCATGCCCTCGATATTTCCGCGATCGACATAGCGTGACAGGGTGTGCGCCAGTTGCCGTATTTCGCGCTCCGCAATCAGCGTATCGAGCAGTTCATCACGATTCATCGTCTTTCTCCATGGAAACCAGTCAGGATTGAGGGGAGGGTCCGCCCGGCTCGCCGGACGATCTAGTTGGCCAAAGATCTTTCGGCTTCGCGCGACGCCTGTCGCGACGTCTCGCCCGTAATGAGGCGCGCGGCGTCACGCAGTTCGGAGGCGGATTGGTGGGTCCATTCGGCGCACCGCCACAGCACATGGCCGTCGGGACGGACGGCGACCGCACCGCTCGTACCGATACCGAGCAAGTCCCGCGCCTGCGGACCCAGGTTCCGGGCACCCTCGCCGAACCGGACAAGGTGCAGGTCGATACCGGACTCTACGGCAACGCCGTCAACAATCGCTGCCCACCGCGAATCCGCTGTGAAAACCGTAATTCCGGCGGGTTGCACGGCACCGAGCGTGGATTGGGCGAAGCTTCCGTCCGGCGAGTTGAAGGGCAGCCTGGCGCCGGGATGGGCGTCCGGGCGATACTCGCATGGCGCGCTGGAAGGCTCCGGCGATCCATCGGGAATGAAAGCACCCTCGGCATAGGTGAAGCCGAGGTCGATACCGGCCCCTTGCGCGAAATGCTCCGCCTGCTCGTCGATGGCGGACTGGACCGCCGCCCTGCGCGACCGGGCCTCCGGCGTATCCCCGTCGATGCCCAGGACCTCCGCCGGCCATGTGGCGACGGGGCCATCGCCAGCGTCGGCCTTGACGGGGGCAAGCGCCTCGATGCCGAGCGCCGCGTCGATCATCCCCATTTTCATGAGGTTGTGCACGCTCTGGTCGGTGTTGCGCTGCGCGATGGGCCGGCGTTCCCGCTCATAGCTGTCGATCAGGGCGTCGCCGGCCTGTCCTTCAATCACCGCGCAAAGTTTCCAGACGAGGTTATGCGAATCCTGGATGCCGGTGTTCATTCCCAGGCCCCCGGTCGGCGGGAAGCGATGGCAGGCGTCGCCGGCCAGCAGGACGCGCCCGTGCCGATAACGCTGCGCCACCTGCGCGCTCATGTTCCAGCTCGATACCGCCTGGAGCGACACCGGGGCCGAAAGGTCGCCGATGGCTTTCTGGACGATCCGGATCGCCGCCGTGTCGTCGAATACCTCGATCGGCAGGTCCCCGATCGGCACGAGCATCGCCCAGGTGCGGCCGATCTCGTCGAAGCTGATGAAGACGCCGCGGGCTTCGGGGCCGCCGATCCAGTAGAGCAGCCCGCGTCGGTCCTGTCGAAAGCGATCCAGATCGGCTTCGAAGTAAATCGTCATGAAGCGTGCGATGGTCCGCGGACCGTCCATCTCTATGCCTGTCGCCCGGCGCACGATGCTGCCTGCGCCGTCGCATCCGAGAAGCCAGTCGCAGCGCAGGCCGCTGCACGCATCGTCGGCCATGTTCCTGAGCGAAAGTTCGACGGTTTCCGACGCACGCACATCGATGACTTCCTGCCCGAACCGTACCTCGCCGCCCAGTTCGACGAACCGGTCGAACAGGATCTTCTCCAGCCGGGTCTGCGGGATGTTCACCGAATTATAGGCGCTGAGCGGCCCTCGTTCGTCGGTTGCCGCGCCCTGGATCGGGAGGATGCCATATTCACGGCCGGCCATGCTTTCCAGCCAGACGACGAGGCTGCTCATCGCGTTGGTGTCGCCGGCGTCCCAGATGCGATCGGCGACGCCCATTTCGGCGAAGACCTCCATCGTCCGCGTATTGGCCACATGCGCCGCAGGATAGCCCGTAATATCGGGCCTGCGTTCGATCACGATCGGAGAATAGCCGCGCTGGCGAAGCAATATGGCGGCTGAAAGGCCGGTGGGCCCGGCGCCAACGATAGCGATAGTCTGCGGTTGGTTCATTTCGATGCTCGCATTTGGAAAAGAAGAGCGACGACGCGTCAGGCGGCGGCGGGTGTGCGGGGGGACGAAACCCTGTTTTCGATCACGCCGATCCGATCGATCTCGCAGCGGACCACGTCGCCCGGTTTCAGGAATCGTGGCGGATCGAGGGCGATGCCGACACCTTCGGGCGTTCCGGTCGCGATCAAGTCGCCGGGGTCGAGCGTGAAGGCCTGGGAGAGATAGGCGATCTGATCCCACAGATTTGCGATCATGTCGCTGGTGCGGCCCGATTGCCGCAGTTCGCCGTTGACGAAGCATCGGAGACCGAGGTCATGCGGGTTGCCGAGTTCGTCGGCCGTGACGATCCATGGGCCGATCGGTCCATGGGTATCGAATGACTTGCCCATGGTGAATGTCGGGGAATGGAACTGCCAATCGCGCGCGGAAACGTCGTTTGCGACGACATAGCCGAAGACATGGTGCGGCGCGTCCCGCTCGCTGACATGCTTCGCCGCTCGGCCGATCACGGCAGCCAGTTCGACCTCATAATCCAGCTTTTCGGTCACGCCCGGATCGATGTCGTCGAACGGGCCCGAAAGGCAGCTGGTCTGTTTGTTGAACCATGTCTGGTGGGCTATCTGCGCGATGCCCAGTCGCGCAGCCTCGGCCGCATGCTTACCGTAATTCATGCCGATGGCTAGATATTTGCCCGGTCGCTCGATCGGCGCGAGTAGCCGTATGTCGGCAAGCGGCCTGACCGTCGCGCGTTGAACAGCGTCGGCGACACGCGCCAATCCCGCTTCACCCGCGCTGATCAGTTCGAGCATCGTCGAAAAATCGTCGATGGGTGCAACGCCCTTCTCGGTGATCACACCGATCCGACATTCCCCATCTGCGGCGAAGCGCGCCAGTTTCATCCGAACCCCTCCCTTTCGTACCGCACGCCGACCGGCGCCAGATTCGTAACTGCATTATGAATACATTACTTGATCGCGGCAAGGGGTGTGGTTAGGCTTGGGAAAGGTCGCGGCGCCGAAGCCGCGGCAATATTGGGAGGAAATCGGTGACAACGAAGGTCAGCCGGGCGATCACAATTGGCGATCTCAAGGAGATTGCGCGCCGGAGGACGCCGGAATTCGCTTTTGTTCCGGTGGAAACCGGCGGAGACGACGGCAGCGGGCCGGTCCGCAATGCGGACGCGTTTCGTAAACACCTGCTGAGCGCGCATGCGCTGGTCGACTGCTCGGCGGTCAACCAGCAGGTCACGCTGTTCGGCAAGACCTATTCGAGCTCGTTCGGCATCTCCGCAGTCGGCTTTGCAGGCATTATGCGGCGCAACGCGGAGCAGATGCTGGCTGAAGCCGCCGCCGAAGCAAACATACCTTTCATGCTGTCGAGTTCGAGTTGCGCATCGATCGAAGAGATCGCGCGTATCGCACCCGGCAATGTCTGGCAGCAGCTCTATGCCGCCCGCGATTCCAAGATAACCGACGACATGCTTCGACGCGGCGCCGATGCAGGCGTCGATGTCCTGGTCTTCACGGTCGATGCCCCCGCCCCGATGTATAATCATTGGCTGGTTCGGGCGGGCCTCAAGCTGCCTGCCTATGTGCCCCCGGCCAAATGGCCCTATGTCATCTGGCAGGCATTGCGCCACCCGGGCTGGAGCTGGGAACACGGCTCGCGCGGCGGCCTCCCGCGGGCGGACAGCTGGGCGCCCTATTCGCCGCCAGGCGCGTCGGCCAACGAGATTGCCCGGCGGTCATGGTCGCAAACCCCTACATTTCACGAATGGCCCGAGGTGGAGCGGCTGCGGAAGCTTTGGCCCGGCAAGCTGGTGATCAAAGGCATCATGCGCGCCGAAGATGCATCGCGCGCGCTCGACCTTGGGGCAGACGCGGTTATCGTCTCCAATCATGGCGGCAACAAGCTCGATTGCATGCCCGCCTCAATCGATGTTCTTCCCGCAATCGCGCGCCATGTGGGTGATCGCGCGCGCCTGTTGTTCGATGGCGGAATTCGCCGGGGGTCAAATCTTCTGGTGGCGCATGGGCTCGGCGCGCATTTTTGCATGGTCGGCCGGGCGACGCTCTATGGTGTCATGGCTGGAGGAACCGAAGGCGCCTTGCGCGCCATTGAAATATTGCGGAGCGAGGTGCAGCGCGACCTAGCGATGATCGGGTGTCCCGACATAGCCAAGATGAACGCATCGTTTCTCCACCATCGGGTGGGATAAGCAACAAGGACGGCCGTCGATGCGGAAGCGACTCCCTTGTAATCGGCCGGCGGACGAACGGTAACTTTTTGAGGTTATTCTGCAAACCTGCCAGTCCGCAACCGGCCCAAAATCTGCCACCATGGCTGACACGTAGGAACGGCAGCTTTGAGATGCGGATGCCGGTGCGTCGAACGGCCGATATGTCGTGCAAAGCCGTCACCTACAAACGGTCCAGATCGACAAGCGGTCGCCAACTCGATTGATACAGTCAGCGTCGTTCCTGAACTTCCGGATCATCGTTGATGAGTATCCGTTCACCAGCACCTTCGAGATCATCAAACTGTCCGGTGGACAATGACCACATGAAAGCAGCCAAGCCACTGAGGCCAAGCAGCAGCGCTATCGGGATCAGAAGCCCGATGCCGCTCACCGGGTACACCGCGCGAGGCGGAGGGCATTGGCGACCACGATGATCGATGAGGTCGACATCGCGATCGCGGCAATCAGGGGCGTCACCATTCCCAGCAGGGCCAGCGGCACCGCGAGGATGTTATAACCGATTGCCAGCGCAAAGTTCTGTCGGACGATCCGCATGGTACGACGCGCGGCCACCACCGCGATCGGCACCGGCAGCAGGCTGTCGCCCAGGAACACAATATCCGCGGCATTCTGCCCGACATCGCTCGCGGATGAAGGCGCGATCGAGACATGGCCTGCGGCAAGCGCCGGTCCATCGTTGAGACCATCGCCGACCATCAGCACATGATGGCCAGCCCGCGTCAGGCGGTTGATCGTCTCGACTTTCTGGTCTGGAGTCATGCCGACCATCGCCGGCGCGTGGACCTGGCCGGCAATCGCGGCGACCGCTTCCCGGCGGTCCCCGGATAATATGACCGGCTCCATCCCCAACCGGGCGATACGCGCAACCGCCTCCTCGGCATCGGGCCGAAGCCGGTCCGCGAACCGCAGCAGACGCGGCGCGCCGCCGTCGATCAGGAAAGCGCAACACAGCATGTCGTCGGCGGCGGCCGCGGTTCCGACCCATTCCGGGCGACCGAGCCGAGCCAGTCGCCCGCCGACATGGCCTTCCACGCCTTTCCCGGCAATCTCCCGGATGTCCTTGGCATCCGCGGCCCTGCTGCCATTTTCAGCGAGCGTTCGCGCGAGGCTGCGCGAAAGCGGGTGGTTGCTGGCGCGCGCGAGGGCAAGGGCCGCGCTGCATTCGGCCGGATTGAGCGCCTCTATGCTGACGACTTCCGGTCGTCCCAGAGTCAAGGTCCCGGTTTTGTCGAAGCACACCCGATCGGCCTCGGCCAGCCGCTCGAGCGCCGAGCCGTCCTTGACCAGCAGGCCGCGGCGCATGAGCGCGCCTGAAGCGACGACCTGCGCGACCGGCACGGCCAAGCCCAGCGCGCAAGGGCACGTAACGATCAACACGGCCACCGCGATGAGCAGCGAGGCGTGCCAGCCGGCGCCGGCAATCATCCAGCCGACAAAGGAAGCGGCGGCCAGGGTGTGGACCGCCGGCGCATAATAGCGCGCCGCCCGGTCGGCGATACGCACATAGCGGGATCGGCCCTGCCCCGCCGCTTCCATCAGCCGGGCCATGCCGGCGATGGTGGTATCGCGTCCCGTCGCGGTGACGCGGACCGTCACCGGACCGGTGAGGTTGAGAGACCCTGCAATCACCGCCGATCCCGCGTCGACCGGCTCCGGCCGGCTCTCGCCGCTGATAAGCGACCGGTCGATCGCGCTTGAGCCCTCCTCGACCCGTCCGTCGGCGGCGAAGCGCTCGCCAGCGCTCACCAGCAGGGCCATGCCCGGCGCTATATCTTCAGCGGAACGCCACTCGGCCCTGCCATCGGGCAGCAGCACCATTCCCCCGGGCGCCATCGCGCGCATCAGCGCCCCCGCTCCGTCGCGCGCCCGGTCGCGCATCGCGCTGTCGAGATAGCGGCCGGCCAGCAGGAAGAAGATCAGCGAGACCGCACCGTCGAAATAGGCATGGGCACCGCCCGTGATTGTTTCGAACAGGCTGAGCGCGGTCGCCAGCAGCACTCCGATCGAGATAGGCACATCCATGTTGGTCCGGCCGTGGCGAAGCGCACTCCAGGCCGAGCGGAAGAAGGGCTGGCCCGCATAAGCGACGGTCGGCATCGCGATCATCGCCGACAGCCAGTGGAAGAGCTGCCGGGTTGCGCCGTCCGCTCCCGACCAAACCGAGACTGAAAGCAGCATGATGTTCATCGAGGCAAAGCCCGCGACGCCGAGCCCCTTCAGCAGCTGCCGACTCTCGCGCCGATGCGCGAGATCGCCACTCTGTGCGATGACGGGCTCGGCTGCAAAGCCGAGCGCATCGAGCGCGGACCGCAGCGCGGGCACGTCGAGCCCCGCGTCGTGATCGATTGCGATCCGTTTGGCGGTGAGATTGACCCGCGCCGAGCGGACACCTGGCACATGTGCCAGTCCTTGTTCGATCTTCGCGATGCAGGCAGCGCACCGCACCCCAGGCAAGCTGAACTCGCTATGCTCGACAATCGCCGTCATGCCGAAAGCTCCGCGACGAAATCCTTCGCTTCGGAACCGCGGCGCAAGTGGATTTCCAGGCGCCAGCGACCGGCTGGCAGAGGCTCACGCGAGCGATATTCCCGCAGCGAAATGCGCTCGAAGTGCAGGCGCATTGCCGGCAATCGACCGAGGGGATGGATCGCGAGGGCATCGACCGCAGCGCGATCGAGCCCGGAAAGGGTCAGATGGACACGATCGCCGCGCCGGTTGGCATTGACAACCCAGCCGAGTGCCGACTGGGCGCGGGCCTTGTCGAGCCATTGGTTGAACCTCTGGCTCGCGACATAGCTGTTCTCGACGACGGTGCCGCCGAATGTCCGTGTCGCCAGCGTGGCCATAACCATGTTGACACCCACCACCACGGCAAAGAACGCCACAGTCAGGCCCAGCATGTGGAAGCCGGTGAATGGTCGGGTCATGGCTGCATCTCCGGACGATCGAACCGCGCCTCGTCCCTAGCGCTGTCGGAAGAGCCGTCGGCCGCGGCAATGATGAAATGAAAGTCCTCGGTGGCGGGGCCGCGCCCCGGCGCCCTGACATAGATGCGGTGGGCTTCGACCTGATCGGGAGCCACCGAGACCGTCATCATGCGGCCCGCGGCAGTGGCGTCGCTGAGCGAGTCCCACATCACGCCCTGCTCGAGCCCCTCGATCGCGAGGCGTAACGTGCGGGGCCGCGATTCCATGTTGCGGATCTTGACCGTATAGGCGTTGCGCACATCGCCGCCCGACAACTGCACCCAGAGCGGATTGCGATCATGCGCCGTAGTGAGATCGAGACGGGCGCGCGCGCCCAGGGCGAACACCATCGCCAGCCCGACGGCGCTCCAGACTGCGAAGTAGGCCAGGGTGCGCGGCCGGAACAGCGTCCGCGTCACCGGTACCGGTGCCGCGCCGGCAGCCTCGGCCTTGCAATCCTCCAACGTTGCATAATCGATGAGCCCGCGGGGTCTCCCCACCTTGTCCATCATCTGATCGCAGGCGTCGATGCACAGCGCGCAGGTGATACAGGCGAACTGGGCGCCATTACGGATGTCGATGCCGACCGGACAGACCTGAACACAAGCCTGGCAATCGATGCAGTCTCCGCTCTCGTCGCTGCGCTTCACGCCATGGCTGCGCGGCTCGCCTCGCCAATCCTTGTATGTCACGATCAGCGAACGCTCGTCGAGCATCGCCCCTTGGATGCGCGGCCAGGGGCACATGTAGAGGCAGACCTGTTCGCGCATGAAACCGCCGAAAATATAAGTGGTCGCGGTGAGGATCGCGATCGTCGCGTAGGCCACATGGGCCGCCTCGCCAGTCACGAGGTCGTGCGCGAGTGTCGGCGCGTCAGCGAAGTAGAACACCCATGCGCCGCCCGTCACGAGGCCGATGAAAAGCCAACTCCCATGTTTCAGCACCCGCCGGCCGATCTTGCTCGCCGTCCATGGCGCTTTCTTCAAGCGCAGCTGGGCATTGCGATCGCCATCGATCGCGCGCTCGACATGGAGGAAAAGATCGGTCCACACCGTCTGTGGGCAGGCATAGCCGCACCAGGCCCGTCCGACCGTGCTTGTCACCAGGAACAACCCGATGCCCGCCATCACCAGCAGTCCCGCCACATAATAGAATTCGTGTGGCCAGATCTCGATCGAGAAGAAATAGAAGCGGCGATGCGCGAGATCGACCAGCACCGCTTGGTCGGGAGCATAAGCGCCGCGATTCCACCGCAACCAGGGCGTCACATAATAAATTGCCAGCGTAACGGCCATGACAACCCATTTGAGCCGCCGGAAGAAGCCGTCGATCGCGCGCGGGAAGATGTCCGGCCTGCGGGCATAGAGCTTGCGCGGCAGCGCCGGCAGACCGGAGGGGGGCATGTTCATTCGCCGCCACCCAGTGAGTGGACATAGGCGGTCAGCATGTTGAGCGTCGCCGCGTCGAGCGTCTTGTTCCAGGCAGGCATCACCCCATAGCGCGCGTTTGTCACGGTCGCAGTCAGCGCCTCGCGATCGCCGCCATAGAGCCAGATCGCATCGGTGAGGTTGGGGGCGCCGAACGCACGTCCGCCCTTGGCGTCAGTGCCGTGGCACATCGCGCAATTCGCCGCGTACAGCGCAGCACCGCGCCGGGCCGACCCGCCGACCGTCTCCTGGTGCGACGCGGCGCGAACGAAGGACACCACAGCCTGAATCTCTTCGGGCTTGAGGATGCCGTCGCGGCCGAAGGCTGGCATCTGCGACATGCGGGTCGCATCGTTGCCGGGCTGCCGGATGCCGTGCATCAGCGTCTCATGGATCTCGGCACGGCTTCCACCCCACAGCCAGTCATCATCGTTGAGGTTGGGGTAGCCACGAGTGCCGGCGGCGCCGGCACCATGACACGCCGCGCAGTTGATTTTGAAGGCCGCGCGCCCGCCCTCCACCGCCGCCTGCATCAGCGGCGATTTGGGGTCGAGCGTCGCGATATCGACCTTGGCAAGTGCCGCGAGGGTCGAGGCGTGGGCCGCCTGGCCCTTCGCCATCTCCTCAGCAAGCTGGCGGTGGCTGCTCCAGCCGAGCGTGCCGGCCGTCGCCCGTTCGAGCAACGGGATCGCGGGATAGGCGATACAATAGCCGACGGCGAAGACGATCGTCGCGTAGAAGGTCCACAGCCACCAGCGCGGCATCGGATTGTCGAGTTCCTCGATACCGTCCCATTCATGCCCCATCGTGGGCACGCCGGTGGCTTCGTCGATCTTGCGGTCAGTCATCGCGGGGATCCTCGTCACGGAACGGGATTTGGGCGGCGTCGCCATGACGCGCGCGGGCCGAGGGACGCAGCGCGAACCAGAGCGCCAGAAGAAAGACCAGACCGAGAAACAACATTCCCCAGGTGTCGGCGGCATGGCGCAGGAGGTCGTAGCTCATCGCGCCGTCTCCACCGGTTCGGCGGCCTTCGTGTCGACGAGCGTCCCGAGCATCTGCAGATAGGCGACGAGCGCATCCATCTCGGTCACGCGCTTGGGATCGCCATCAAAATCGCGCGCTTGCGCCTTGGGATAGCGCTTCTTCATATCCGCAGCGTCGGCGTCGGGGTCAGCCTGGGCGAGTGCGTCCGCGATCGCGGCGCTGATCTCCGCGTCGGTATATGGCACCCCGGCCCATTTGAGCGCCTGGAGATGCTTGTCGAGGTGACGGACGTCGAGGTCGCGCTCCTTGAGGAAAGCGTAGGACGGCATGATCGAGCCTGGCACGACCGCGCGCGGATCGACCATGTGCTGGACATGCCACTCGTCCGAATAGCGGCCACCGACCCGGGCGAGGTCCGGCCCGGTCCGTTTCGATCCCCATTGGAAGGGGTGATCGTACATGCTCTCGGCCGCGAGGCTGTAATGGCCGTAGCGTTCCACCTCGTCGCGGAACGGCCGGATCATCTGGCTGTGACAGTTATAGCAGCCTTCGCGTATATAGATGTTGCGGCCGGCAAGCTCGAGCGGCGTGTAGGGCCGCATGCCCTGCACCTTCTCGACGGTCGAATCGATCCAGAAGAGCGGCGCGATTTCGACGATGCCGCCGATCGCGACGGTGATGAGCGAGAGCACGAGCAGCAAAGTGACGTTCCGCTCGATTTTGCCATGATCAAGAATTTTGGTGGCCATCGGGCGTGTCCTTCAAGCGGCGCGGGGCTGGAGCGGATGGTCCAGCGCCGGATTGTGGGGGGTGTCGGTCAGCGGCGCCTCGTCGCGCAGGCGTCCACGGATCGTCTGATAGACATTCCACGCCATGATCACCGAGCCGCTGAGGTAGAGGAGACCGCCCGCCGCCCGGATCAGATAATAGGGCTTCATCGCCGCGACGACGTCGACGAAGGCGTAGACCAGATAGCCATTCTGGCCATATTCGCGCCACATCAGCCCCTGCATGATGCCCGCGACCCACATCGACGAGACATAGAGGACGATGCCGAGCGTCGCGGTCCAGAAGTGCCAGTTGACCATGCGCAGCGAGTAGAGCCGCTGGCGGCCCCACAGGCGCGGCGCCAGGAAGTAGATCGTCGCGAAGGTGATCATACCGTTCCAGCCGAGGGCCCCCGAATGGACATGGCCGATCGTCCAGTCGGTATAGTGCGACAGCGAATTGACCGCCTTGACCGACATCATCGGTCCTTCGAAGGTGCTCATCCCGTAGAAAGCGAGCGCCAGCACCATCATGCGGATGATCGGATCGGTGCGGACCTTGTCCCACGCACCGTTGAGCGTCATCAGCCCGTTGATCATGCCGCCCCAGCTCGGCATCCACAGCATCACCGAGAACACCATGCCCAGTGTCTGCGCCCAGTCGGGCAGCGCGGTATAATGGAGGTGGTGGGGGCCGGCCCAGATATAGAGGAAGATCAGCGACCAGAAATGGACGATCGACAGGCGATAGCTGTAGATCGGGCGCTCGGCCTGCTTGGGCACGAAATAATACATCATGCCGAGGAAGCCTGCGGTCAGGAAGAAGCCGACCGCATTATGGCCGTACCACCATTGCGTCAGCGCGTCCTGGACGCCGGCGAAGGCCGAATAGCTTTTCGAGCCGACAAGGCTGACCGGGATCGTCAGATTGTTGACGAGGTGCAGCATCGCGATCGTCACGATGAAGGACAGGTAGAACCAGTTGGCGACGTAGATATGCGGTTCGTTACGCTTGACTATCGTTCCGACGAACACCGCCAGATAGGCCACCCAGACAATCGTCAGCCAGATGTCTACATACCATTCGGGCTCGGCATATTCGCGGCCTTCGGTGATCCCGAGCAGATAGCCCGTCGCCGCCAGGACGATGAACAGCTGGTAGCCCCAAAACACGAAGTCGGCGATCTTGGGGAATGCCAGCCGCGCGCGGCAGGTTCGCTGGACGATATAGAAACTTGATGCGATCAGCGCATTGCCGCCGAAGGCGAAGATTACCGCTGATGTGTGGAGCGGGCGCAACCGCCCGAAGCTGGTATATTCGAGGCCGAGGTTGAGCTGCGGGAAGGCAAGCTGCAGCGCGATGTATAGGCCGACCAACAGCCCCGCCAATCCCCAGACCACCGTCGCGATCACGCCGAGGCGGATGACATCGTCGTAATAGCCCGTCGGCTTCGGGCGGACCGCGAGGCCGAGCACGGCGTCATAGTCGGTCCGCCTGAGGGTGGCGACCAGCCCGACCAGCGCGGCGGTGGCGACTATCCACATCTGCGCCGCAAATCCGCCGTCGACAGCATAGGCCGCCGCGCCCACCGCGAGCAGCAGCGCGATCAACCACGCCCCCGACTTCATCATCACATTGTCCATCGTCATTCCCACCTGATCAACCGGGGTCGCCATGCGCGGCGCGGCCACGCGATGCTTTGCGCCAGGTCAAAATCCTCAGCCGGTCGCGATCCGTTCGAGCCCCGCCCGATCCCGGAGCACAAGCCGACGTCCACCCGGCAGGGTGATCAGTCCCTCGCGTTCGAAGCGCGTCATGGTGCGGCTGACGGTTTCGATCGCGAGCCCGAGCAGGTCCGCCATCTGCTGGCGGCTGAGCGGCAGTGATAGCGGCTTCCCCGGGGCACCGCCGAGGCGGTCGATCATCTCGAGCAGCAGACTCGCCACCCGCTCGGTCGCCGACATCCGTCCGAGCAGCAGCATCCAGCGACGCGCGCGGTCGAGCTCGTCGAGCGTGCGCCGGAGCAGCGCCGCCTCGATACCCGCATGGCTGTCCGCAAAGCCGTCGAAGGCGCCACGACGAAACACGCACACCCGCGCCTCGGTCAGCGCGGTGACGCTGTGATGGCTGTCCTTGCCGAACGGCCGGCCGATGAAATCCGAAGGAAAGACGATGCCGACGATCTGTTCGCGGCCATCTCCCGTCACCGTCGACAGCTTGAGCATGCCTTCGAGCACATTGCCGACCAAAACCGACTCATCGCCTTCCCACAGCAACGTCTGCCCAGGGCGCAGATGGACCTTGCGGCCCATCCGCCCGAGCTCCTCGAGCCCGATGGCATCGAGCGAACCGCAGATGGCGGAGGCACGCACCTCGCAGTCGGCACAGCGTCCCGCATCGGGTGCGACACTGGGCCGCGAGGTGGCAAGCTGAAGCATCTGGTGAACCCCACATCGAAGTCCCTGTGCCGGGACCCTGAGCTGGCGCTTTTCTCGGCTTCGGGGCAAAGCCGATATAGGGATATGTACGAACCCCTTCGCGACCCCTGGCCGGGCGGAGAGCTAGGTAGCTTTCCCAATAGGGTCCGGCGAAATGGCCCCATAAGCGGGGTCGATGACCAGATTGCATAGCGACGTCAGCGCCTGCGGCGCCGAGCCCGCGACGGAAGCTGTGGGGAGCACCCCGGCCCAGACAGATCGGCCTCGGACCAACCCAGCCTGTCCGCTTCCGGGGCCCCTCACCCTGCGCGCGCGACGCCTTGGCCTCCACAGCCACAGCGAGCCGATCGTCATCCTGCGCACCGACAGCGCCATCTGCCGTTCAGAAGGGCTCGCTCCCCACAGCCGGGTCGAGCTTCATGCCGGGGGGCGCTCGGTCGTCGCGACCCTCTTCCAGGTCGACGACGTGCTCGACCGCGATCAAGTCGGTCTGTCGGAAAGCGCCTGGCGGCTGCTTGGTCTGGTCGAAGGCGCAACCGTCCGGGTGAAGCAGGCACCACCCATCGCATCGATCGCAAGCATAAGGCGGCGAATCTATGGCCACCGCCTCAAGCTCGACGACATGACCGCGATCGTTCGCGACGTGGTCGATGGACGCTATGCCGACCTTCACCTCGCCGCCTTCCTTACCGCCACTGCGGCCCAGCCGATGGACGAAGAGGAAAGCTGGGCCTTGACCAAGGCGATGGTGGCGAGCGGAGAGCGGCTCGACTGGCCGTTTGCGATCGTTGTCGACAAGCATTGCGTTGGCGGACTTCCCGGCAACCGGACAACGCCCATCATCGTTGCGATCGTCGCGGCCGGTGGGCTGACCATGCCGAAGACATCGTCGCGCGCGATCACCTCTCCCGCCGGCACCGCCGACGTCATGGCGGTGCTCGCGCCCGTCGATCTGCCGATCGGTGCCATGCGCCGGGTCGTCGAGCAGGTCGGCGGCTGCATCGTCTGGGGCGGGGCGATCGATCTCAGTCCCGCCGATGACATCTTCATCGGGGTCGAGCGCGCACTGGACATCGACACCGAGGGTCAGCTGGTTGCATCGGTGTTGTCGAAGAAAATCGCCGCCGGCGCGACCCATGTCGTCCTCGACATACCCGTAGGTCCGACCGCCAAGGTCCGCTCGGCCGCGGCGGCGGCCGACCTCGCGCGGCGGCTGACGACGATCGCCGGCCGCTTCGATATGCGCGCCATCTGCATCCAGTCCGACGGCACGCAACCGGTTGGGCGCGCGCTTGGCCCGGCGCTCGAAGCCGCCGATGTGCTGGCCGTGCTCAACAACGATCCGACCGCTCCGCAGGATCTTCGCGCCCGCGCCTGCACCCTCGCGGCAATCCTGCTCGAGGCAGGCGGCGCGGCATTGCCAGGGGACGGCGCGTTGCTCGCCGAGCAGCTCCTCGCCAGCGGGGCTGCCGCGCGCAAATTCGACGAGATCTGCGAGGCGCAGGGCGGCCGGCGCGATCTGCCGGTAAGCGGCTATCGCCATAGTGTGACGACGCCGGTCGGCGGGATGGTAACGGCGATCGACAACCGGCGCATCGCCCGGCTCGCCAAACTGGCAGGAGCACCCGACGCTCCGGCCGCCGGTCTCCTGCTCCACGCTCAGACTGGGGATAGCCTGTGCGGTGGCGACCCGCTTTTCACCCTTCACGCCGAGAGCCCGGGCGAGCTTGCTTACGCGCTCGATTATGCCGTCGCCAACCCCGACATCATCGCACTGGAAGATCGCGGATGACGATCATCTGCGCTCTGCCGGGCAGTGAGTCCGTCGCGCGGCAGATCGCCAGCACGCTCGCGTTCCCGCTTGGTCAGATCGAGAGTCGGCCCTTTCCCGACGGAGAAAGTTACGTGCGCTTCACAGGGCCGATCGACCGCAAGCATGTTGTGCTGGTGTGTGTGTACGCTCGCCCATCTCCATGAGCAGATCCTCCGCCTGCTGTTCGCGGCGGACGCCGCGCGCGACCTCGGCGCCCGTCTGATCACCCTGGTTACGCCTTATCTTGCCTATATGCGGCAGGACAAGCGCTGCCAGCCTGGCTAAGCGGTCTCGTCGCGCAGTTTCGCGCGCTTGCTGAGCGGCAGCTTCAATCGTATCATCACGGTGTCCCCGCATCTCCACCGTTACCGAGCGCTCAACGACCTTTACCCGATCGAGGCGATCACGCTCGACGCAACGCCTCAGCTCACATCCTGGCTGACCGCCCATGTCGCTCGGCCCCTGCTTGTCGGCCCCGACAGCGAAAGCGAACAATGGGTGGCGCGGGTCGCCCGCGATGTGGGCGCGCCTTATATGATCGGCCGCAAGCGGCGCCGCGGCGACCGTGATCCAGCTCAACGACCAGCGGCCGTCGTAGTCCGCGAAGCGGTTGGCCCGGCGCGCTGAATACGGGCCTTTCGTCGAGCTATATGAGCGCACCGACGAGATCGCGATGCTATATAAGGGGGTGCGCAACGCGACGGAGCGGCCGGACGGAGATTCGCTGACCCGTCCGACGCACAGCATCGTCGATTTCCTGTAGGCGCGGCGATGCGTCCTCCCGGATCGGCCAGGGACGAATGGCAGGCGGCATGGCCCACCGTGGTCGCGGCGGCCGTCGGACAGGCCTTCTGCACCTCGCACATCTATTCGCTGGGCCTGTTCATCGCCCCGCTGGAGCAGCAGTTCGGCTGGAGCCGCACGCAGATTACCTCCGGCTATCTGCTGCTCAGTGCGGCGTCGATCCTGTGTCCCGATGATCGGCGGCCTGATGGATCGGATAGGCCCGCGCCGCATCGCGTTGACCGGCATTCCGCTCTATTGCTTGGGGCTGGCTGATTGGTATCGGATCGATCACCGGCCTGCTTCTCGAGTCGGCGGGGTCGCCTTTTCGATCTTGGCTCTCTTGCCGATCGCCATCCTTCATTTCGGTGGCGATCTGCAGATCATCTATCGTGTCGCCTTCCTGCTCGGCCTGTCGTTGGGCTCCGAAGTCGATGTCATCGCCTATATCACCAGCCGCTATTCCATCGGGCGCGTTTCGGCACGCTGTTCAGCATTCTCGTCGCGCTCCAGATTCTGGCTGGCGGCATCGGCCCTTCGATCGGCAGCCTCATCTGTGACAGCCGTGGCAGCTATGATCTGCTGCTGATCGGCCTCATCTCCACCTTCGGGCTAGCCGCGCTCATCATTGCCACGGTCGGCCGTCCAGCTCCCGAAGTGGCGGCCGTTCAATCAGCACCTCTCGGATCTCGCTGACGGCGACAGACTCGAGGAGCACGCTCGACTGCAGGGGCCTTCCGAGGCGGTATTTTGCGCCACCGGCAATAGGGGCCTGCCGCTTTCGAGTTAGGCACAAAAAGGCGGCGCCGAAGCGCCGCCCGGGGCGGATGTCATAAGCACCGCCGCCCTCTTCCATGCGCAGTGATCAAACCTTGACGCGGGGCTCACAGAACTCCTCGAAGCCCGCATAAGGTGTCAGCGGCACCACGTCGATCGAACGGAAGAAGGGAAACATGGGAAGCGAGGCTATATAGCGGGCCAGATCCTCGTTCGAAGCAGCGTCGATGACCCCGATCGATCCATTCCAGTCCGCACGCCTCCACAACCCGACGAGCCGCCCCTCCTTCTGGACCTCGGCGACCTGCCTGTTCTGCGCCTCGACCAGTTCGGCCTGCCTCTCGACGAAGGCGGGGGATTGGCGATCCAGGTGGAAGGTTACGTGAAAAAGCATGTTCTGTTCTCCTCAATCGGCTAGAAGCGCAGGCTCAATTCGGCGCCGTACGTGGCCGGCATGCCGGTGAACTTCACGATCGCGTCGTTGCGCCGGGTGACCGTCACCCAGTAATTCTCGTTCGTCACGTTCCGCCCGTACAAGGTGAACTGCCACGACTTGTCCGGACTCGCTATTCCCAGGCGCAAGTCGACCAGGGCATAGCCCTTCAGCCGCACGCGGGGATCGGGCCGAAAATCGCCATAGCTGGAGGAACGGTAGGTGACCGTCCCGCCGATAAACCCGTCCACACGGGCGGTGAGGCTATGTTCATATCCGACATCCCCGTTCAGCTGCCATTTCGGCGTATAGGGGAAGCGGCTTCCCTTGAAGTCGATCAGTTGTCCGAACTGGGTGAAGTTCATATAGCTGCGGGTGATCTTGCTATCGACATAGACGCCACCGAGCGAGAGGCGAAGGCCTTCGGTCGGATTGATCACCGCCTGAAGCTCCGCACCCTTCACGCGGGATTTGGGGATGTTGATCAGCGCTTCAAGGAAGTTGAAGACCGGAACCGCAACCCGGCCGCGCAACTGCTTGTCGGCATAGTCATAGTAGAAAAGCGCGCCGTTGAGCTGGATCCTGCGATCGAGCAAGCTCGATTTAAACCCCAGCTCATAAGCGGTGAGTTCCTCCTGCTTCGCGGGCGTATACTGGCCATCCGTGGTGGCGGAGAGGTTGGTGTAGGTGCCAGATTTATAGCCACGGCTGACGTTCGCGTAGATCAGCTGGCCGGCGGCGGGCTTCAGATCGATGCCGACCCGCCAGGAGACATTGTCCTCCGGCAGGCTGCGGAAGGCCGTGCCGAAGCGCGGCTCCGTCGGCAATCCCAGCACCGTGGCGCAACGCCCCACGCCCGTCGTCGCCGGGTTGAGGGAAAAGGACAGCGAAAGACCACGGCCGAAGGCGTTGTTGCCCTCGCTGCGCAGGCAGCCGTTGAAGGTGTTGCTGGTATCCGTGTAGCGCGCGCCGGCATGGAGCGTGATAAGGTCGCCAATGTCGTAATCGACGTTGCCGAACACGGCCTTGCTGACGAACTTCGTGTCGCCGTAGAATGAGATGAAGTCGACCTCCGGCAGGCCGAGGCGCAGGAAAGCGCGGCCGGACGTCGTATCGGAACCCGTGAAATAGACATTCTCATAGGCAAGGCTGCGCTCATAGTTTCCGCCGAGCAGCCAGCGGCCCTGCCCGCCGATATCGCCGGCAAGGCGCAGCTCCTGATTGAAACTCTTGACGTGACCGGTCACCAGCGCGTTGCTGACCCTGAGCGACGTACCGTCCGAATCGACGCCCTGATCCTGGCGATAATCGGTATAGGCCGTGATCGATGTCAGGCTGATGGCGTCGCTCAGATCATAGTCCACCCGTAGCGCGGCCTGCCCCATCTCGTTGCGGCGCTTCAGGGGGAAGATCGCATTCCAGTCGGCATCGCGATTGTCGTTGCCGACCGGATAGGTCAGCAGCCGCGGATCGAGCACGGTCGTCGCCGTCTGCGCGAAGGGCGCGGAATATTGGCCGGCCTGGCTGTCGGAACGGTCTAGGAAACCGCTGAGCGTCAGATGCGCGCGCAAGCGGTCGTCCGGCTCCCATAGTAGTTGCAGGCGTCCCTGCGTGAAGCTCTTCGCACCGAGCGTATCGCCGGGGCGCGTCAGGCTGCGCTGCCAGTCGCCGCGATTTTCATGATTGAAGGAGAGCCGCGCCGAGAGCGTTGGGCCAAGCGGGCCGCTGATGAAACCGCCGAGCGTCGCCGACTGAAAGTTGCCATAGCCCAGATTGACGCCGGCCTTGAAATCGCGGGTGGGACGGGCGGCGATATAGTTGATCGCTCCCGCGGTCGCGTTCGAACCGAACAGGGTACCCTGGGGTCCCTTGAGCACCTCGACGCGTTCCAGATCGAAGACCGATCCCGAGGTCATCACCGGATATGGCAATGGAACCTCGTCTACATAGACGCCGACCGTCGACTTGGCGAGGATCGAGGATTCGTAGAAACCGACGCCGCGAATGAAATAGACCGGCGTGTTGTAACTGCTGTCGATCGCGACGAAACCGGGCGTGACCTTGCCCAGATCGGCCGCGCTGGTGACACCCGAGCGGATGAGGTCGTCGCCGGCCACCGCCGTGATCGACATCGGCACCTTGTTGATTGATTCCGCACGCTTGGTCGCGGTCACGATGATCTCATCGACCGAAGCGCTGCGCTGGGCGGCGGCATCGGCCGGCAAGTCGATATTCTGGGCCATCGCCGGGGCACATATCCCCAGGCCAGAAATGAGAATTGCCAAAGCGCTGCACCCAAAGCGCAACGAACCCTTCACTGGCAAGCGAACCTGCATCCGTCCCTCCCGTCACAGATGGAGCCGTTCATCGGCTCCCATTCTATGAACAATGTTAAGTGAACAATGTTCATAGAGTCAATAGGCCTTCTTTGCCGGCGCGCCAAGAGCACCCTGCCGAAACGCGGCCCTATTTCGTCGGGCGGGCGCGGATTCCGCTGATGACCATCGTCACGAGCGCGTCGAAACTGGCATCGAGGCCGGAGGCGGGAAAATTGGGCACGTCGATAACCAAGCTGCTGAGGCCATGGATCGCCGCCCAGGCCGCTTCGGCCCAGACATGGGCATCGTTCTCCTGCGAACGGTGGTCCGGTTCCGGCGAGATCAGCGCGGCGACCTCGTCCACCAGGATCTTGAACGCTTCGAGGCCGGGCGCCTTGCCGGCCTCTGCCGGGCGACCCGGGCGCGGCGCGAAGATGAGCTGCGAACGGAAGGTCAGCCGATAACCTTCCGGATCGGAACGCGCGAAATCGAGATAGGCGCGCAGATGCGCACGGAGCCGCTCTTCGGGATCCTTCGCCAGGGCGACCGCCCGCTGCGTGGCCCGGTTAAGCTCCAGGAACGCCTGGTCGCGAATGGCGGCGAGGATGGCTTCCTTGCTGTCGAAATAGATGTAGATCGCCGCGACCGAAATGCCGGACTGCTCCGCGAGCCGCCGCATCGTCGTGTGCCGATAGCCGTGCTCGTTGAACACCTGCCGGGCCGCGCCGATGATCTCCAGATAGCGCTCGTGCCCGTCACCGCGAGCTTTCTTCTTAGCCGGTGGTGACATGGCCGCCGCGGCGATGATGGTTGATGCTCAAAGCCGCTGTCCTACAATAAAGTGCGCAGCCGATCCGCCTCCACCGATGGCGAAGCGCTCGGGCGTGGGCGTGTGCCTATTCCGGGCGGTCAATCTTTTCAATCCTGATGGGCACAGCGGAGATCCACGACATGTTGCTGAGCGGCTCGAACGCCTCCGGGCCCATCGGCATCACCGCGTTGACATTGACGCCCGGCCTGCGCTGCGCGACCCGCATGCCGTAGGTCCGGTGGTTGCCGAACCCGTGCGTCATCGCCGCCGTGCCGGGGCCCATGCTGGCATCGACCAGCACCTCGGCGTCCACCCCTCCCTCCTGCGTGACGATGCGGACCTGATCGCCATCGAAAAGGTCGAGCCGATCCGCGTCCGCCGGCCCGATGCGCAGCGGGTTTTCGGCGTTCCTGCCGCGTCGGAAGCGGGCGACGTTGGGCATCCAGCCATTATGGTGATAGGGCGTGCGGATGTTGACCAGCTTCAGCATGTCGTCCGGCTCGCCGGCAAGCTCATCGAATATCCGGTCGCAGCGCTCGAACAGGCCGGCCTCGGCGAACGCCGGCGGGCAGCAGTCGATGCGGCCGTCCGGGTGGCGAAGGCAGCGCGTGTAGAAGCTTTCCGGATCGAGAGGGTCGAGCAGCAAGGTCTGCGAGGGCATCGACGCGAGTTGCGCGCGCGTCAGTCCGCGGTTCGCGAGCAGTTGGTCGATGATCGCCCCCGATACGTCCTCGATGCCCGGATTCTCATCGAACACGGAGGCTATCCCCATCTCCTGGGCGATCCGCGCCAGTATCCACGGCGCGTCCCGGCGGTTGCCGCCGGGCGCCTCGATCGCTTCGGTATATTGGACATAGGGGATGGCCTGCATACCCATGCCGACCAGGTTGATGTCCTTGCGTTCAAGCCAGCTCGTCGCCGGCAGGACATAGTCGGCGAGCTCGGCGGTGGCGCTGCGGAAGATATCGATGCTGATCAGCAGATCGAGCTTCTCGAACGCCTTGCGCATCCGCTCCTCGCCGCCCGTGGATATCAGCGGATTGCCGCTCCACAGGATGAGGGCGCGCACATCGCCGGCTTCGATGAGGTCCGGTAGCATCGTCGTCGGAAGGAGGCCGGGACCGATCGGATCCGGCAGCGTGAAGTCGCCCACGGAGGTGCTGACCTGCTGGCTGCCGACCATGGGTGGAAAGGCGTCGATCAGGCCGTTGGGCTTTATCGTGCCGCCCTTCCGCCCCAGATTGCCGGTCACGAAGTTGATCATCTCGCTGAGCCAATAGGCCAGCATCCCCTGCCGGCTCTGGCTGACGCCGGTCGACATATAGACAGCCGCCGACGGGGCTTCGCAGATCTCGCGAGCGATCAGCCAGACCTCGGCCACGGGAATGCCCGTGACGGCAGCGACCCGATCGGCCGGGTAGCGCGCCGCGAAATCGAACAGGGCGTCGGCATTCTTTCCGAACCGCGCGACCCGCTCGCGGTCCACGCCGCCGCGCGCGATGATTGCGTTGAGCAGCGCCGCCAGGAAATAGACGTCCGTACCCGGCCGGATGAAATGTGTCGGGCCAATCTCCTCGGTCGAGGATTCGGTGCGCCGGGGATTGATGAACCGCACCGTCCCGCCGCGCGCGCGCAGCTTGCGCAGGATATCGAGGCCATCATTCGGAATTGAGGCCATCGTCCAGCGCGACACCTTCGGATTGGCGCCCATGCACAGAAGGTAATCGCTATTGTGCAGATCGGGGATCAGCGCTGACCGGGTCGAGCCATAGATATGGCCTGCGCCGGTGAGCTTGTTGACCATGTCCTGCGTGTTCGCGCCGAACCGCATCCTGCTGCCCACCGCTTCCATGAAAGGAAGATAGGCCGCATAGGCCGGGGCATCGAAGGCGATCGGATTGCCCAGATAGCCGGCTATCGCATTGGGGCCGTGCGCGTCCCGGATCGCGGCGAGCCTGGCGCCGATATCGGCGAGCGCCGGGTTCCAGTCCGTTTCGACGAAAAGGCCGCGCGGCTGTTCACGCCCGTTGGTACGGCGCAGCGGATGGTCGAGCCGGTCCGGATCGTTGTGGACGTCGAGAAAGGAAAGGCCCTTGTGGCATGCCGTGCCACCGCTGGGATGACTCTCGTCGGGACGCAGCGAGACCACCTTGCCTGCGCCGTCGACACTGGCGACCACGGGGCAGAAGGGCTCGCAAATCCGGCAGAAGCTGTGCTTTTCGTGATGCACCTATCTTCTCCTCTCACGCTCGCGCGGAGACCAGGCCCGCGCATTCGAGCATTGCCGCGCGATCGGTCAGCTTCACCCGGGGCCGGTCGCACCGACGGCCGGCGCGCCGTTCGGCACGGTCGATCGCGGTCCAGCCGGCATGTGTCATGATCATCAGGCCCCGGGCGCGCAGCAGGTCGACGACGCCCTGACGATCCAGGCTTCCCGGCCGAAGCCGGCCTGCCCTTCTGTCCTCGAAGAAGTGCCGAAGCGTGTCAGCCGCGCATTTTCGGTTCGTCCCGATGATCCCGCGACACCCGCGCTTCGCCCAGCCCGCGACGTACATGCCGGGAAGAACGCGCCCACCGTCGGCGACACGTCCATCCAGATTGGCGATCACACCCTTCACGGGATCGAAGGGAAGCCCGGGCAAGGGCGTGCCCCTATAGCCCACGGCCCGCAGCACCAGCCCCGTTTCGATCTCGATTGTCTCGCTGGTCGGAACCGCCTCGAAGCCCGCGGCGGTGGGCCGCAACGCGTTGCGTGTGGCGATCAACCGCTCCACATGCCCCGCCCCACGGATCTCGACGGGCGAAACGAGGAAGGAGAAGGTGATCCGCCGGTCGCCCGGTCTGCCCGCCCGCGCATGCAGCCGGCGCAGCGTCTGCAACTTGCGCTGAACGACACCGTCCACACCGGCCAGGTCGGCCGCGGCGATCGTGCCGCGATCCAACACCTCGATCCCCACATCGGGAAGATGTTCGAGCTCCTCCAGCTCGGGATTGTTGAACGCGGCCTGGGCGGCCCCCCGACGGGCGAGGATCACCACTTCCCGGATCGCACTCCCGCGCAGGGCTTCCAGCGCGTGGTCGGCGATGTCGGTCCGTTCGAGTTCGGCAAGCGGCAGGGTCAGCATCCGGGCCAGGTCCAGCGCAACATTACCGTTGCCGACGATCACCGCCCGCGAACAACCGAGATCGAAGCGCAGGTGGGAAAAGTCGGCATGGCCGCTGTAAAAGCCGACGAAGTCGCGCGATGCCCAGCTGCCGGAAAGCGTCTCGCCGGGAATGTCCATGGCAACGTCGCCATCGGCGCCGGTGGCGTAGAGCACCGCATCGTACCAGTCGGACAGCTCGGCGGCGCTGACATCGCGGCCGATCTCGACATTGCCAAGGAACCGCACCCGCCGGTCGCGCAGGAAGTGCGCGAATTGCCGGTCGATCACCGCCTTCTTTTCGGGATGGTCCGGCGCGACGGCGCCGCGTACCAGCCCCCAGGGTACGGGCAGGCGCTCGAACACATCGATCTCCGCATCTGCGTCCGCTGCGTCGAGCAGCTGGCCAATCCCGTAGAGCGCCGCAGGCCCGGAGCCGACGACCGCGATGCGCAACGGCCGGTCGATCATCTTGCGGGAACCCGGAAATGCGCGGCGTTGACCTCGGCATAATGCCGCCATCGCACCGGCAGGTCCGCCTCGAAGAAGATCGCGGAGACGGGACACACGTCGCGGCAGGCGCCGCAATCGATACAGCGTACCGGATCGATGTAGAGCTGCTCGGCCGTGTCGAACGCCGCGTCCTGCGGAAGCGGCGCGATGCACTGAACCGGGCACAGATCCACGCAGGCGTAATCGGCGACGCACGGCGCTGCGATCACATAGGCCACCGGCTCCCTCCTAGCTGACCCTCAGCGGCGTGCCCGCTTGAGACGCGGTCAGCCCTGGGATCCAATTCCTGCATGCCACCCGTCGCACTCAAAGTAAACATTGTTCAGTTTATATACGCGACGGTGATGGCCATCAGCCGGTGATACGCTGCAACGCCGCCTTATACTCGGCCTCCACCCGGTCGATCAGGGCGGCGGTAGGCAGGATGGCGTCAATCACGCCGATGCCCTGCCCGCACCCCCAGATGTCCTTCCAGACCTTGGCGTCCTGGTCGCCGCCCGACTTGAAACTCATCGCCGACGGATCGGAGACCGGAAGGTTGTCCGGATCCATTCCAGCGGCGACGATCGAGGGGCGCAGGTAATTGCCGTGCACGCCCGTGAACAGGTTGGAATAGACGATCTGATCGGAGGCGCATTCGACGATCGCCTCCTTGTACCGCTGCGTCGCGTTCGCCTCCTCGGTCGCGATGAACGCCGATCCGATATAAGCGAGGTCCGCCCCGCACGCCTGCGCGGCAAGGACGGCCCCGCCGTTCGCGATCGAGCCGGAGAGCGCCAGGGGGCCATCGAACCAGCGCCTGATCTCCTGGATCAGCGCGAAAGGCGACAGGATGCCGGCATGCCCGCCCGCGCCGGTGGCAACCGCGATAAGGCCGTCGGCACCCTTCTCCACCGCCTTGCGCGCGAACCGATCGTTGATCACGTCATGCATCACGATTCCGCCATAGCCATGCACAGTCGCGTTCAGGTCGGAATCGGCGCCCAGCGACGTGATGATGAGGGGCACCTTGTGCCGCACGCACAGCGCCAGATCCTCCTCCAGCCGATTGTTGGTCTTGTGGACGATCTGGTTCACCGCGAACGGCGCCGAAGGCATGTCGGGATGCGCGCGGTCCCAGGCCCCCAGTTCCTCGGTGATCTGATGCAACCACTCGTCCAGCAGCGAAAGCGGCCGCGCATTCAGCGACGGAAACGATCCCACGATCCCGGCCTTGCACTGCGCGATCACGAGATCGGGATTCGAGATGATGAACAGCGGGGCGGCCATCACCGGGATCCGGAGGCAGTTATTCAATATGGCGGGAAGAGTCATAATCCGTCCTGTCGAGATCTGACCCGGCGGGCGAAGCCGCGCCGGATGACGCGCCTCCACCGCCAGTTCGTGGTAGACAGCCTTCCCTATATATGCAATAAATTGCCTAGTCAATTATTACCATAGTAACTGGAGGGGCATGGATGACGGACGGCTGGCTGAACTGGCCCATGGAGGCGGCGGCCTTTCCCGAGGCATTGGCGTCCGGCATCGCCCCGATCGCCGAACTCGCCGATCGGATCGCGGCCGACGTGAAGGAGGACGCGTACGAAAGGCTGGAAGCCGGAGACCGCATGCTCCTGCGCTCGTGCATCGCGGACATGGGCGATCTCGGCCTGCTCGGTGCGGAGGTTCCGGTAAAGCGCGGGGGCGCCGGTCTCTCAACCGTGGAATGCTGCCGCATCGCCGAAGCCCTGGGGCCGCTTGGCGGGTTTTCGGTGGCCTATGCGGCCCACTCCGGCCTGGCGACGACGCCGCTCGCATCCTATGCCGACGATGCGCTGGCGGGGCGCTACCTGCCGCGCCTGATGTCGGGCGAGTGGATAGGCGGATACTGCCTGACCGAGCCCGGCAGCGGCTCCGACGCCCAGGCGGCCAAGGCGCGTGCGGTTCCCGTCGAGGGCGGGTGGCGTTTGTCCGGCACCAAGGCGTGGATCTCGAATGGCGGCATCGCCGATCTCTTCGTGGTCTTCGCCCAGTTCATGGGCGAGGCGGGCCCCGCGCTCAGCGCCTGCGTCGTGGAACGCGGCTGGGCCGGCGTCTCCATCGGTGCCGAGGAGCGCAAGCTCGGTATGGCGAGTTCATCCACCACGACGGTCAGCTTCGACGAGGTATTCGTGCCTGAGGAGAATCTGATCGGCCTCCTGGGTATGGGTGCACGCATCGCCTTCGGCACGCTGAATTCCGGACGGATGAAGATCGGCGCGGTCAGTGTCGGCGTCTGTCGCGACCTTCTCCGCCAGAGCCGCGACTATGCGGGCGAACGCCAGTCCTTCGGCAGTCCGATCATCCGGCTCGCCGCGGTCAAGGAGAAGCTCGCGGTCATGGCAGCCCGCACCTTCGCGCTTGAAGCCGTGGTCTACCGTGTGGCCGCGACGATCGACGCGGACCAGGGCGCGGGGATTTCCCGCCACGAGGTGCTGGCCGGCCGGCAGGCGGAGGCGGCGCTCGTCAAGGTCCTCGGCTCGGAGACCCTCGCCTATTGTGCCGACGAGGCGATCCAGATCCATGGCGGCAATGGCTTTTCCGAAGAATATCGGCCCGCGCGCGCATATCGCGATGCCCGGGTCCAACGCATCTACGAAGGCACCAACGAGATCAACCGGGCGCTCGCCGTACGCGCCTTCGTCAAGCGCTGGCGGGGCATGCTGCCCGGCTCGGGCGACGCACCGCCGCAGGCGGATAGGCTGTCGAGACTCGCCCGAAGCGTCCTGGGAGCCATGGCCGATACCGGCCTTGACGAGGCCGCCGCGACACCCGCCGCCGACATCATGCTCGCGCTCATCGAGGCCGAGAGCGCGCTGTTGCGCGCGCGACATGTGCCCGACCGCCCCGGCCTCGCGCGGCTCGCCGAGCTGGCCGCCCTGGAGGCCGAACGCCGTGCGCTCGACGCGGGGCTGCGGCTGCCGCCCGCGATCCGCGCCGCGGCGGAGCCGATTTTGCACGACATGTTCGCAGGCCTTGCGCAACGGGACCGCGCAGCGGCGATCGCGGGCGCGGCGGATGCGCTCGACGATCCGGTTTTCGGTTGAGGGAGGCGATTATGACCACGACCCGTTCCATAGAGGGATCGGACGAGCTCGCGGACTTCCGTCCCGGCAGTCTGGTCGACATGCTTCAGGACACGGTTGCCCGCTACGGTGATCGCATCTGGCTGACCTATGGCCCGCTGCACTGGACCTTCGCCGAAAGCGCGGCGGTGATCGACACGCTCGCCACAGAGTTCAGCGCGCTCGGGGTGAGCCGGGGCGATCGCGTCGCGCTGCTCATGCCCAATCATCCGGGCTTCGTCTGGAGCTATTATGCCGCGCTCAGGCTCGGTGCGACCGTCGTCGCGCTCAATCCGCTCTACGCGCAGGACCGTCTCGATGGCCAGCTTCGGGAGACCTTGCCGCGCCTGATCGTCGGCGTCCGGATCGACGGCGAGGCAGAGCGTACCGCAGCGCTCGCAAGCGGGAATGGCATCGCCGCCCATCTCTGGCCCTGGGACGGGCCGGAGCTCGAGAAGCGGGCCGCCGCGCTCGCCACCGGACGGGACGACGCTCCAGCGGCGGAGATCATGCCCGACGAGACCCTGGCGGTGCTGCAGGGGACGGGCGGCACCACCGGGCTACCCAAATTCGCGATGCTCACCCACGCCAACCTTCGGTGGAATGTGGAGCAGACCGCCGCCGTCTTCCCCAAGCTGGAAAACGGCGCCGAATGTCTGCTCGTGCCGGTACCCTTCTGCCATATCACCGGGATGACGATGGCGATGAACCTCGCCGTGCGGCTCGCTGCGGAGACCATCCTCCTGCCCCGTTTCAACCCCGAAGCGATCTTCGAGCTGCTGCGCGATCGGCCCGTATCGATGCTGGCCGGCGTGCCGACGATCTTCACCGCGCTGCTGCGCGATCCGCGATCGGCCGGGGTCGACTGGTCGCGCATCAAATATGCGGCCGCCGGCGGCGCACCGGCTGCGGCCGAGACCATTCAGCGCTTCCATACGCTTTCCGGCGTGTACATCCGGCAATGCTATGGCCTGAGCGAGACATCCCCGCTGGTCACCCTCATGCCCGGACAGGCTGACGAGCCGCTGGGAGCGGCGGGGCTGCCGATACCGGGCACGCGGGTGACGATCGACGGCGCGGACGAATGTGGCGAGATACTGGTCGCCGGTCCACAGGTGATGCAGGGCTATTGGCAGCGCCCGGAAGAGAGCGAGCACGCGCTGCAGGCCGGCATGTTGCGCACCGGCGATATCGGCCGGATCGACGAAGCCGGCTTCCTGCACATCGTCGACCGCCAGAAGGAGGTCATCATCGCCAGCGGCTACAATGTCTATCCACGGCTGGTCGAAGATGCGATCGTCACCCACCCGGCGGTCATCGAGGCTGCGGTCATCGGCATTCCCGACGCCTATCGTGGCGAGACGGTGCGGGCCTATGCCGTACTCAGGCAAGACACGACCCTGACGCTCGCCGAACTCCAGGCCCATCTCGTCACCCGCCTGTCGCCGTTCGAAATACCCAAGCAGTTCGAGATCCGGCAGGATCTGCCGCGAACGCCGGTCGGCAAGCCATCCCGGGCCGCACTGCGGGAGGAGTGGGCAGCCGCGAGGTCGAGCGACTGAATGACAAACCGGCCGGGCCGGTGCTAGGTCGGTTCCAGACAACTGCCAGGGAGGTCTCATGGCGCTGACGCATGCCATTCTGACGGCGCTCTCTCACGAGCCGCTGAGCGGGTACGACCTGGCCAAGGAGTTCAGGACCTCCACCGGCTATTTCTGGCGAGCGACGCGCCAGCAGATCTACACCGAACTGCGGCGGCTCGAGACGCAGGACATGATTGCCGGCATGCGGCGCGAGCAGGACAAGCTCCCCGACAAGATCATCTGGTCCATCACCCCGCTCGGCATCGAAGCCCTGCAGGCCTGGCTGGACAGCCCCAGCCCGCCGGCGTCAATCAAGGAGGAGCTCCTTGTGAAAATGTATGCTCTGGAATATGCCGACCTGCCCAAGCTCCGCGCACAGCTCGCGGACCGGCGGGCCTATCATCTGGAGCGCAGGGCCCTGTTCGGCGCGATTGAGGCCAGGATCGCCAAGAACGAGCAGATCGACAGGAGCAACCTCGGCCGGCTGCTCGGAGCGCGCTGCGGCGTGCTGTACGAACAGGCCATGATCACCTGGTGCGACGAAGCGGTCGCACAGCTGGAATAGGTCGACCGGGCCGGCCGCTTAGCCGGTGCACTTCATAGGTAGCTCCTTGGACGGTCCGCGCCTCTCCATATCCCAGTTTCCGCAAACGCGTTCTGACCGCTGAGCGGCTCGGGCACCCGCTGCGTGCCCGCTGACAGCCGATCACGATCTTCGGGACGCCGGCGCCTCGGTGCCGACGACATGGAGCATCGAAAGGGTCATGCCCCTATGATCGGTCAATTCGATCCGCCAGTCGGCGGTCCAGATCGCGGATGGATCATCGCGGATCAGGTCGGCGACATGCCGCCCGGCTTCCATCCGGGCCGCATCGACGCTGGGGCATTCGAATCCCTCTTCGTCGCGCTCGGCCGAACTGTGCAGAAAATAACGCATACACGCTCCATCGGGAGAGCGCCCCAAACGAACAGGGGCTCCGGCGGTTGCCCCCATTTCGTCAGCGTTTTCAGTATCTTTTTCTCATATCGATCGGCGGCCGAGGCAAGGTGCGGCCCATGCAGGCGGCTATGCGCCTACTTTCCCAGACATGGTCGGCCGCCCGCCTCTTCTTACCGCACGCTCTTGCGCTGGATGAGGTTGAGGATGCCCAGCAGCACCACGGCACCCACGAAGGCGATCAGCAGGCCGGTAAGCGAGAATTGCTGCACGCTTCCGCGCACCCCCAGCAGCGGACCGGACAGCGCATTGCCGATCAGCGAGCCAACGCAGCCCACGACGATGTTCCAGAAAATTCCCATGGTGGCGTTGCGGCCCATGACGATGCTGGCAAGCCAGCCCGCGATCCCTCCGACGATCAGCGCAATGATCCAACCCACGGCTCTTCTCCCTATCTTCGATCACCAGCAGACGTTTGCGCCGTGCGATGGTTCCTCGGCTCGTCCTCCTTCGCGAGGGAGAGACCGGCGGCCCTTCCGGGAAGGTGCCGGTCGATGCGGGGTTTTCCTGCCGGACGCGGCCCGCGCACGGTTACCCGGGGGGGCGGAGCCTGCGGCCGACTGGAGCGTCCCGTCCCGCCTTTGGGGCGAAGGCGGGACGCTTTCGCCCGGAGTGATTTCAGGTCAGGCGGAATTACCCGATGACTCGGAAATCAAATCGTCGAGGCCGCCGTCGTCTCTATCCGCCTGCCCGGCGCGATGTCGTTGATCGAGGTCAGTACATGGATGAGGGCGGGCCGGCCGGAAGCGCGCGCCTCCGCGAAGGCAGGTCCGAAATCGGCGGTCTTCTCCACGCGCCACGACGCGATGCCGAAGCTGCGCGCCAGCGCCCCGAAATCGGGATTGACGAGATCGGTCGCCACCGTCCGTCCGGGGAAATTCCTTTCCTGGTGCATCCGGATCGTACCGTAGGAACCATTGTCGATCAGCACGACGATCATCGGGATATCGTGCTGTACGACAGTCGCGAGTTCCTGGGCCACCATCATGAAGCAGCCGTCGCCCGCGACCGAGACGACCTCGCGTGACGGATGGATCGACTTTGCGGCGATCGCCGCCGGAAAACCATAGCCCATCGCTCCGCTGGTCGGCGCCAGCTGCGTCCCGAAGCCATGACAGGGGAAGAAGCGGTGGAGCCAGGCGGCATAGTTTCCCGCGCCGTTGGTAACGATCGCGTCGTCGGGCAGAGCGGCGCGCATCTCACCGAACAGTTCGGACAGATTGACCGGGCCGGCCGTCGGGACCGGCTGCGTGAACGCCTCCCAGTCGGCGCGCGCCTCCGCGCGCCAGGCGGTCCAGCGCCGATCGCCATCGAGGCTCGCCAGCCCGATCGCCGCCGCATCCGGATCGGCGACGGCGGCAATCGCCGCCGGCCAGACGCGGCCCAGTTCCTCGGGATCGGGATGAATATGCACCAGCCGCTCGGCGGTCACCGCCGGATCGAGGAAGCTGTAGCCGCCGGTCGGATTGTCGCCCAGCCGCGCGCCCAGCGCGATCACCAGATCGGCCTCGGCAAGGCGCGCAACCAGCCGGGGATTAATACCCAGGCCGAAATCGCCGATATAGCAGGGCCGGCGGTTGTCGATCAGATCCTTGCGCCGGAACGACAGGGCGATGGGCAGGTCCATTCCCTCCGCCCAGTCGGCGAGCCGCCCGGCCGCTTCCCGGCTCCAGCCGGAACCGCCCAGGATGAGCAGCGGCTTCGATGCAGCCCGCAGGCGATCGCCGATCGCTGCCAGCACCCCGGGCTCCAGGCCGCTGCGCACCGGACCCGCCCGCCATGGCAGCGCGGTGCCGACGGCCGGCTCGGTCAGCACATCCTCGGGCAGCGACAGCACGACGGGTCCGCGACGGCCGTTCAGCGCCGTCGAGAAGGCCCGGCGGACGATCTCGTCCACGCGGTCGGCCTCCTCCAGTTCCGCCGTCCATTTGGCGATGCTGCCGAACATCTGGCGATAATCGACCTCCTGAAAGGCGCCACGCCCGCGATGCCCCCGCTCGATCTGGCCGACGAACAGGATCATCGGCGTCGAATCCTGCTCCGCCGTATGGACGCCGACCGCCGCATGGCTCGCGCCAGGACCGCGCGTCACCATGCAGATGCCGGGCCGGCCGGTGAGCTTGCCATAGGCTTCGGCCATGTTGGCGGCGGCAATCTCGTTGCGGCAGGTTATCAGCCGGATCTCCCGCCTGAGGTCGTACAGCGCATCCAGCACCGCCAGATAGCTCTCGCCCGGTACGCAGAAGACATGATCGACCCCTTGCGCCACAAGCGCCTCGGCTAGTCGCGAAGCGACCGTGGCGGGGCTGGTGCGGGTCATGTCGTGCATCGAAATCCTCGATCGTGCGGCCGGTATCGGCAGGGGTCGCGGAAGGAGCCACGCCCGCGATCGGCCTCGTGCAATGATATCATAGCCATGGTCGGCGTCGACAGGCTCCACGGGGCTGCGGACGGTGGCAGGCCCGTCGCGGATCGCAGGCGCGGCCGGTCATCGGCTGTCCGCGCCGAGCCGCGGCGAGCCATGGTCGAGGGCGAGCTCCGCGTCGGAAAAGCGGATCGGGGTGCGAAGCCCCGGCACCTGATATCCATCGGCATCGAACCCCTGGACCAGCCCGCGATGAGCGATCTGCGGATCGGCAAAGGCCTCGTCGAGCCGGTTGATCGGCCCGGCCGGCACGCCGGCCTGTGCCAGCGCATCGAGCAGCGCAACCTTCGTCCAGCCCCGCGTCGCCGCCCCGATGACCTCCGCCAGCGCATCCCGGTTGGCCAGGCGCAGCGCGTTGGTTTCGAAGCGGGGATCGGCCGCGATGCCGACCAGATCGCAGAATTTGCGGAACTGCCCGTCATTGCCGACGGCCAGGATGAACCAGCCGTCCGACACCGGATAGACCGCATAGGGGGCGATGTTCGGATGGGCATTGCCAAGCCGCGTTGGCGCCGCGCCGCCCACCAGATAGTTCATCGCCTGGTTGGCGAGCGTCGCCACCATGACGTCGAACAGGGCCATGTCGATATGCTGGCCCCGCCCGGTGCGGGCCCGCTGAGCGAGCGCCGCCTGGATCGCGATCACCGAATAGAGGCCGGTCAATATATCCGCATAGGCGACGCCGATCTTCTGCGGTTCGCCCTCGGGATCGCCGGTCAGGTCCATGATCCCGCTCATGCCCTGGACGATGAAGTCGTATCCCGCCCGCTGGGCATAGGGGCCGTCCTGGCCGAAGCCGGTGATCGAGCAATAGACCAGTCCCGGGTTGATCGCGGCCAGGGCGGGGTAGTCCAGCCCATATTTGGCGAGCCCGCCAACCTTGAAATTCTCGATCAGCACATCGGCGTCGGCCACCAGAGCGCGCACCTGCGCCTGCCCCTCGGCGGTCGTGAAATCGGCGACGACCGACCGCTTGCCACGATTGGTGGCATGGAAATAGGCGGCGTCCTGCCCGCCATCGGGATAGGTGACGAAGGGTGGCCCCCATCGGCGCGTGTCATCGCCGCCGGGGCTTTCCACCTTGATCACCTCGGCGCCGAGGTCCGCGAGCGTCTGCCCCGCCCAGGGGCCCGCGAGGATGCGGGCCAGTTCGACCACCTTCACCCCCGCGAGCGGCGGCCCGGCCATCAGAAGGCCGCGATGCCGGTGATCGCGCGGCCGAGGATGAGGGCGTGGACATCATGGGCGCCCTCATAGGTGTTGACCGTCTCGAGGTTCATCATGTGGCGGATGACCTGATATTCCTCGGAGATGCCGTTGCCGCCGTGCATGTCGCGGGCCGCCCGCGCGATATCGAGCGCCTTGCCCACATTGTTGCGCTTGACGATCGAGACCATCTCCGGCGCGAAGCGGCCCTCGTCCATCAGCCGCCCGACCCGCAGGGAAGCCTGCAGGCCCAGCGCGATGTCGCTCATCATGTCCGCCAGCTTCTTCTGATAGAGTTGCGTCGCGGCCAGTGGTCGGCCGAACTGCTTGCGGTCGAGGCCATATTGGCGCGCCGCCTCGAAACAGAATTCGGCGGCGCCGAGCGCCCCCCAGCTGATGCCATAGCGTGCCCGGTTGAGGCAGCCGAACGGCCCCTTCAGCCCTTGTACGTCGGGCAGCAGCGCATCCTCGCCCACCTCGACCTCGTCGAGGTTGATCATGCCGGTGATCGAGGCGCGCAGGCTCATCTTCCCTTCGATCTTCGCAGTGGAGAGGCCCTTGGCGCCCTTATCCAGCACGAAGCCGCGAATCTCCCCGCCATGCGCGTCGGACTTGGCCCAGACGACAAAGACATCGGCGATCGGCGCGTTGGATATCCACGTCTTGTTGCCGTGGAGGCGATAGCCGCCGTCGATCTTCGCGGCGCAGGTGCGCATGCCGCCCGGATCGGATCCCGCGTCGGGCTCGGTCAGTCCGAAGCAGCCGATCCATTCGCCCGATGCGAGCTTGGGCAGATAGCGCTGCTTCTGCGCCTCCGAGCCATAGGCATGGATGGGATGCATGACGAGGCTCGACTGGACGGACATCATCGAGCGATAGCCCGAATCCACCCGCTCGACCTCGCGCGCGACCAGGCCATAGGCGACATAGGACGCCGCGGCGCCGCCATAGCTTTCCGGCAGGGTGACGCCGAGCAGCCCCTGCGCGCCCATCTCGCGGAATATCTCCGGATCGGTGTGTTCCCGCGAGAAGGCGTCGATCGCGCGCGGCTGGAGCCTTTCCTGCGCATAGGCGCGCGCCGCGTCGCGGATCATCCGCTCGTCGCCGGTCAGCTGGTCATCGAGAAGGAAAGGATCCCCGTGATTGAAGCGCACCATCCCCGCCATCACATTCTCCGTCGTTGCACACACGCTTGTGCGCGGCGACTATGATCATTTCAATCTCGATAAAATTGGATTCTATTCCGATTTAGTGATTAAAAAGAGTCATGCTCGATACGAAGGCCGTGCGCAGCTTCATTGCCCTGTCGGAGGACCTGCATTTCACCCGCACGGCCGACCGCCTTGCCATCGCGCAATCGGCGCTGAGTTCGCAGATACGCCGGCTGGAGGATGTGGTCGGGGCGCCGCTGCTACATCGCCGCAAGCGCGCCGCGGTTTCGCTGACCCGGACAGGGGAGATATTCCTCGCCCAGGCGCGGGCCGCGATCGCCCAGCTCGACCGGGCGGAGCGGATCGGCCAGCTGGCGGCGCGCGGCGAGGCTGGGCCGGTCGAGATCGGCTATATCTTCTCGGCGGCGATCTGCGGGATATTGCCGGCCATGCTCCGCGTGCTGCGAGATCAACTGCCGTTGCTGCAGCTCCGCCCGTCGATGATGGAAACGCCGCAGCAGATTGCAGCCATCGCCGATGCGAAGCTCGATGTCGGCCTGATCCGGCCTCGTTCCAACTATCCTGAGGCCGTCAAGGCGATCCCGCTCTATCGCGAGACCACCCTGCTCGCCCTCGCAGCCTCGCACCCGCTGGCCGCGCGCGACGAGATCCGCGCCGCCGACCTGGCCGGGGAAAGCTTCATCAATCCGCAGTTCCACGCCAATGACGGCTTGGGAACGAAGCTCCGGCAACTGGCCGAGCTCGGCGGTTTCGCGCTCGACCCGATCACCCAGGTCAATGATTTCGTCACCGCCGCGTGCATGGCGGCGGGCGGCCATGGCGTCGTTCTGGCCCCCCATTCGCTGCGCAACATCACCATCGAAGGCCTCATCTTCCGCGAAATCGTCGACTATCGCGAGAGCCTCGAAATCGCCCTCGCCTATCGCGTCGACGGATCCTCCGCGCCGGCCTTGTCGATCCTGGAACTGGTCAGGGAATTGCAGCGCCAGTTCGCATGTGATTCAACATCCGCCCTTGATCGCCGTACCTGAGCACCGAAGGTTTTTGTCGAACGCACGCTTAACACACCCACTGATCGAGATTAGTTTCTCAAGCTGCCGGGTCGACTCCACGGGCAATCCGATCCAGTCTAGCCACCGGACAGACGTGCAGGCTGGGTCAGGGGACGGAGTTGGACCACGAAGCAATCATAGACGCGATCTATGAAGCTGGCGCGATGCCGCACTTGTGGCCGGACCTTCTCGAAAAGCTGGCGGTCCTGGTCGGGGCCCGCGGTGGCAACGTCATCCACGCCCGGACAGGCGGGATGGTGCGGCGCGCCTCGTCTCCGGGGATCGAGGCGACCACGATCCAGTTCGCGGCGGAGGGCTGGGACCGCCGGAACAGCCGTCTCGACCGATATCTCGCCCGGCCGCCTTATGCCGGCTTCCTAACCGACAGCGACCTCCACAGCGAGGAGGAACTTCGTACCCTGCCTATCTATACCGATTTCCTCATTCCGCGCGGCGCCGCCGCCGGCGCGGCGACATTGATCCGTGGCGCGACCCAGGACACGGTTGCGATCACGCTGGAAGCCTTCGCGGACCACGCCCGTTCCCGAAGCGCGCTTCCCATTCTCGATGCGCTTCGTCCGCATCTCGGCCGGGCGGCGACGCTGAGCGGCAGGCTGGCCATGGAGCAGGCCCGGGCCGCGATCGAGGCGCTCGAGATGATCGGAACGCCGGCCGCGATGATCGACGTCCGCGGCCGCCTGCTGACCGCGAACGATCTTTTCGACCGGATCATCGGAAAGTCGCTGCTGGACAGCCGGTCGCGGCTCCGGCTGAAGGACGGCCGATCCGATCTGAGCCTGGGAGACGCGATCGAACGACTGACGGCTCAGAAAAGGGGCAGCTCGATAGCCATAAGCCTGGACGACCAGCGCCGCGTCGCCATGCACCTGCTTCCGGTGAACGGCGCGGCCCGGGACATCTTCTCCCCGGCAAACGGGTTGGTGGTCCTGGCCGATTCCGTGGACGATCGCTTGCCTGAGGGCGATCTGCTGCAGGCGCTCTTCGATCTCACGCCGACCGAGGCGCGGATAGCGCGCGATATCGCGCAGGGCATGGGAGCGAGGGAGGCCGCGCGGGCGGCCGGCATCGCGCATGAAACCGCGCGCACCCACCTCAAGGTCATATTCCAGAAGACCAATACCCGGCGCCAGAGCGAACTGGCGACCCTGCTGCCGCAATATGGGCTGCCGACCACACAAAGCTAGACCAACCCGCCCAGTCTTCGACCGGCCTATCGGCCGCGGCGCGCCGGGACGATGGAGCATGGGGTGCGATCCTTGCGCAGGCGGATCACCAGATTCGCCCTGCCCGGCATCTCGTCCAATATGTGGCGCGTCAGCCGCTCATAGAAGCGGATGAAACGCTCGACCTCGGCATCGCTCATCACGCCGCTCGCGCCGGGGGCCGCGCCGCGTGCCAGGCCATGTTCCTGCTCGATCCGCCAGTCGCGCACCGCCTCGAATCCCGGGGCGGCGAGCAGGACCAGCATGTCGATGCGGCCGAACAGCGCCTGATAGTCTCCGGCCAGTGCCCGGTTGACCGTCCTGCGCCAGCGGCCCGCACCATCCTCCAGCCGTTCGAGATCGTTGACCGGCTCCGCGAGGGCGTCGTCCGCCTGCGGCCGCGCGCCGACGCACCATCCTTCCAGGATCAGCAGCCGGGTGTCGGCGGGGGCCTCGTCCCAGTCCGCTTCGGGAGCGCGGTCGTCCTGCGCCTTGTCGAAGCGGGGCAGCCTTGCCGGCAGGCCGCTAGCCAAGGTGTCGAGTATGTCCAGGCCCAGCCCGACATCATGGGTGCCGGGCACGCCGCGCACCGCAAACAGCGGATGCACGTCGCGGGCCAGCGCCGCGCGCTCGGCGTGAGTGCGATAAAGATCGTCGATCGACAGGACCGAGGTGGGGACTCCGGCCGCCCGCATATGACCGGCCAGCGCATCCGACAGCGTCGACTTGCCGCTGCCCTGCGCGCCGCAGATGCCGAGCACGAAAGGGCGCACGCTGGCCCGCTCCATCGCCTCGCGCAGCGCCGGCTCGACGGCGGCCAGCGCACTGGCGGGCTCAGGCGACACGGTTGGGCGGCTCGCGGCCGTCGAGCAGCGCTTCGAGATTGAGCATAGCCTGCCGCCCCATCGCCTCGCGCGTCTCCAGCGTGGCACTGCCGAGGTGAGGCAGCAACACGACATTCGGTGCGTCCAACAGCAGGGGATGGACCGCCGGCTCGCGCTCGTAGACGTCGAGCCCCGCCCCGCCGATCTTCCCCTCGGTCAGCGCCGCCGCCAGCGCCGCCTCGTCCACCACCGAGCCGCGCGCCGTGTTGATCAGCAGCGCGCCGGGCCTCATCCGCCCCAGCATCGGCGCATCGATCAGATGATGGGTTTCGGCGCCGCCCGGGCAATGCAGCGAAACGATGTCGGCCTCCGCCATCAGCGCGTCGAGCGAGGCCATATATTGTGCACCAAGATCGTCGTCGGCCACGGGCCGGCGGCTGTGATAGCTGAGTTCGACGCCGAAGGCGGCCCGGGCGCGCCGCGCGGTCTCGCGCGCGATCCGTCCATAGCCGACCAGCCCCAGCCGGCGCCCCCGCAGGGAGCGCCCGAGCAGATGGGTCGGCCTCCAGCCTGACCAGCGACCCTCGCGCAATTCGCGCTCGCCCTCCCCCGCGCGGCGGCTGGCCATCAGCATCAGCAGCACCGCCAACTCGGCGGTCGCCTCGGTCAGCACGTCGGGGGTATTGGTGACGGCGATACCGGCGGCGCGCGCGGCGGCAAGGTCGATATGATCCACGCCCGCGCCATAATTGGCGATGATCCGGGCGCCACCGCCCGCGCCGATCACCGCCGCGTCGATCCGGTCGGACACCGTCGGGCACAGCACGTCGAAGGTCCGCATCGCCTCGGCCAGTTCGGCCTGCGACATCGGCCGGTCATCGGTATTGATGTGGACCTGATGGCGGCTTGCCAGTTCCGCCTCGATCGCGGCGGGCCAGCGCCGGGTCAGCAATATGCGCGCCAAGGATCGCTCCTCCCAGCCATGGTTCGTCCGGTCGCCGCGTAGCCGAGTGCAGGAATTTTCGCGACAGGAAGTTGGCGGGCCCTGCCTCCGGGCTCGTCAGGCCGCGACGAGCATGTCGGCGAAGGGGTGCAGCCTCGTTTCGATCTCGCGCGCGGCGGCGTGGAGCCGGCCCAGATAGGAGGTCGGCCGACGCGGCTCGGCGCTCTGGGTCACCACCAGCGATATGGCGGCGACCACCCGGTCCATGGCGCGGATCGGCACGGCGATGCAGACCAGGCCCGGGACCATCTCCTCCTGGTCCAGCGCATAGCCACGCTCGCGGATACGGGCGAACTCGTCCCGGAACGCCGAAGGCGTCGTCAGCGTACTCGGCGTCAGCGCCACGAAGCCGCCTCCGGCCACGAACAGCTCGCGCTCATTTTCCGGCAGATGGGCAAGCAGCGCCTTGCCCAGGCCCGTGCAATAGGCCTCCAGCTGCATGCCGAGCCGCGATACCGCATTGTCCTCGGCGTCGCCCTCCTTCACCAGATAGGTCATCATATTCTCCTCGAGGATGCCGAGATGGCAGATCCGGCCGGTCCGCCGCGACAGCCGCGCCAGGATCGGCCCACCGATCTGGGCCAATATCTTGGCGGAATCGTCCTGCCGCCGCGCCAGCCGGCGCAGGGTGGGGCCACCGACATAATGGCCGCGCTCCAGCCGGGCGACGAAGCCGGCCTGTTCGAGCCCGGCCAGCAGCCGATGGACGGTCGAGACGGGCAGATCGGCCGCGCGGGCAAGCGCCGACATCGATGGGAATGCTCCGCCTTCGATCACCTGCACCAGCAGCGCGAGCGACTTGTCGACCGATCGGGGCGATGCGGTGGGGGAAGAGGACATGTCATTCTTATCCCACGATATGGAAAAACAAGACAAGCGGAGTTTGCTCGGGCCGGTCGCCCTGCCCTATTTTCGATGCCGGCAGAAGGGCCCGACGATCGGGCGGACGGCATATCGGAGAGATCCCCAGCGATGACCGAGAAGATCAAGGCGGCGATCATAGGGTCGGGCAATATCGGCACCGACCTGATGATCAAGATGATCAAATATCCGCAGAATATGGAACTGGCGGCGGTGGTGGGCATCGACCCGGCATCGGAAGGTCTGGCGATGGCGCGCGAGCGCGGCATCGCGACGACTCATGAGGGGCTCGAGGGGCTGAAGAATCTGCCCGACTATGCCGAGATCGGTATCGTCTTCGACGCGACATCCGCCTATGCCCACAAGGTACATGACGAGGCGCTGCGCGCCGACGGCAAGCTGGTGGTGGACCTGACGCCCGCCGCGATCGGCCCCTTCACCATCCCGCCGGTCAACATGGACGAGCATCTTGATGCGACCAACGTTAACATGGTGACGTGCGGCGGCCAGGCGACCATTCCGATGGTGGCGGCGGTCAGCCAGGTCGCGACGGTGCATTATGCCGAGATCGTCGCTTCGGTCTCGTCGCGATCGGCGGGCCCCGGCACGCGCGCCAATATCGACGAGTTCACCCGCACCACCGCTTCGGCGATCGAGAAGGTGGGTGGCGCCGCCAAGGGCAAGGCGATCATCATCCTCAACCCGGCCGAGCCGCCGATGATCATGCGCGACACCGTCTTCACCCTGTCCGAAGGCGCCGACGAGGAGACGATCCGCGCTTCGGTCAAGGCGATGGTCAAGAAGGTCCAGGCCTATGTGCCCGGCTACCGGCTGAAGCAGGAGGTGCAGTTCGAGCGCTTCGGCGACAATAACAAGCTGAAGATACCCGGACGCGGCGAGTATACCGGCATCAAGACTTCGATCTTCCTGGAGGTCGAGGGCGCCGGTGACTATCTGCCAAGCTATTCGGGCAATCTCGACATCATGACCGCCGCCGCCAAGGCGACCGGAGAACTGCTCGCTGAGCGCATCATCACAGGGAGGGTCGCGGCATGAGCTTCGACGTAGCCAAGGACAAGCTCTACATCCAGGACGTGACGCTGCGCGACGGCATGCACGCGATCCGGCACATGTACGGGATCGATCATGTCCGCGCGATCGCCAAGGCGCTCGACGATGCGGGCGTGGACGCAATCGAGGTGGCGCATGGCGATGGTCTCAACGGCGCCAGCTTCAACTATGGCTTCGGCGCGCACACCGACTGGGAATGGCTGGAGGCCGTGGCCGAGGTGCTGACCCGGTCGGTGCTGACCACGCTGATCCTGCCCGGCGTCGGGACGGTGGACGAGCTGCGCCGCGCCTATGACATCGGCGTGCGGTCGGTCCGCGTCGCGACCCACTGCACCGAGGCGGACGTCTCGAAGCAGCATATCGGCATCGCCCGCGATCTCGGCATGGACGTGTCGGGCTTCCTGATGATGAGCCACATGATCGAGCCCGAGGCACTGGCGCAGCAGGCGCTGCTGATGGAGAGCTATGGCGCGCAGTGCGTCTATGTCACCGACAGCGGCGGCGCGCTCGACATGGACGGGATCCGCACCCGCTTCCAGGCCTATGATCGGGTGCTCAAGCCCGAGACGCAGCGCGGCATGCATGCCCATCACAATCTCTCGCTGGGCGTCGCCAACTCGATCGTCGCCGCGCAGGAAGGCGCGGTGCGGATCGACGCGAGCCTCGCCGGCATGGGTGCCGGCGCCGGCAACGCCCCGCTGGAGGTGTTCGTCGCCGCCGTCGACCGCAAGGGCTGGAACCATGGCTGCGACGTGATGGCGCTGATGGACGCGGCCGAGGATCTCGTCCGCCCCTTGCAGGACCGCCCTGTTCGCGTCGACCGCGAGACGCTCGCGCTCGGCTATGCCGGCGTCTATTCGAGCTTCCTGCGCCACGCCGAGAAGGCGGCGGCCGACTATAAGCTGGATACCCGCGCAATCCTCGTCGAGCTCGGCCGCCGCAAGATGGTCGGCGGCCAGGAGGACATGATCGTCGACGTCGCCCTCGATATGATCAAAGCCGGATCCTAACCATTCCACGCCCGGACGGCGGCTCCCACGCCGCCGCCCGGGCGCCTGCCTTGCCACCCTCGCATCACTCTGGTCGATCGCGACTGCCATCCGCTCGGCATCTCGGGCGCGATCGACGCGCTCTAGGTGTGAGCTTTCAGGAGGTTGTTCATCCGGCGTGACCGGATCAGACTGATGTTGCGACACGTCAGGTCTGGAGGAACGACCGGATGAACATCCACAAGAATGCCCGAACCACGCCCTTCAGTCGAGCCGAGATCGTCCGGCGCGTGATGGTTCTGCGCGAGACGCCCAGGGCGGTCGCGACCGCCCTGGGCGTCTCGGAGCGAACCGTAGCCAAGTGGCTGGCACGTTATCGGATCGAAGGCGAAGCCGGTCTCGTCGACCGCAGCTCGCGCCCACACGCCATGCCCCGCGCCACGCCCGCCGACCGCATCGAGCAGGTCATCGCCCTGCGCCGTCAGCGCCTCTGCGGCAAGCAGATCGCCGCCACGCTGAAGCTCTCGCCAGCCACTGTCAGCCGGATACTGCGCAACGCACGCTTGAGCCGAATGCGCGATCTCGATCCTCCCGAGCCCATCCGTCGCTATGAGCGCGCGCACCCCGGCGAGCTGATCCACATCGACATCAAGAAGCTCGGCCGCTTCGAACGCGTCGGCCATCGCATCACCGGCAATCGGACAAAGCAGAGCAGCACTCGCGGCAGCCGTGCTGGCGAGCGCTACGGCGCGGGCTGGGAGTTCGTCCACGTCTGCATCGACGATGCCTCGCGCATCGCCTTCAGCCAGATCCTCCCCGACGAAAAGAAGGAAAGCGCAACCGCCTTCCTCTTCGCCGCCATCGCCTATTATCAAAGCCTCGGCATCACTGTCTCGCGCGTCATGACCGACAACGGCGCCTGCTACAAAAGCTTCGCCTTCCGCGACGCCTGCAAAGCACTCGGCCTCAAGCACATCCGCACCAAACCCTACACGCCCAAGACTAACGGCAAGGCCGAACGCTTCATCCAGACCAGCTTACGCGAATGGGCATATGCTCGCGCCTATCCAACCTCCGAGCACCGCAAACGCGCCCTCAGTCCATGGCTCCATAATTATAACTGGCACCGCCCCCACGGCAGCTTACAATCACAACCGCCCATCAGCCGACTACGTCAGCCAATGAATAACCTGTTGAGGCTCCACATCTAGGGACGACCCTGGGCGGTCGCCCCCCTCCCGAGCCGCGCCTCCTGAGCGGGCCCTCGGCGACACCCCCCCAAACGCCATGCCACACAATTCTCCGTCCGGCAGGGACTGCCGTGCCCTCCACATGGCTGGCCACGAAACAAAGGACGGGTAAAGCGCCCGATCGGCCCGGCCTTGTCCGGCCGGCCCGCATGTTGCCGGCAACGGACATCCGGTGCCCCTGTCCTTCAAACGTCAAAGAGAAGCCCGGACAAGCTGGCTGCTTGCGGGTGCCATCGCATCACCGGCGTAGCGATGGAACCGAACGACATCTTCGAAACCTTCGCTCGACAAGGGAGTACAAGATTTCATTACCTGACGACATCTATCCGGAAGCCCCGATCACTTCGCAGCGGTAAAATGATTCGCCGTGTCGCCGTCCGATTTCGTCGAGAGACCGCGTCATCGCCAGTCACGGAGGTAGAAAAACCCTGCGCCGATCGCCTTGGAAAGTTTTTGGGATGAGCTCGGGCTTCTGGATATTGCCGCCATCGGGAAGGCCTTCGACAGAACCAGCTTTTGGCGGTTATCAGGACTATTTGAAGGTGGCGATCGCCGTTTCGCGGCCGACGAATAGCTGCCCTGCACGCCGGCCGCCGCCAAAAAAATCTGGCGCTCCTCATCAAAGCAATTGTTTCTTTGCGAATATTGGACGAAGAAGCGCCTTCAACTGCAAGGACCCCATACCCATGGCTGACGAAACCGTTCTGGCTCTGACCGCCGATATTGTCGCGTCGCATGTCGCCAATAATAATGTCTCGGTCTCGGACTTGCCCGCACTGATCAAGAGCGTTCATCAGGCACTCGAGGGCCTCGGCAAGCCACAGAGCGCGCCGGAACCAGAACTCAAGCCGGCGGTGGCAGTCCGTTCGTCGGTGAAGCCCGACTATATCGTGAGCCTTGAGTCCGGCAAGAAGATGAAGATGCTCAAGCGTTATCTTCAGACCAACTACGGCATGTCGCCGGATGACTATCGCAAGAAGTGGAATCTTCCGGCTGACTATCCGATGGTCGCGCCCAATTACGCCGAGCAGCGCAAGGCGCTCGCGGTGAAGATCGGCCTCGGCCGCAAGCCCGCCGCCAAGGCCGCCACTGCGGCGAAGCCCGCTGCGACGACCAAGCCCGTAACCGCCCCGAAGCCTGCCGCGGCGAAACCGGCAGCGGCAGCGGCGAAGCCGGCCCCAGCCGCGAAGCCGGCGGCGGCGGCAAAGCCCGCGCCGGCAGTGAAGCCCGCGGCAGCCACAGCGAAGCCGGCGGCTGCCAAGACTGCAGCGGCGCCGAAGCCTGCCGCAGCCGCAAAGCCCAAGGCGGCCCCCAAGCCCGCAGCGGCAAAGCCGGCAGCCGCGGCAAAAGCTCCCGTGGCGGCAAAGCCGGCAGCGGTAGCGAAAGCCCCCGCAGCGGCAAAGCCCGCCGCAAAGGCGAAGCCCGCGTCCACGCCCAAGGCCGAAACCAAGGCTCCCGGCAAGGCTGCGGCAAAAGCACCGGCCAAGGCCCCGGCGAAGGCCGCTTCCGCCAAGCCGCGCGCCAAGAAGACGCCGGCCTGAATATCGGCAGGCCCGCCGCCCCTCCGGGCACGGGCCAGCCGAAACGCTCCGGCCCTGACGCTTCTCATAGGCCGGCCCCGCTTGTATGTGGGGCCGTTGCCGTTAAGAACCGCCCATCGAATATGAGGATGGGAGAGACGGCATGGCTGGCAATGAACGGATCGCGGTGATCGGCGGCACTGGCAAGCTGGGCGCGGCGATCGCGCGGCGGCTGGCCAAGGCCGGGCGTGCGGTGGTGATCGGATCGCGCTCGGCCGAGAGCGCACAGGCCAAGGCCACCGAACTCGGCTTCGGCCTTACCGGCATGAGCAACGCCGACGCCGCCCAGGCCGGTGACGTCATCATTGTCACCGTCCCCTTCGACTCCCAGGATACGACGCTGGCCGGCATCAAGCCCTATGTGGCCGGCAAGCTGGTGGTAGATACCACCGTGCCGCTGGTGCCGCCCAGGGTGATGCGCGTGCAGCTGCCGGCGGAAGGCAGCGCGGCGGTGCGCACGCGGAACGCGCTGGGCGATGGCGTGCGGATCGTCTCCGCCTTCCACAGCGTGGCGGGCCACAAGCTGATCACCGACAAGGATATCGAGTGCGACGTGCTGGTCTTCGGCGACGACAAGGCCGACCGGCAGATCGTCGTCGAGCTGGCCGACGCGATGGGCCTTCGCGGCATCCATGGCGGCGCGCTGGTCAATTCGGCGGCGGCGGAAGCACTCACGTCGATCCTGATCTTCATCAACAAGACCTATCAGGTCGACGGCGCCGGCATCCGCATCACCGGTGAGCTGATCCAGCCCGACGCCTGACGGACTGGCGGGGGCCGGCGGCATCGCCATCCTCCCCCGTCCGGTCACTCCCCGTCAGCCGGTCAATGCTTCTGCTGGCTCATCCGATCGACCCAGGCGATGCCGAGCGCGGACAGGATGAAGGCCATGTGGATCACCGTCTGCCAGAGCAGCCCGGTTTCGGTGATGCGGCCGTTCGGCTGGCCGATCATGTCCGCCTCGATGAACGAGCGGAGCAGATGGATCGAGGAGATGCCGATGATCGCCATGGCCAGCTTGACCTTGAGCACGCCAGTGTTGACGTGGCTCAGCCATTCCGGCTGATCGGGATGGTTGTTCAATCCCAGCCGCGACACGAACGTCTCATAGCCGCCAGCGTGAACTGAAGATCAGCAGAGGCAGCGGACGTAGCTTCTGCGGCGGGTTTTCCGAAGTTTGCGAAGTCATGCCGGCGCCATGCGGCCAACTTTCGCGTCGGGGCAACCATGTCACGCGCATGAAACCGTTGCGTGGACCGGTGTGCGCGCCCAAACGCTGCTTGTCGCGCCCAAAGCCGTTCGACCTTCCCTCAACGGACCCGCATCCCTATCTTCACGTCCGACATGCCGCCCGATCACGCTTCCGCCACCACCGCCGCCCCCGAACAGGGCTGGGAGACCCTCCGCCGCTTCATCCCGTATCTCTGGCCGAAACACGAGCCGGCGCTGCGCGCGCGCGTGGTGATAGCGCTGCTGCTGGTGCTGGCGGCCAAGGCGGCGGTGCTGCTGATGCCCTTCGCCTACAAGGCCGCGATCGACCGGATGACACCGGGCTTCGAACCGGGGGTCATGATCGCGGTGGCGCTGGTCGTCGCCTATGCGGGCGCGCGCTTCGGCGGCGTGCTGTTCGACAATATGCGCAACGCGATCTTCGAGCTGGTCGGCCAAGACGCGGGACGGCGCCTCTCGGTGGAGGTATTCTCCCAGCTTCATCGGCTGTCGCTGCGCTATCATCTCGAACGGCGCACCGGCGCGCTGACCAAGATCGTCGAGCGCGGCACCAAGAGCATCGACACGATGCTCTATTTCCTGCTGTTCAATATCGGCCCGACTATTTTCGAGCTGAGCGCGGTCTGCCTGATCTTCTTCTTCAAGTTCGGCTGGGGCCTGGTCGCCGCGACGCTGTTCGCGATCGCCTGCTATATCCGCTTCACCCGCAAGGTGACCGAGTGGCGCACCAAGATGCGCCGCGCGATGGTCGAATATGACACGCGCGCGGCAGCCCGCGCCGTCGACTCGCTGCTCAATTACGAGACGGTCAAATATTTCAGCGCCGAGGCGCGCGAGACCGCCAATTACGGCCAGGCCGTCGAAGATTATGCCCGCGCTGCGACGAAGAATGAAAGCTCGCTGGCGCTGCTCAACGTCGGCCAGTCGCTTATCACCAACCTGATGATGGCGGGCGCAATGGGCTACAGCGTCTATGGCTGGAGCAAGGGCTGGTATTCGCCGGGCGACGTGGTGTTCATCAACACCATCCTCAGCCAGCTGTTTCGGCCGCTGGACATGCTCGGCATGGTCTATCGCGAGATCCGCCAGGGGCTGATCGACATGGAGGCGATGTTCCGGCTGGTGGATACGCCCGCCGAAGTGACCGATGCCCCCGATGCGAAGCCGCTCGCCGTCACCGGCGGGCTGGTCCGCTTCGAGGATGTCACCTTCCACTATGATCCCGAGCGGCCGATCCTTAAGGGGATCGACCTGTCGATCCGGCCTGGCGGTACGCTGGCCGTGGTTGGCCCTTCGGGTGCGGGCAAGTCGACTCTCGCGCGCATCCTCTACCGCTTCTACGACATCAGCGGCGGGCGGGTGACGATCGACGGGCAGGACATCGCCCATGTCACCCAGGAATCGCTGCGCCGCGCGATCGGCATCGTCCCGCAGGACACGGTATTGTTCAACGACACGATCGGCTACAATATCGGCTATGGCCGCGAGGGCGCGACCCGGAACGAGATCGAGGCAGCAGCGCAGGGCGCCGCGATCCACGACTTCATCCTGTCGCTGCCGCACGGCTATGAAACGAAAGTCGGGGAACGCGGGCTGAAACTGTCGGGCGGTGAGAAGCAGCGGGTAGCGATCGCCCGCTCCCTGCTCAAGAACCCACCCATCCTGATCCTCGACGAGGCGACCAGCGCACTGGACAGTCGTACGGAGGCCGACATCCAGGCCACGCTGCGCGGCGTCGAACAGGGCCGCACCACCATCGTCATCGCACACCGCCTGTCGACTATCGTCCATGCCGACGAGATCGTCGTCCTGGAAGCAGGCCGCATCGCCGAGCGCGGCAGCCACGCCGAGCTGATGGCGCGCGACGGCCTCTATGCCGAGATGTGGATGCGCCAGGCGAGCGAGGCCGAGGAGAAGGACAAGGAGGCGGCATAGCCTGCCTGATATTCGCCGTGCCAGCGCAGGCTGGCATCCATGTCTCTCTTCACCCGCGATGGCATCTGTGGTGAATACAGACATGGACCCCCGCCTTCGCAGGGGTGACGCGTTGGGGGCATAAGCGAGTTGCAGGTCCGGCACGAACTTCGTCCGCTCACCTCCGCGCGCGGGATCGCGGCCTGGTATGTAGTCCTCTATCACATCCGGGAAAGCGCCAGCGGCTCACTGCCCCAGGGCGTGATCGATTTTCTCGCCAAGGGCTATCTCGCGGTCGATTTCTTCTTTGTGCTGTCCGGCTTCGTGATCTGGCTCAACTATCGCTCTCTCCTCGGCGAACATCGCTGGCGGGCGGTGCCACATTTCCTGTGGCGGCGGCTGGCGCGGATCTGGCCGCTCCATCTGCTCGTGCTGCTCGGCGCGGTCGGCTTCGCGCTGGCCTGCGTCGCGACTGGACGGGCGCTGCCGCCCGATTACCGCTGGGAGACGCTGCCCTTCCATCTGCTGCTGCTCCAGAATTGGGGCTTTCTTCCCGAACTCGGCTGGAACGTTCCCGCCTGGTCGATCAGCTGCGAACTGGGCGCCTATCTCGTCTTCCCGCTGCTGGTGACGCGCATCGATTGGCAGAGGACGTCGACCCCGGTACTGATCGCCCTGCTCGGCCTGCTGATGCTCGGCCTGTTCGGTGTATTCACCGCCATGGGCAAGCCGCTGCTCGGCAACGACATCCCCCACCTCGGCCTCCCGCGCTGCCTGTTCGAGTTCGCAATGGGAACGATCGTCGCCGCGCTGTGGCTGCGCTGGCGCGACGCGCCCAACCGGCCCGCGTTGATCGCGGGCGTGCTGGGCGTTGCAGGCCTCGCCGCCTATTTCGCGGGCGCACCCGAGACGCTGGCGCTGCCCTTCACCTTCGTCACCTTCCTGCTGATGCTTGCGCTGACCTCCGAAAGGCCCAGTCCGATGAAGGGCCGCATGATTCACTGGTTCGGCGAGATCAGCTACGCGACCTATCTGGCGCATGCCTTCCTCTACATGCTGTTCAAGATCGCCTTCGTCAGCGACGTGAACGATGTGCCGCTGCCGCTGATCGGCCTGTTCCTGCTGATCGTCGTCGCGGTGTCGGCAGCGCTCTATCACGGCTTCGAGCTGCCCGCGCAGAAGTGGATGAACCGGCGCGGACCCAAGCGCCCTTGAAGGCTCGACACCCCGTCCCCAGCCGCTAGAAGGGCCTCCATGCCCACCCCCCTGGAAGCCCTGCACGAAACCTTCGGATTTTCGCAGTTCCGGGGACGGCAACAGGATGTGATCGACCGGGTGATGGCGGGGTGCAACACACTGGCGGTGATGCCGACCGGCGCGGGCAAGTCGCTGACCTACCAGATCCCGGCGCTCTGCCGCGAGGGCACCGGCCTTGTCATCTCGCCGCTGATCGCGCTGATGCACGATCAGGTCCGTTCGGCCGAAGCGGCGGGCATCCGCGCCGCCGCGCTGACCTCCGCCGATGACAACCGCTTCGAGACGATGGACCGGCTGCGTGCCGGCCAGCTCGACCTGCTCTATGTCGCGCCCGAGCGGGTCTCGACCGAGGGTTTCCGCCGGCTGATCGACCAGACCCCGCTCGCGCTGATCGCGATCGACGAGGCGCATTGTGTCTCCGAATGGGGCCATGATTTCCGCCCCGACTACCGGCTGCTGCGCGGCCTGCTGGAGGAACGGCCCGAGGTCCCCCGCCTCGCGCTCACCGCCACCGCCGACCACCACACCCGCGAAGACATCCTCGCCCAGCTCGGCATCGAGCCCGACGGGCTGATCCTGGCCGGCTTCGATCGGGAGAATCTACGCTACGGCATCACCACGCGCGATGGGGTGGCGAAGCAGCTGATGGCGCTGCTCGACGACAATCCCGGATCGGGCATCGTCTACGCCCCCACCCGCGACGCGACCGAGAAGCTTGCTGCGCAGCTCGGCGCCGGCGGCCGGCCGACGCGTGCCTATCACGCCGGGCTCGATCCCCAGATCCGCGCCGCCAACCAGAGGGCCTTCGTCGCCAGCGAGGATATGGTGATGGTGGCGACGGTCGCCTTCGGCATGGGGATCGACAAGCCCGACGTCCGCTTCGTCGCCCATGCCGGCCTGCCCAAGTCGATCGAGGCCTATTATCAGGAGACCGGCCGCGCCGGGCGCGATGGCGAGCCCGCCGTCACCCAGCTTTTCTGGGGCGCCGACGACTTCGCCCGTGCCCGCCGGCGGATCGAAACCGATGTCGAAGAAGGCCGCCGCCCCGGCGAGCGCCAGCGGCTGAACGCCATGGCGATGCTGGTCGAGGCACCGGGCTGCCGCCGCGCGATCCTGCTCCGCCACTTCGGCGAGACGCCCCCGCCCGCCTGCGGCAATTGCGACAATTGCCTGAACCCGCCGACCGGCATCGACGGCACGGTCGTCGCGCAGAAACTGCTCTCGGCCGCCTTCCGGACCGAGATGCGTTATGGCGTCACCCATCTCACCGACGTGCTGGCCGGCCGCGAGACCGAGCGCGTGCTGATGCTGGGGCACAATCGGCTTTCCGTGTTCGGCATCGCCGACGAGGCCGAACTCAAGCTGATCAAGCCCGTGGCCCGCGCCCTGCTCGCGCGCGACGCACTGCGCGCCGACGATTATGGCGGGCTGAGCTTCGGTCCCGGCGCGCGGCCGATCCTGAAGGGCGAGGAACGGCTGCCGCTCGTGCTGCCGCCCGAACGCGCGCGGCGGCGCAAGGGCAAGGAGCGGGTCGACTATCCGCACGACCCACTGTTCGACGCGCTGCGCACCCTGCGCCGCGACCTTGCCCGCGCGCAGGGCGTGCCGCCCTATGTGGTGTTTAACGACGCCACCTTGCGCGAAATGGCGACGATCAGGCCCGACAGCCTGGCTGGCCTCGCACAGGTTTCGGGCGTAGGGGCCAAGAAGCTGGAAACCTATGGCGAAGATTTCCTTGCCGCCATTCGCGCCTTTGAAGACTGAGGGAGACATCCATGTTCCGCAAGATCGACGAGACCATCTCGGTCGCCCCGCAGATCAGCGTCGAGCAGGTCCAGCAAGCCGCGGACCAGGGCTTTACGACGATCATCAACAACCGCCCCGAACAGGAGGAGCCTGGCCAGCCCTCGGGCGATGCGATCCGGGAAGCCGCGCGGGGCGCGGGGCTCGCTTACGTGGCGATCCCGATCACCCCCGGCGGCTTCACGGCGCAACAGGTGGAAGCGATGCAGAAGGCGCTGTCCGAGGCAAAGGGCCCCGTGCTCGCCTTCTGCCGTTCGGGAACCCGCTCAACCTTCGTCTGGGCGCTGGCGCGCGGCGCCGCGGGCGACGATCCGGCGACCCTGGCCGAAAAGGCGGCGAACGCCGGCTACGACATCTCGCCGATTGCGCCCCTGCTCGCCCGGCGCTGATATCCGCTCGCCCGGCACCCAGTTGAGGCGCGCCCAGATCGGCAGGTGATCCGAGGCGAGCCGCGCCCGTTCGCTGGCATGGGCGCCGCAGGCCACCAGGTGCAGATCGGGTGTATGGATGATCCGGTCGAGGCATCCGACCGGGCGACGGCTGTGATAGCTGCGCCCCGTCGGTGCGACGTGGAGCCCGCCGAATTCGCGGATGCAGCCGCCGTGGAGCGACCATTCGTTGAGATCGCCCATCAGCACCGTCGGCATCGGCTGGCGACGCTGAATCTGCTCGAGGATCGCGCGGACCTGCCGCCGCCGCCATAGGCCGGACAGGTCGAGATGCATGCCTATCACGCGCAGCTCGCGTCCGGCCACGCGCAACTCCGCCATCACCGCGCCGCGCGGTTCCAGGGTCGGCAGCACCAGCGGCGCGTAATCGGTGATATCGACCGAATGGCGGACGAGGATCGCGTTGCCGTGCCAGCCGATCCCGCCGGGCCGGATGTCGAAATCGACCGCCTTATATTCGCCCTGGGCGATCAGATCGGCGGGCAGCGCGCTCTGGCGCGCGCCGAAGCGGCGATCGGCCTCCTGCAGGGCGACGATGTCCGCGCGGATTTCGTGCAGCACATCGAGCACGCGATGCGGGTTGCGGCGGCGGTCGGTGCCCAGGCCCTTGCGGATATTGTAGCTGGCGACTGTGATCATGATTCCGCCTTCCATAACAAAAAAAGGGCCGATGGGTTGCCCCATCGGCCCAGTGCGTTCGCAGGAGGAACGCCCGGAGGAGCCGGCCCGGAGGCCGGCCCCAATTCGCAATCAGTAGTTGTAGGCGCGCTCGCCATGCTCGGCGATGTCGAGGCCTTCCAGTTCGACTTCGGCCGAGGGACGCAGGCCGATGGTCTTGTCGATAAGGAAGAACAGGACCGCGGAGACACCACCCGAAAGGGCGAGAGTAAGCGCGACAGCCTTGATCTGGGTGATCACCTGACCGGCCATGTCATAGCTTCCGACCGCCGCCGGGAAGACGGTGTAATCGAAGAAGCCCTGACCGCCGAGCGCCGGATCGGCAACGATGCCGGTGCCGATCGCGCCGACGATGCCGCCGATGCAGTGGATGCCGAACACGTCGAGCGTGTCGTCATAGCCGAGCTTGTTCTTCACGGTGGTGCAGAAGAGGAAGCACACGAGCGTGGCAACGGCGCCGAGGATGATCGAGGTGATCGGAGCCGCGAAGCCGGCCGCCGGGGTGATCGCGACGAGGCCGGTGACGGCACCCGAGGCAGCGCCCAGCAACGAAGGCTTACCATGGACGAACTGTTCGATGACTGCCCAGGCCAGCGCCGCTGCGGCGGTGGCGACGAGGGTGTTGATGAACGCAACCGCAGTCACGCCATTGGCTTCGAGGTTGGAGCCGGCGTTGAAGCCGAACCAGCCGACCCACAGCAGCGAGGCGCCGATCATGGTCATGGTCAGCGAGTGCGGAGGCATCGGCTCCTTCTTGTAGCTGACGCGCTTGCCCAGGACGAGGCAGCCAGCAAGGCCGGCGATACCCGCGTTGATGTGGACAACGGTGCCGCCGGCGAAGTCCAGCGCGCCCCAGCTCCAGATCAGACCAGCATCGGTCGGCGCATCAGGCAGGAAGTCCGGGCCCGCCCAGTACCAGACCATGTGGGCCATCGGGAAATAAACGATGGTCAGCCACAGGACCACGAACAGCATCAGCGGCCAGAACTTGACGCGCTCCGCGAAGGCGCCGACGATCAGCGCCGGCGTGATGCAGGCGAAGGTCATCTGGAACACCACGAAGACGAATTCGGGCAGGTAGAGGTTATTGGAGAAGGTGGCAGCCATGGTGGTGCCGTCGACGCCCTGAAGGAAAGCCTTCGAGAAACCGCCGAAGAACTGGTTTTCGCCGCCGGAGGTGAAGGCCATCGAATAGCCCCAGCCAACCCAGACGAGAGCGGCAACACAGACGATGGTGAGAACCTGCATCAGGACCGACAGCATGTTCTTGCTGCGGACGAGGCCGCCGTAGAAAAGGGCGAGCGCGGGCACCGCCATCATCAGCACCAGCGCGGCGCAGACGAGCATCCAGGCGACATCGCCCTTGTTGTACATGGTCGCCATCTGCTCGGCAGTAGGCGCCTTGATGAGATCCTGCGCCCAGGCGGGCGCGGCGACGAGCGCGGTGACGGCGAGAGCGCCGAGACCGGACGCCAGCTTCTTGTGGAGCGTCATGTTTCCCCCTTCTATCAGAGCGCGACGTCGTCGGTTTCGCCGGTGCGGATCCGCACCGCCTGCGCGACGTCGAGGACGAAGATCTTGCCGTCGCCGATGGCGCCGGTGTTGGCGGACTGCTGGATCGCCTCGACGACCCGGCCGGCCAGGTCGTCGGTGGTAGCCACCTCGACCTTGATCTTCGGCACCATGTTCGTGCTGTATTCGGCCCCACGGTAGATTTCCGTCTGGCCCTTCTGCCGTCCGAAGCCCTTGACCTCGGTAACGGTCATGCCCTGCACGCCCAGGCCCGAGAGCGCTTCGCGCACCTCGTCCAGCTTGAACGGCTTGATGATGGCAATGACGAGTTTCATTACGCCTCCCTCTTTTCAGCCCGATTGTGCATCGCAATAAGCGTGCCAGTTTCATGAATCGCCGGATTCACGGGCTGGATTTTCAAGAGGCGAAAACCGGGTAGCAAACGACTCGGGAGCTGTTTGATTAAAAGTTAAGCCCTGCCCTTTTTTTGGGCAGCGGAGTCTACCAGGCTCTGCTCATTTCGATGGCAGCCTGCTCGCCGGGCCGGTCCGGCCGGCCCAGCGCGGCGTTGCGCGCGGGGAAGCGGCCGTAGCGCGCTATCATGTCATGATGCTTCCTCGCGAAGTCGAGCGAGTTCTGGTTGCCAAGAGCAGTGAACAGCGCAAGCGAGCGCTGCTGGTCGGCCAGCACCTCGCTGTGCTGGAAAGGCATGTAGAGAAAGCTGCGCTCGTCCGCGCTCATCCGGTCGTCCAGCCCGCGCTCGACCGTGCCCTTGGCGATGGCGAGGGCCAGCGGGTCGGTCGAGAAGGCGTCGGCATGGCCGCGGAACATGTTCCGCGGGAACTGGTCGAACAGCGCGACGCCGGCCAGCGCTTCGCGGGGCGAGGCCAGAAAGCTTTCGGGCGTCCGATCGCGCCATTCCTCCCACAAATCCCGGAATCGACCGACGATCGCGTCGTCGGTCTCCTGCGACCGCACCCACCAGCGATCGGACCCGACCTCGCCGAACCAGAAGCCAAGGATTGCTTCGGTGCCTTCCTCCGGACTCACCATCGCCGCGCCGTCCTGCGGGGCGCGCGGCCGACCAGCGCGCGGATGTCGTCGATATGCTCGTCCACCGTCGCGCGGCCGATCGCGATCAGTTCGTCGGCGCGGGTGAAGTCGTGGATCTCGACATGGCCGACCGGCAGGGTCAGCGCATAGTCGGGCGGATCGAGCGCCAGCGAGTGGCGTGCCAGTTCGGCCATCAGCAGCATCGTACTGGCCCTAACGACCGCCATCGATGGATGGTTGCGCGCCGGCCGCGATCGGATCGCCGTGGCGACCCGCCGGCCATGATAATCGCCCTGTAGATTGACCGAGAGCACCGGCAGCTTCGGCGCGATCGAGCGGGCCGCGACCACCGGCACCGGCATCACCACCCCGCCGTCGACCAGGAACTGCCCATCGACCTGCACCGGCCGGAACAGGCCCGGGATCGCGATCGACGCCATGATCGCCGGATTGACCGGGCCGCGGTTGATCACCACCGGCTTGCCCGAGACCAGATCGCAGGCGACCACGCAGGATGGGATCAGCAATTCCTGGAACTGGAGCCGCGCGAAATGCAGCTCCAGATCGCGCAATATGCCGCGCCCGCCCAGCATCGCGCCGGGGCGGAAGTGAATGTCGAGATAGGACAGGACGCGCAACCAGTTGGTGGAGCGCGCAATCCGCTCGAGCGGATCGAGCCTGCCCGCCGCGAAAGCCACCGCCGCGAGCGCGCCGATCGAGGTGCCGGCGGCGGCACGAACCGGAATGCGATGATCCTGGAGCGCGCGCAGGACCCCGATATGCGCCCAGCCGAGCGCCGCTCCTCCGCCAAGGGCGACGGCTATGGCCATCAGCCCTTCGTCATTCCTGCGCCGTCGGGAACCCATGGACGGCGTCCGATGGAGCCTCCTGCGCGCCGTAACCGTGGATTCCCGCCGGCGCGGGAATGACGATCCTCGGCGAGGCGGGCGGTGATCCTCATGGAACCGCTGTCGGCCTCGTTTGTGGCGCTTTTGTTACGCCGCGGTGCCGCCGACCGTCAGGGCCGACACCATCACCGTCGGCTGACCGACGCCTGCGGGGACCGACTGGCCGCCCTTGCCGCAGATGCCGACGCCTTCGTCCAGCGCCATGTCGTTGCCGATCGCGGTCACCTTGGTCAGCACCGACGGGCCATCGCCGATCAGGGTCGCGCCCTTGATCGGCACGGTCAGCTTGCCATTCTCGATCTTGTAGGCCTCGGTGCAGGAGAAGACGAACTTGCCGCTGGTGATGTCCACCTGCCCGCCGCCGAAGCTCTTGGCATAGATGCCGTTGCCCGCGCGCGAGATGATCTCCTCCGGATCGTCGTTGCCGCCATACATGAAGGTGTTGGTCATGCGCGGCATCGGCGCATGGGCATAGCTTTCGCGGCGGCCGTTGCCGGTCGGGTCCACGCCCATCAGCCGGGCGTTGAGCCGGTCCTGGATATAGCCCTTCAGGATGCCGTCCTCGATCAGCACGGTGCACTGCGTCGGCGTGCCCTCGTCGTCGATGGTCAGCGATCCGCGCCGGTCGGCGATCGATCCGTCGTCGACGACGGTCACGCCGGGCGCCGCCACCCGGTCGCCGATCCGGCCGGCAAAGGCCGATGTGCCCTTGCGGTTGAAATCCCCTTCCAGCCCATGGCCGATCGCCTCGTGCAGCAGCACGCCGGGCCAGCCGGGGCCGCACACCACGGTCATCTCGCCGGCCGGCGCGGCGACCGCGTCGAGATTGACAATCGCCTGGTGCAGCGCCTCGTCGATCGCGCGGTTCCACTGCGCCGGCTCGAACAGCCGGTCGTAGAGATAGCGGCCGCCCATGCCGAAGAAGCCGGTCTCGCGCCGGCCATTCTGCTCGACCACGATCGAGACGTTGAGGCGGACCAGCGGGCGCACGTCGAAAGCGGTGAAGCCATCGGGGCGGACGATCTCCACCACGCTCCACGAACCGGACAGACCGACCGAGACCTGCTGCACGCGCGGATCACGGGCGCGGGCGGCGGCGTCGATCTGCTGGCAGAGCTCGACCTTCTTCGAAAAGGGGATAAGGCCCAGCGGATCGTCGGCGGTGTAAAGGCTGGTGTTGGTGCGGCGTGGCGGCGCGGCGCGGGTGCCGGCGGCGGGATCGAGCAGGGTCATCGTCTCGCCCGCGCGGAGGATCGCGGCCTCGCTCAGCTCATTGGCATGGGCGAAGGCGGTGGTCTCGCCCGATACGCCGCGCAGGCCGAAGCCCGCCTGCGTGTTGTAGTCGGCGGTCTTCAGCCGCCCGTCGTCGAAGCCAAAGCTCTCCGACGTCATATATTGGAGATAGAGCTCGCCATCGTCGCACCCTTTCAGGGTCTGCGCGGTGAGCCGCAGCGCCGCATCGGGATCGAGCGCGTCGCGATAGAGGAAATGGCGGGGGTCGGGGGCAAGGATCGTCATGCGCCCGATATAGGCGCTCGGGCGCGAAGCCCAATAGGGATTATTGGCGTGGAAGCTCCGAAAATCCTGCCCGTCATGCTGAACCTGATTCAGCATCCATTGCCGCAGCGCTGGGAATGGAACCGGAAGGCAGCGTATCTGGATCCTGACTTCCGTCAGGATGATGAAGACCTGTTAGTGATGCCCGCCCGTCGCTCCGCCCTGCAGGACGAAACGCCGGTCGCAATAGCCGCAGTCCGCATAGCCCAGATCGGGATCGATCTCGATAAACACGCGCGGATGACCGAGCGCGGCGCCGCCGGGAATGTCGCTGGCGCCGTCGCAGGCGACGCGGGTCGAGGTGACGGTGACGGTCTCAGGGGCGGTCGGCTGGCTGCTCATGCGCGCCGATTAGCAAGGGGCGCAGAGTCGCGCAACGATCCCATCACCGTCGCCTCGGCGGAGACCGGGGCCGCAGGCGTTTGAGGATGAAGTGTCGGCAAGAGCCTCTTACGGCCCCGGCCTCCGCCGGGACGACGAAGGAGTATCAGCGCAACCGCCCGTATCGGCTGTTCTCGAAGGCGATCGCGATCGAGCCGCTGTCGCCGATCGGCGCGACCGCCGATCCGAACATCCCACGCGCTCCGCCGGTCCCCACGAACATGCCGACCTCGCCATGGACCTGGCGGCTGCCGCCAAGGCCGTTGATCGCGGGCTCGCCGGGATCGGGCCTCGCCGGCCGCGACGCGACCTCGTCAAGCAGCTTCGCCTTCTCGGCCGGGCTCAGCGCGATCACCTGCTCCCCGGCCGCCCGCGCGGCGGTGCCCGCCAGCAGCAGCACGGCGAGCGGCAGGGCATGGCGGACGAGGGCACGATATGCTGTCATGGCTCCGTGATGATCCCCGCGACGTGAAGGCGCTATGAATAAGCCGACCAGCATCTGGTTCGACGGCGGCTGCCGCCCCAACCCTGGCCCGATCGAGATCGCGGTGGTGATCGGCGGCATCGCCGATATCCGCCGGACCGGCGAGCAGGGCGACAATGAGGACGCCGAATGGTCGGCGCTGCTCCACGCGCTCGACGAGGCACGGCAGCGTGGCCTCGCCGACATCATCCTGCTGGGCGACTCGCTGTCGGTGATCCGCCAGGCTCAAGGAAGACAACGTGGCCGCCAACCCTGGATCGACCGCTTCCGCACGGCGGCGGCCAGCTTCGAGCGGGTGCGGCTGCGCCATGTCGGCCGCAAGCAGAACCTCGCCGGGATCGCGCTGGAGCGGATGCACAGGGGCTATTGATTCCCCCCAACATCGCCCTTGATTGCGTTCTCTTTTTGTTCTTGATTAGTAGGAAATGGCTTGAGACGCTTCGATCCAACGAATCGAAGGAGATCAAATTGCCCGAACGTCCCTACGCCAATGTCTGGCAGAAAATGCTGCTGGAGGAAGCCGAGGAAAACGGACGCGCCCGAGACCGGCGCGACCTCGATGACTATGAGGATATGCTGAAGATGGCCGGACTGGAGTCCGGCTTGCCCCCCGAGCCGCAGCCACGGGCAACGCCATCGCCAGCACCAAAACTAGACTATCATGTCGGCGCGCTGCCGGACTTCGGCAGCGTTACCCAACCGCCGCCCAGGTTGCCTTACGATTTCGACTTAGAAGATCCTCTAGCGGGGCCGGGCGGATATCAGGTCGACGATATCGTGGTGAATGGGCGACGGCACCAGCGCGGCACGGCGTATTCCTCCTCCGATGGCATCGTGATGCGAGGAATGACTGGCTGGCAAAACCCTAACGACCACAACCGGGGATTAGGATGGCGCACCTGGATCGAGAGACCTGATGGTAGTCGGATTGGCTATGGTCATCTTGATCCCTCGTCGACTCTGCCGGAGGGTACCCAAGTTCGAAGAGGTGACGCGATAGGGCGTTACGGAGACTCCACCAACGGACGCTCAACCGGACCGCATGTCCATGTTCAAGCCTTTGATCGGAACGGCCGGTTAATCGCTCCACCCGAAGACGATCCTTTCGGAGGCAGGGGGAGACGCCTCCGCCGCTTTCGAGAGAGGGATGCCATGCATCGCGGCGCCCGATATCCTAATGGCCATCAGGGTGACGATTGGATCGAAGAATGAAGCGACAGTTGATCGTGTTGGTAGCCAGTCTGACTATGGCGAGTTGCGAGCGCCCTTCGCCTAGCGACGGCGATTCCTCGAAATCTAAAACTGTTCCTCAAGCCTCCGCCGCACCCAAGCAATCCGAACCGCCGCGACAACCATCATTGATCACCTTGGATGAGCTCATCGTCTTTACCGATCCCAGCCTGTGTTATCTCAATAAAGAAGGCGAGCGCCTCATGGACGGCTTGCACAGCTATGGTGATGGTCAGCCGATCACACTGGGCAAGGTCGTCGCCGCCGAACGCTATTTATCGGCTTTTGGCTCCCCGACGCTCCACGAATTGCGCGCACCTGAAATGGAAGAGGAGAACGAATCGGTGATGGAAGCACGCCTTCCTGTAAAGGCGCGTTGGCGTGGCCTAACGATGGTGGGCATTGAAAGCCAAAGAACCAACTTCAGCGATGCATGGGCCTATAGCTTCAGATTTTCCGAGCCATTTGAACATGTTCGCTCTACCCTTAACAGAGCTGGATTCGCCTTTTCAGCCGATGGCAAGCAAGCGCCTGGCAATTCGGAAACGGCTCCAACCGTTGAACTGATCCGGCAAAAGGATCAAACCTCCTTGGACTGCTGGTTCTAACTGTCTGCGCCTTTGCACCACGCGCCCGCACCCGCTATGCCCCCGCGCATGAGCGACGCGGCGATCAGCATCAGGGGCCTGTCCAAGGTCTATAAGGGTGGCAAGCAGGCCCTGTTCGATGTCGATCTGGATGTTCCGCGCGGCTCGATCTTCGGGCTGCTCGGCCCGAACGGCGCGGGCAAGTCGACGACGATCAACATCCTGGCCGGCCTCGTGAACAAGAGCGCCGGGCACGTGTCGATCTGGGGCTTCGATATCGATCGCGACCCGCGCAACGCCAAGGCGTCGATCGGCATCGTGCCGCAGGAGATCGTGTTCGATCCCTTCTTCACCCCGCGCGAGACGCTGGAGAACCAGGCCGGTTTCTACGGTATCCCCAAGGGCAGGCGGCTGACCGACGAACTGCTGCGCGCGGTGCATCTCTCCGACAAGGCCGATGCCTATGCGCGCTCGCTGTCGGGCGGCATGAAGCGGCGGCTGCTGGTCGCCAAGGCGATGGTCCATTCGCCGCCCGTGCTCGTCCTCGACGAGCCGACCGCCGGCGTCGACGTCGAATTGCGCCAGCAGCTCTGGGAATATGTGCGCGAGCTCAACCAGCGCGGGGTGACGGTGGTGCTGACCACCCATTATCTTGAAGAGGCCGAGGAGCTGTGCGACCGGATCGCGATCATCAACCATGGCCGGGTGATCGCGAACGAGGCGACCCGCGATCTGGTCGGCAAGGCGCAGGAGAAGGCGGTGTCGGTGACGGTCGACCGCGATCTGGACCGGGCGCCCGATGCGATCTGTTTCGACAAGGTCGAACTCAAGGGCAGCCGTACCCTTGTCATCACATACAGCAAGGACAAGGTGAACGCGGGCGAAGTGCTGGCCGCGGTACAAAAAAATGGGCTGGGCATCGTCGATGTCTCGACCCAGGAAGCCGATCTGGAGGATGTCTTCTTGGCTCTGACGCGCGCGAGCAATGGCTGAACATAGCTTCGACGTCGTCGTGATCGGATCGGGTGCGGCGGGGCTCACCGCCGCGCTCAACCTTGCCGATCGCTTCCGCGTGGGCGTGCTGGCCAAGGCCGGCATCTCCGATGGATCGACCGCCTGGGCGCAGGGCGGGATCGCCGCCGTGCTGGAACCGGGCGATACCTTCGAATCGCACATCGAGGACACGATGGTGGCGGGCGCCGGGCTCAACGACCGCAAGGCGGTCGAGTTCGTCGTCGAGCATGCCCCGCTCGCGATCGAGAAACTCGCGGCACTCGGCGTGCCGTTCAACCCCGGCAGCCGCGAGAGCGAGGATGACCGCTGGCATCTGACCCGCGAGGGCGGGCACAGCCACCGCCGCATCGTCCATGTCGACGACGCCACCGGCCAGGCGGTGCAGATCGCGCTGGAGAAGGCGGCGAGCGCGCATCCCAACATCACCCTGTTCCCCGATCGCGCCGCGATCGACCTCGTCACCAGCCGCCATGGCGAGCGCTATTCGGGCGATGGCCATGTCTGGGGGGTCTATTCGGTCGACCGCAAAACGGGGGAGATCGAGACCTTCACCGGCAGGGCTACCGTGCTGGCCAGCGGCGGGGCGAGCCGCGCCTATCTCTTCTCCACTTCCCCCAAGGGCGCGACCGGGGACGGCATCGCCATGGCGTGGCGGGCGGGCTGCCGCATCTCCAACATGGAGTTCATGCAGTTCCACCCGACCTGCCTGTACAATCTCGAGGTCAAGAATTTCCTGATCACCGAGGCGATGCGCGGCGAAGGGGGCCAGTTGAAGCTGCCCACCAACGGCCGCCGCTTCATGCCGCGCTTCGACAAACGGGCGGAACTGGCGCCGCGCGACATCGTGGCGCGGGCGATCGACCATGAGATCAAACGGCTGGGCCTCGACTATGTCCATCTCGACATCAGCCACAAGGACCCGGATTTCGTCATCGGCCATTTCCCGACGATCCACGCCAAGCTGCTGGGCCTGGGGATCGACATCACCAGGGAACCGATCCCGATCGTGCCGGCCGCGCATTACACCTGCGGCGGGGTGATGGTCGATCTCGACGGGAGGACGGACCTGCCCGGCCTCTACGCGGCGGGGGAGGTCACGCAGTCCGGCCTGCACGGCGCCAACCGCCTCGCCTCCAACTCGCTGCTCGAATGCTTCGTGTTTGGCGACGCCGCCGCCGAGCATATCAAGGCCAATTTCGACGACATGCCCGCACCCCCGCCAATCCGCCCCTGGGACGAAAGCAGGGTCACCGATTCCGACGAGGAGGTGATCGTCCAGCACAACTGGCGCGAGATCCGCCGCTTCATGTGGGACTATGTAGGCATCGTCCGCACCACCAAGCGACTGGAGCGCGCGGCGCATCGGGTGGCGCTGCTGCGGCAGGAGGTCGCCGATTATTACGGCAATTTCCGCGTCACGCCCGACCTGATCGAGCTGCGCAACCTCGTCGACGTCGCTGACCTGATCGTCCGCTCCGCGCTTCACCGCAAGGAAAGCCGGGGCCTGCACTACACGCTCGACTATCCCGACACCCTCGACGAGGCGAAGGATACGATCCTGGTGCCATGAACCAGCCGATCAGCGCCCCGCCGCCACCCGCTCCGCCACCGGCTGGCCGAGCAGCAGGCTTTCGGTCACCCAGCGTTCGCGCGCCATATGCGCCTTGATCCGCGCGAGAAGCTTCGCCACCGCCGGGCGGTAGCTGTCCCAGTGCTTCGGGATATCGAGATTGGTGCAACGCGCGACATGCTCACGATACTCATCGCCGATCGCCACGCACTCGCGCTTCATCTGCTCGGCCAGTCGCGCCTTGTCGGGCGCGCCGCTGCGGATGATCGGGTTGAACAACTCATGATGCTTGAAGGCCTGATAAGCGACGAGGATGCGGGTCAGTTCCCAGCGCGACTGGACCAGCAGAAGGGGATCGGGCTCCGCAACCGGCGCGAGCAACATGTCACCGCGCTTGATGATCTCAAGAGCCTTGGCCTGGTGCTCGTCGAGCCGGGCCAGCAATATGTCGCGCTGCGATGTCATGGGCATAGCGCTGGGCCGATATGATGACCGCAAGGTTACCGGAACCGGCAGGCCACCCGGCTTTAAGACCATGGTATGACGTTACGGCAGCTTTCGACATCGGCGTTCTAAGACTCTAGGATGATGCCATGGGTGCGTTGCGCGATTTCCTGAAGACCGAGGCCGCCGGGGGAATCGCCCTGTTCGCGGCCGCAGCGGCGGCGATGCTGTTCGCCAACAGCCCGGCCGCGTCCCTCTATTTTGCGGCGCTGGAAGCCCCGCTCGGGCCACTCAGTCTGCTTCACTGGATAAACGACGGGCTGATGGCGGTCTTCTTCCTGCTCGTCGGCCTTGAGATCAAACGCGAGTGGCTGCACGGTCATCTGGCGACCTGGCCCGACCGCATCCTGCCCTGCATCGCAGCGGCCGTCGGGATGGCGATGCCGGCGCTGGTGTACCTGACGGCGACAGGGGCCGCCGGTCCGCTGCTGCGCGGCTGGGCGATCCCGAGCGCGACGGACATCGCCTTCGCGATCGGCGTGCTCGCGCTGCTTGGATCGCACGCGCCGGCCTCGCTCAAGCTGTTTCTGACCACGGTCGCCATCGTCGACGACATGGGCGCGGTGGGGATCATCGCGCTGGCCTATACCGCCTCGATCAGCGGCCCGGCGCTGCTGGCGGCGCTGCTCATCTGGGCAGCGATGGCCGTGCTCGGGCGGATAGGCGTCCGCGCACTCTGGCCCTATCTGCTGCTCGCGGCGGGGCTGTGGCTGGCGGTGCTGCTGTCGGGCGTCCACGCGACGATCGCAGGCGTACTGGCCGCCTTCGCCATTCCGGCGCAGGTCGGCAGGACGTCGCCACTCGAACGGCTCGAACATGCGCTGCACCCCTGGGTGGCCTTCGGCATCGTGCCGCTGTTCGGTTTCGCCAATGCGGGAGTTTCCTTCGCCGGGGTTGGGGTCGCGCAGCTGCTGGCACCGCTGCCGCTGGGGATCGCGCTCGGGCTGTTCCTGGGCAAGCAGGTCGGCATCTTCGCCAGCGTGCGTCTCGCGGTCGCCTGTGGCCTCGCGCGGCGGCCCGCAGGCGCCAGCTGGGCCCAGGTCTACGGCGTGGCGCTGCTCTGCGGCATCGGCTTCACGATGAGCCTGTTCATCGGCGGCCTCGCCTTCGACGATCCGCTGCTCGGCGACGAGGTGAAGATCGGCGTGCTGGGCGGATCACTGCTGTCGGCGATCTGCGGCTATGCGGTGCTGCGGTTCGCTCCCGCGATTTCCCGGACGCCCGGCGCGGCGCGGTGAACAACGGGCAGCGCCCTATCTGAGCTTGCCCTTGAGCGCCGCGAACGGGCTCGATGCCTCCGCCGCCTCCTGCTCGGTAAGCACGCCCGCCTTCTTCAATATCGCATCGGCATCGGCCGCGCGCGGAAAGGGGTCGAGGCTCAGCGCCATCGTCTCGGCGACCGCCTCGCCCAGGTCGACCGCGCCGCCGGCATAGTCGATGCTGTCGATATCCCCGGCGTCGAGTTCGAGTTCCTCTCCCCCGTCCTGTCCTTCGGGCACGAAGCGCAGGCTGAAGGTCTCGTCCACGTCGGCCGGCACCGGCCCGCCGCTGGCGACGCAGACCTGGACGGCACGCGCCTTCACCCGGCCTTCGGCAAGAATCACATCTCCCTCGCGGCGCAGATTCGCCTCGGCGGTGAGAGCCTCCAGCGCGAGCAGGCCAAAGCGTTCCGCAAGCGCCGCCCGCTCGCCTTCGGCGGCCTCGATCGCGATCATCCGCCCGCCCTCGCCCAGCGTGTCGATGCGGACCGGCCGCGAGAATTCGGGCCCGGTCATGCCAGCCGCCCGCCCAGCAGTTCGCCGAACGGCACCACCGACATCTGGGTCGCGATCCCGCGCAGCCGCTCAGCGACCAGCGCCGGCTTCGCCTCGGGGCCGGGTTCGCCGCGCCACAGGTTGCGCAGCAACGCCTCCTCCAGCGCCGCCGGATCGCCGATCGCCGCGCGATAGGCCGCGAGCCGGCCGCCCATCGCCGCCACCATCTTGCCGAGATGCTTGCCGACGATCACGTCACCGATGCCGATCTGGCGGATCTGGCCCTCCATGTCGTCGATGAACACCTCGGTGAGGTAGGAGCCTGGCGCACGGCCCGCATCGCCTTCCGCCTCGATCCGCACCAGCGCCAGCGAAAGGATCGCCGCGACCATGTCGAACCGGCCGTCGATCGTGTCCGGCACACCCATGCCGGCATACCAGACCGGCTCCCGCGCGACGCGCACGATCGCGCTGTAGAGCGGCACCAGTTCCTCGCGCGGATCGGGGCCGAAGCCGAACAGGGTCTTCAGAAATTGCACGTCTTCATCCTCGCGCCCGTTCAGCGGGCATCAAGCGCCGCCTCTATACCGAGCGGCTGCATCTTGCCACTAGGCAGTCCCCGCGCATATTGAGGCGAGTGCCCGCGCCGCGAGCGCGCCGTCTAGAGTTCAAGGAGAAACGCATGCCCCGGACCCTGTTGCGATCGGCGGCGCTGGCCGGAACGATCGCCGTTTTGGGCCTGACGGCGGGCTGCGCACGCATCCGCGACCATAAGGGCTATGTTGTCGACTCGACCCTGATCGGCACGGTCTCGCCCGGCGTCGACAACCGCGAATCGGTGGAAAAGACGCTCGGCCGCCCCAGCTTTGCCGGCCAGTTCGACGGCAACCGCACCTGGTATTATGTCGCCCGCGACACCCGCCAGGTGGGCTACCGGACCCCCAAGCCGGTCGCGCAGACCGTCCTCGCCGTCCATTTCGACCAGCAGGGCAATGTCTCCGCGGTCGAACGGACCGGCATGGAAAAGATCGCCCATGTCTCCCTGCTCGGCGACAAGACCCCGACCCTTGGCAGCAAGCGCGGCTTCTTCCGCGAGCTGTTCGGCAATATCGGCCGGGTGGGCAGCGTGGGTGAGGCCGGCGGCACGGCCGACAACCCTAATTAGGAATTGTCGCCCCGGCGGAGGCCGGGGCCGCAAGAAATTTAGCGGAGAGGCTTCCGCAAGAGCCCGTGGCGGCCCCGGCCTCCGCCGGGGCGACCGCTAATGGCTATCGTCCTTCCTGCTTCAGCGGCCGGCTGAGCAGCGCCGTCACCACCTCGCTTACCATCGCCTGCCCGGCGAGCAGCGCGCAGACCGCATCGACGATCGGCATATCGACGGCCGCCGCGCGAGCGGCGTCGGCCAGAACCGGCGCGGTCGCGGCGCCTTCCGCGACGGTGCGGCGGTCGCGCAGCAGATCGGCGGCGGGAATGCCCTGGCCCAGCCCCTTGCCGAGCGAGAAGTTGCGCGAGCTGCTCGACGAGCAGGTCAGCACCAGATCGCCCAGGCCGGAGAGCCCCGCCAGCGTCTCGGCGCGGGCGCCCCGCGCAAGGCCGAAGCGCGTCATCTCGGCAAATCCACGGCTGATCAGGGCGGCGCGGGCATTCTGGCCGAGCCCGGCCCCCTCGACCACGCCGCAGGCGATCGCCAGCACATTCTTGACCGCCCCGCCGATCTCGGCCCCCACCACATCCTGCGATAGATAGGGCCGGAACCCCGGGCGCCGCAGCCGTTCGGCCAGGGCGAGGCCGACAGCCTCATCGGCACAGGCGAGCGTGATCGCCGTCGGATGCCCGGCCGCCACCTCATGCGCGAAGGTCGGCCCCGACAGCACCGCGATCGGGGCAGCCGGCGCGGCATCGGCCGCCACCTCGGACATCAGCCGCTGCGTCCCCGCCTCGATCCCCTTTGCGCAGAGCACCAGCGGCCGATCGCCGCAGGGCGCCTCCGCCAGCACGGCGCCCAGGAACTGGGCCGGCGCCACCACCACCAGCGCATCGCAGTCCGCCAGTGCGCCGAGATCGCCGGTCGCGCGGATGCGATCGCTCAACGGCACGTTCGGCAGGAACAGGGGATTGGCATGATCGGCGTTCACCGCTTCGACCACCTCGGTCTCGCGCGCCCATAGCAGCACGTCCGATCCGTCGCTCGCGATCACCTGGGCCATCGCCGTGCCCCAGGCGCCGCCGCCGATCACGCCCAGCCTCTCCAACGCCATGCTCATGCCTTCACCCCGGCGCCCCGCGCCTTTTCCGCGCCCGGATCGAGCGGCCAGCGCGCCCGCGCCGGAACCTCCATATCGTCGATCAGCCCCGCCGCGAAGCGCTCCGCGCCGGCCCAGGCGATCATCGCCCCATTGTCGGTGCAAAGCCACAGCGGCGGCGCGGCGAAGGCCAGCCCCGTCCGTTCGGCCAGCCCCGCCAGCGCGGTGCGGATCGCCTGGTTGGCGGCAACCCCGCCGGCCACCACCAGCGCCGTCACATCATCCTCCACGGCCTCGATCGCGATCCGGGTCCGGTCGGTCAGGCAATCGACCACAGCCTGCTGAAACGAAGCGGCGATGTCCTCGGACCGATGCACGCCGGCATCCCGCGCCCGCAGCACCGCGCTCTTGAGCCCCGCGAAGGAGAAATGCGGCTCGCCGCTGCCGACCAGCGGGCGCGGCAGGGGCACGGCCTTCGGATCGCCCTCGCGCGCCGCGCGCTCGACCGCCGGGCCGCCGGGGAAGCCGAGGCCGAGCAGCTTGGCAGTCTTGTCGAACGCCTCGCCCGCCGCATCGTCGATCGTCGTCGCAAGGCGGCGATAGTCGCCGACGCCGCGGACCAGCAGCAGCTGGCAATGGCCGCCCGAGACAAGCAGCAGCAGATAGGGAAAAGCTAGGTTCGGATCGGCCAGCCGCGGCGACAGCGCATGGCCCTCCAGATGGTTGACCGCGATCAGCGGCTTGTTCGCGGCATGGGCCAGCGCCTTGCCGGTCATCAGGCCGACCATGACCCCGCCGATCAGCCCCGGACCGGCCGTCGCCGCGATCGCATCGACATCGGCCAGCGTCACGCCGGCATCGGCCAGCGCGCCCTCGACAAGCGGCACCGCCATCTCGACATGCGCGCGCGCCGCCAGCTCGGGCACCACGCCGCCGAACGGACGGTGCGCCTCTTCCTGCCCCGCCAGGCGATGCGCCAGGACGCGGCCATCGCTGGTCACCAAGGCGGCGGCGGTCTCGTCGCAGCTCGATTCGATACCGAGGATCAGGGCCATGGCGTCGCGTCTAGAGCCTGATCCTTCGAGGGGGAAGCGCCATCCTTTAGCCGCCCGTTAACCAGCTTTCCCCTACAACGGACCGATTCATGGTGGAGAGAGGATTCGACATGTCGGGCGAGATCGGCTTGGAAGCCGGCAACGGCAGCGATAGCGCGGCATGGGCGGCATTGTGCCGGTCTCAGGCGGTGGTCGAATTCGACCTGTCCGGCGTCATCCTGTGGGCCAATGACGTCTTCCTGCGCCTGATGGGCTATGCCCTCGACGAGATCGTCGGCCAGCACCACCGCATCTTCTGCGGCGCGGAGGACGCCCGGTCGCCGGCCTATGCCGCATTCTGGGCGAAGCTGGGCCGGGGCGAGTTCGATGCCGGCGAATATAAACGATTCGGCAAGGCCGGCCGCGAACTGTGGCTGCAGGCGAGCTACAACCCGGTGCCCGATGCCGAGGGCCGGCCCCAGCGCGTGTTCAAGATCGCGTCAGACATCAGCACGGCCATGCGCGAGCGGGCCGATCATGTCGGCAAGCTGGCCGCGATCGAGCGGTCGCAGGCCGTGATCGAGTTCGCGCTCGACGGCACGATCCTCGCCGCCAACGAGAATTTCCAGCGCATCTTCGGCTATGGCGCGGCCGATCTGATTGGCCAGCACCACCGGATGCTGTGCGACGACCAGCTCGTCCGTTCGCCTGAATATCAGTCGCTCTGGCAGCGGCTGGGGCGCGGCGAGTTTGACGCCGGCCGCTATCTCCGCCGCGCTCGGGACGGCAGCGCCGTGTGGATACAGGCGAGCTACAATCCCGTGCTGGACGCCGATGGACGGCCGTGGAAGGTCGTCAAATTCGCGAGCGATGTGACCCATCAGGTCCGTCTCGAACAGGAGATCGAGTCCCGGCTGGAGGAGAGCCACGCCTTCCGCGCCCGGATCGAGACGCGCGGCAATGAATTGCGCGACCTGATCGGCAAGGTTTCCACGATCGTCTCCAGCATCAACGGCATCGCGGCGCAGACCAACCTGCTCGCGCTCAACGCGACGATCGAGGCGGCACGTGCAGGCGAGGCGGGGCGCGGCTTCGCGGTGGTCGCGCAGGAGGTGAAGAAGCTGGCAAGCGACACCAGGGCCGCCACCGAGGCCGCCGCGAAGATGATGAGCGAGCGCTTCGCCACCGTCGCCGACTAGCTTTCCGGGGGTGGCCTAGCCCCACTCGCGCGTCTAAGCAGCGCGCCATGGACAACAATGTAAGGCCATCCACGCCCTGGGCGACCGAGGCGCGCGCGCTGCTGTCGCTCAGCGTGCCGCTGGTGATCGGCAATCTCGGCTGGTCGGCGATCGCGGCGACCGATCTGCTGCTGCTCGGCCGGCTGGGTCCCGATGCGGTCGCGGCCGGATCGCTGGGCCTGAACCTCTACACCGCCTTCCTGATCTTCGGCATCGGCCTCACCACCGCCGCCTCCCCGCTGATCGCCAGCGAGCGCGGGCGCCGGCTCCATTCGGTGCGCGACATCCGCCGCACCGTGCGCCAGACGATCTGGGCGGGCGCGACGATCTGCGCGCCGGTCTGGCTGCTGCTCTGGCATGCCGAGGCGATCCTGATCCTGATCGGGCAGGATCCCGAACTGTCGGCGAATGCCGCGGATCTGGTGCGCAGCCTGCAATGGGCGCTGCTGCCCTATATGGGCTTCCTGGTGCTGCGCAATTTCGTGGCCGCGCTCGAACGGCCGATCTGGGGCGTGATCGTGACGCTTCTGACGGTGCCGTTCAACGCCCTGGCGGGCTGGGTGCTGATCTTCGGGCATCTCGGCTTTTCCGCGATGGGGTTGCACGGCGCCGGCCTCGCCGGCACGCTCAGCTCGCTGTTCATGTTCCTGGGCATGGTGCTGGTCGTCAGCCTCGACCGGCGCTTCCGCCGCTATCATCTGCTCGGCCGCTTCTGGCGCGCCGACTGGGGCCGCTTCCGCACCGTCTGGAAGGTCGGCCTGCCGATCGCCATCACGCTGGGCCTGGAGGTCACGGTGTTCAACGCCGCCGTCTTCCTGATGGGGCTGATCGGCCGCGCCCCGCTGGCCGCCCACGCCATCGCGATCCAGATCGCCGCGCTCTGCTTCATGGTGCCGATGGGGATCGGCCAGGCGGCCACGGTGCGGGTCGGCTATGCCCATGGCCGGCGCGACCCGGCGGCGGCGGGCCGCGCGGGCTGGCTGGCGCTGGGCCTTGGCACCGCCTTCGCGGTCTGCTCGGCGGCCGCGCTGATCGGCGTGCCCCGTCTGCTCGTCTTCGGCTTCATCGATGTCGACGCGCCGGCCAATGCGGAAGTGACCCGCCTCGCCATTTCCTTTCTTGCGGTGGCGGCGCTGTTCCAGCTGGTCGACTGCGCCCAGGCGATCGCGGCGGGCGTGCTGCGCGGGCTGCAGGATACCCGCGTACCGATGATCTTCGCCGCGATCGGCTATTGGGTGATCGGCATCGGGATCGGCACGTTGCTCGCCTTCCCGATGCGGATGGGCGGGGTCGGCATCTGGCTGGGCCTGGCCTCGGGCCTGGGCGTGGTGGCCGTGCTGCTCGTCATGCGCTGGTCGCGACGCGAGCGGCTTGGGCTGGTGCCGCGCTGACGCCTTGACTATGCAGTGGCCGACATGACCGCTTCCCTCCCCACCCGTCCGCTGCGCCTCGGCACGCGCGGCTCTCCGCTTGCGCTCACCCAGGCGCGGATGACGATCGCCGCCCTTCGCGCCGCCCATGGCTGGGATGAGGACGCGATCGAGATCGTCGCGATCAAGACCAGCGGCGACCGCATCCAGGACCGCGCCCTGGCCGAAGTCGGCGGCAAGGCGCTGTGGACCAAGGAGCTGGATCGCGCGCTGCTGGATGGCGTGATCGACTTCGCGGTCCATTCGATGAAGGATGTCGAGACGATCCGCCCGGCCGAGATCGTCATCGCCGCGATGCTGCCGCGCGCCGATGTGCGGGACCGGCTGATCGGCGCGGACTCGCTCGCCGCGCTTCCCGCAAACGCGCGCATCGGCACATCGTCGCCACGTCGTTCGGCACAGGTCCGTCGCGCCCGGCCCGATGCCGGGATCGTGCTGTTCCGCGGCAATGTCGATACCCGCCTCGCCAAGCTGGCGGCGGGCGAGGCGGAGGCGACCTTGCTCGCCGGCGCCGGCCTGATCCGGCTGGGACGCGACGAGATCGGCCACCCCATTCCGGTCGAACAGATGCTCCCCGCCCCGGCGCAGGGCGCCATCGGCATCGAGACGCTCGCCGACCGAACCGACATGCGCGCGCTGCTCGGCGCCATAGACGATGCCCCGACCAATGCCTGCGTCTCGGCGGAACGGGCGCTGCTCGCCGCGCTCGGCGCCGACTGCCGTTCGCCCGTGGCCGCGCTCGCGGTGCGCTCGGGCGCTGGATTGCACATGCGCGCCGAGATCTTGACCGAGGACGGCGACGAATGCCGCAGCGGCGAGGCGATGCTGCTCCGGACCGGCGATGCCGAGGCGCTGGCGAAGCGGCTGCTCGACGGCGCCTCTCCCCGCCTGCGTGCATTGTTCACCGGCGCATGAGCCGCACCCCGCTCCTGATCCTGCGCCCCGAACCGGGCGCGAGCATGACCGCCAAGCGGGCCTTCGACGAAGGCTGGCGCCCCGTGGTCTCGCCGATCTTCCGAATCGAGCCGATCGCCTGGGGCTCTCCCCCGGCGGAAGACTATGAGGCGCTTTTCGTGACCAGCGCCAATGCGGTGCGGCAGGCCGGCCAGGCGATCGGAGCCTATGCGGACATGCCCGCCTATGCCGTCGGCGACGCGACCGCTCGCGCGCTCAAGGCGGCCGGTTTCGCCGATATCCGCACCGGGCGGGGCGATGCGGCGGTCATGCTGGAAGCGGCGGCGGAAAATGGCGTGAAGACGGCGCTCCATCTCGCCGGCGAGGATTATCGCGACGTCGGCCATGAAGCGATCACCATCGATCGCCGCATCGTCTATCGCAGCGCCGCGATCGATCTGCTGGGGGGCAAGGCGGTCACCGCGCTGCGCGAGAGCGGATGCGTGGTGCTGCTTCATTCGGGGCGCGCCGCCGAGCATTTCGTCCGGCTGCTGGAAACCGTCCGGATCCCGCGCGGCCGCATCCGGATCGCGGCGCTGGCGCCCGCGGTTCTGACCGCGGCGGGAGAAGGCTGGCGCCGCTCGATCGCTGCCCATAAGCCGGACGATGCCGCGCTGCTGGCGGCGGCGGCCCGGCTGTGCCAATAAGGTCGCCGGAGCGACCAGAGCGAGCTGAGCAACCCATGCCCGACCCCGCCGACACCTACGGCCGACCGCGCCGTTCCGTCATGCCGCTGCTGCTGGGGCTGCTGGTCGCCCTGCTGCTCGGCATGGGCGCGATGGCCTGGCTGTTCCACCGCTTCGATGAGGTGGCGGAGGTCGTCAAGCCGACCGTGCCCGTGGTGGTCCCCGCCGCGACACCCCCGCGTCGTGTCCCCCTGATCGACATCGCGCCGCCGCCGGCGGCGGACGTCGTCCGGACGATCCTCGACCAGCGGATCGACCAGATCGAGCAGAAGGTGGAGGACATCGACGAGCGCACCGCCGCCGCGACCACCGAGGCGCATCGCGCCGAACGGCTGCTGGTCGCCTTCGCGGCCCGTCGCGCGATCGATCGCGGTGCCCCGCTCGGCTATCTGGAGGGCGCGCTGCGCGAACGCTTCGGCCGCCTCGAGCCGCAGGCCGTGGCGGTGGTGATCAGCGCCGGGCGCCAGCCGGTCACGATCGCCCAGCTCCGCGACAAGCTGGAGGTGCTGCGCCCGAAGCTCGCCGTCGCCGCCGAGAATGAGAGCTGGTGGGCAGGCGTCCGCCGCGAATTGGCCGGGCTGATCGTCGTGCGCCGCGCCGACACCCCCTCGACCGCCCCGGTGGATCGCCTGTCGCGTGCCGAGGATGCCCTGGCCGCCGGCCATGTCGATGGTGCCCTGGTCGAGGTCGCCCGGCTCCCGGGCCGCAAGGCCGCCGAAGGCTGGATCGCCGACGCCCGCCGCTACGTCCAGTCCCGCGCCGCGCTCGACCGGATCGAAAGCGCAGCGCTGCTGGAGCCGGTGCAGGCAGGGCCGGAGCCGGCACCGGCACCGGCAGTGTCAGAACGCAACTGACGGACCCACAGGGTCCGCAAGGCCGAACGGCCGCCCGAGCTTATTGCGAGGAAAGCCAAGGGCACGGATGTGCCCGCCCGGCGCTTGAGGGCAAACTAAAGACTCTCAAAAATCGACTGCGATCCCCTTCAGCTCCCAGTCGCCATAGCGGGTGGGATCTGGCCCGTCGCGGCCGCCGCTCTCCGGCTTCACCACCACTTCTTCGGGCTGCGGCACCGGCGGGCTCGGCGACAGATGCGCGGGGGGCTTCACATGGGGCGGTCTCTTGCCGGACATCGTCGATCCTTTCACCGCGCGTCCGATTGAAGAGCGCGCCATTCTTCCCCACATTGGCGCTCGAAGGAGCGAAGGCAAGAGATGAACATGTTGAAGACGACGATGCTGCTGGCGGCGCTCACCGCGCTGTTCATGGCATTGGGTTTCACCATCGGCGGAACGGGCGGGGCGATGATCGCGCTGGTCATCGCCGCGGGCATGAACCTCTTCACATATTGGAATGCCGACAGCATCGTGCTGAAGATGCACGGCGCGCGCGAGGTGGATACGCGCAGCTGCCCTGAGTTCGTCGGGCTGGTCCAGGACCTGGCACGCCGCGCGAACCTGCCGATGCCGCGCGTGTACATTATCGACAGCGAGCACCCCAACGCCTTCGCCACCGGGCGCGACCCGGCCCATGCCGCCGTCGCCGCGACCACCGGCCTGCTCGGCATGCTCGATCGCGACGAGATAGAGGGCGTGATGGCGCATGAGCTGGCGCATGTCCGCAACCGCGACACGCTGATCATGACGATGACCGCGACGATCGCCGGCGCCATCTCGATGCTCGCCAATTTCGGCATGTTCTTCGGCGGTGGGCGCGATCGCGACGGGGGGCAGGTGCTCGCCACCATCCTTGCCGTGTTCGTCGCGCCCTTCGCCGCGATGATCGTCCAGATGGCGATCAGCCGCTCGCGCGAATATGGCGCCGATCTCGGCGGCGCGCAGATTTCAGGCAAGCCCCGCGCCCTCGCATCGGCGCTCGCCAAGCTGGCGCGCGGCGCGGCGCACATCCCCAACCCCGTCGTGGAACGCAACCCGGCGGCGGCGGCGCTCTACATCGTGCCCGGCCTCAGGCGCAGCGGCGACAGCCTGTTCTCCACCCATCCGGCGACCGAGAACCGCATCGCTCATCTCGAAGCCATCGCCAACGAGATGGGCGTGCTGACCCCGGCCCCCAATTTCGCGGCAATACCGCCGGCCCGCGCGGGTGCCTCTTCCGTGCCAAGGACCAGGCGGCGTACCAGCGCGCTCGATCCCAACGGGCGATGAACCGTCGCCCCGGCCTCAGCCTGGCTGCGGCGATTTGCTCTTGAACGGATCGCCTGTAAGGCGGCCTGATGTCTGACCCAACCGGAACCCCCACCCGCCGCGCCGCGCTGCGCCTGCTTGATGCGGTGCTGCGCCGGGGCCTGCCGCTCGAAGCCGCGATGGACGGCGCCTGCGCCGAACTCGATCGCGGCGATGATCGCGCCTTCGCCCATGCCATCGCCGCCGAGGTGCTCCGCCGGACGACCGATCTCGACACGCTGATCGATGCCGCCACCGAACGGCCTTTGCCGCCCGATGCCAAGGCGCGGATGGTGCTGCGGATCGCACTGGTCCAGGCGCTGGCGATGGACACGCCGCAGCATGCCGCGATCGCCACGGTCCTGCCGCTGGTCGACGGCGGCCCGCGCAAGCTGGTCCACGGCGTGTTCGCGACGGTGATGCGCGACGGCGACACCCTGCCCCAGCCGCCGCACCTTCCCCCGGCGATCGCGGATCGCTGGACCCGAAGCTGGGGCAAGGACGCGGCCGAGGCCGCCCGCCTCTCGCTGGCCGGGCCCGCGCCCGTCGACCTGACCCTGAAACCTGGCCTCGATACCGCCGAATGGGCCGCCCGGCTGGAGGGGGAGAGCCTGGCCCCCGGTCATGTCCGCATCGCCGCCGGCCGCCGCATCGTCGACCTGCCCGGCTACGACGAGGGAGCCTGGTGGGTGCAGGATATCGCCGCCTCGATCCCCGCCCGGTTGCTGGGCGCGGGCACCGATGAAGGCAAGGGGGGCCGCCGCGCGCTCGATCTCTGCGCCGCGCCGGGCGGCAAGACGATGCAGCTCGCCGCCGCCGGCTGGGCCGTCACCGCCGTCGACCTGTCCGAAGCGCGGATGGAGCGGCTGGCCGAAAATCTGGAGCGCACCCGCCTCGCCGCCGAAACCCGCATCGCCGATGCCGCCACCTTCGATGAAGGCGCACGCTATGACGCGGTCCTGCTCGACGCGCCCTGCTCCGCCACCGGGATATTCCGCCGCCATCCCGACGTGCTCCACCGCGCCGGCCCGCGCATCATCAGCGACTCCGTCGAGGTGCAGGCCAGGCTGATCGACCATGCGGCAGGCCTCGTCGCCCCGGGCGGGCGGCTGGTCTACGCGGTCTGCTCATTGGAAGCGGACGAGGGCGAGCAGATCGCCAAGGCGTTCCTCGCCCGCCAGCCCGGCTGGGCGATCGACCCGGCGGGCGCCGAAGAATTGCCCGAGGGCATCGCCCCCGACAAGGTCGGCCGCGTCCGCATCCGCCCCGGAACGCTCGCCGATCGCGGTGGGGCCGATGGCTTCTTCGTGGCGCGGTTCCGGCACGATTAAAGATCCTCCCTGTCGCGAAGCGATGGGGGGGAGGGGACCGCGCCGCAGGTGTGGTGGAGGGGGCAACGTCGCAGACGGCGCTTCGCACCTTACCCCTCCACCGCTCTACGAGCGGTCCCCCTCTCCATGCTTCGCATAGGGAGGACCTTATATCGGCTTCCCCTCCTTGCCCCCCTCCCCCCGCCCCGCTAATCGGAAGACCATCATGACCAGCCCGATCCTCATCTCGCCCTCGATCCTCTCCGCCGATTTCGCCAAGCTGGGCGAGGAGGTGCGCGCGATCGACGAGGCGGGGGCGGACTGGATCCATGTCGACGTGATGGACGGCCATTTCGTGCCCAACATCACGATCGGCCCGGGCGTCGTGAAGGCGCTGCGCCCCCACACAAAGAAAATCTTCGACGTCCATCTGATGATCGCGCCGGTCGACAGCTTCCTCGAGGATTTTGCCAATGCCGGGTCGGACATCATCACCGTCCACCAGGAGGCGGGCCCGCATCTCCACCGTACGATCCAGCGGATCAAGGCGCTCGGCAAGAAGGCCGGCGTCTCGCTCAATCCCGCCACACCGGCCAAGACGCTCGATTACATTATCGAGGAGGTCGACCTCGTGCTGGTGATGAGCGTCAACCCCGGCTTCGGCGGGCAGAGCTTCATCGAGAGCCAGCTGCGCAAGATCGAGGCGATCCGCAAGATGATCGACAAGACCGGCAAGCCGATCGACCTTGAGGTGGATGGAGGCGTCGACGCCAACACCGCCCCGCGCGTGATCGCGGCGGGCGCCAATGTGCTGGTTGCCGGCACCGCCAGCTTCAAGGGCGGCCCCTCCGCTTATGCGGGCAACATAGCGGGCCTGCGCGGGGCGTGAGCGGCACGGCATGAACGATGCGGGAGGCTCCGGCTTCGACGACAGGGTCGAGCCCGGCCGGCGCCTGATCAGCGTCGAGCATGACCGCAGCCACTCGCTCGCCGAACGCCTCGCCGGCCGCGTCCATGCCCTGAGCTGGCGCACCCCGGTCCACCATTTCAGGCTGCGCGGCCGCTATCCGCTCAAGCTGTTCGATGTGCCGGCAGATCCGATCGAGGGTCTGGTCCGCCTTGGCGGGGCGATGCTGGACGGCGAGATCCTCTGGCAGGGCGAGAGCGTCCGGATCGAGGATTACGACTTCCGTCCGCGCACCATGTCGACGGCGTTCAGCGATCATCTCCAGAGCTTCGCCTGGCTGCGCGACCTGAGCGCCGCCGGGCCGCGCCAGCGCGTGGCGCCGATCGCCGAGTTGCTGGCCAAGCGCTGGCTCGACGCGTTCGGCAAGCAGATCCATGAATTCGCCTGGCGGCCGGACCTGTGGGGGCGGCGCATCCTGTTCTGGGGCTGCCATGCGCCGCTGATCATGTCGTCCGACGAACTGCGCACGCCGCTGCTCAACACGCTGAGCCGCGGTGCACGCCATCTCGACAACAGCGCCGACAAGGCGGCGCCCGGCCTCGCCCGCGTCGCCGCATGGACCGGGGTGGTCGCGGCGGGGCTGCTGATCCCCGGCGGCGAGCTGCGCCAGCTTCATGGCGAGAAGGGGCTGGAGCGCGCGCTCGCCGACGCGCTCCATAGCGATGGCGGAATCGTCAGTCGCTCGCCGGTCGAGCAGATGGACCTGATCGGCCTGCTCGCCATGCTGCGCAAATATTACGAGATGCGCGGTCAACGGCCGCCCGTGCCGCTCGGCGAAGCGCTTGCCATGGCCGTGCCGCCGTTGCTGGGGCTGACGCTCGGCGATGGCGGCCTGTCGAGTTGGCAGGGGGCCGCACCGATCGACGGCGGACGGATCGATGCCGTGGTCACCGCCTCGGGGGTACGGGCGCGTCCGCTACGGCAGTCGCGCGAATGGGGCTATCAGCGCCTCTCGGTCGGCCATACCCGGATCATCGCCGACGCCGCCCCGCCGCCCATCTCCCGCTTCGCGCACGATGCCTGTGCCTCCACCCTGGGCTTCGAGATGTCGGACGGGCCATGGCGGCTGATCGTCAACTGCGGCGGCGGGCGCGGCGCCAACAACGCGCTCCATCCCGATCTCGCCCAGGCGCTGCGCAGCACCGCTGCCCATTCGACCCTGGTGCTGGCCGACAGCCACTCGACCGCCGTCCATCCGGACGGCACGCTCGGCAAGGGCGTGACCGAAGTGGAGGTCGAGCGGCAGGAGGACATGCACGGCAGCCAGATCGACATGCGGCACGATGGCTATGCCCGGCGCTATGGCTTCGCACACCGCCGCCGGATCGAGATCGCGGCCGGCGGACGCGAGGTGCACGGACAGGACCAGCTGTTGCCCACCGGCCGTGGCCCGCGCGGGGAGGAGAGCGGCTTCGCGATCCGCTTCCACCTCGCCCCCGGGGTCGACGTTTCGGCCACCGCCGATGGTGGCGGCGCGCTGCTGCGCATCGCCGAGGGTGCCTTGTGGCGCTTCCGCGCGACGGGCGGCGAGGTCGGCGTGGAAGACAGCCTGTGGATCGACTCGCGTGGCCGTCCCCAGCCGACCCGCCAACTGGTGATCAGCGGCACCGCCTTGTCCGACGGCATCGACGTGAAATGGGCCTTCGCCCGGTCGGGCTGATTCTCCACACCATTGCGATCGGGCGGAAATCCGCGCACCATCGCGGCCCTATATCCCCGGAGAGGCCCGCCATGAACCAGTCCGTCATCCTTACCGTGGTCGGCAGCGACCGGCCCGGCCTGACCCGCGCGATCGCCGATGCGGTCTATGCGGCGGGCGGCAATTGGCTGGAGAGCCACCTGTCGCGGCTCGGCGGCAAATATGTCGGCTCGGTGCTGGTCGAGCTTCCCGCCGATCGGCTCGGCGAACTGGAGGCCGCGGCGCGCGCGATCGACGCGGTCGGCCTCACTGTCGCGATCGTCCCGGCCGCACGCGATGGCGAGCGCGGCCAGGGCCAGCCACTCGGCATCGAGATCGTCGGCCAGGACCGGCCCGGCATCGTCCGCGAAGTGACGACCGTGCTCGCCGGGCTCCACGTCAACATCGAGGACTTCACCACCGCGATCGAGGGCAGTGCCTGGTCCGGCGCGCCGCTGTTCCGGGGACGGGCGAAACTGCTGCTGCCCGCCGGCACTTCCACCGATCGGGTGCGCGAGGCGCTGGAGGAGATTTCCGGCGAGATCATGGTCGATTTCAGCGTGCAGGCGGAAAACGCCTGATCGGTTGAGGTGGAAGCGCCTGCGCATCCACCGAAGGCATGAGAGCGGCGGGCTCCATCAAGGTCTCGTCCAGTCATGCTGAACTTGATTCAGCATCCATTGCCGCAAGGCTGGAACCGGAGCGCGGCGCGTCTGGATCCTGACTTTCGTCAGAATGACGGGTCTACCACGGTTAGAGCCTTTCACGATCCGATTGTATCGGCTCGTCGGCTCTATCTTGTTGTTCTACCGCGATTTCCGATTCGGCAGATGTATCCATCTGCCTAGAAATCGCTCTAAGCCGGCGCCAGCTCCGCCGCGATCGAGCGGATCGCCTGTTCGAAGGCGTCGGGCGGCTGTCCGCCCGAGATCAGCCAGCGATCGTTGACGATGATCGCCGGCACCGAGCTGACTCCACGCCGCTGCCAGAGATGCTCGGCCTCGCGCACCTCCTCGGCATAGCGATCGGACGCGATCACCGCGGCGGCCCCGGCGCGGTCGAGCCCGGCCTTCGCGGCGGCGGCGAGCAGCACGTCGGGATCGGACGGATCGCGCTGGTCGGTGAAATAAGCCTCGAACAGCGCATGCTTGAGCGCCTGCTGCCGCGCGCCATCCTCGATTCCCGCCCAATGCAGCAGGCGATGCGCGTCGAATGTGTTGTAGATGCGGCTGTCGGGGCCGCTATTGATCGCGAAACCCACCTCGGCGGCGCGGTCGCGGATCATCGCGCGGACATCCTGCGACTGTTCTTCGGTACGGCCATATTTGCGCAGGATATGCTCGGCGCTGTTCTCACCCTCCTTCGGCATCATCGGGTTGAGCTCGAAGGGCTGGAAATGGATGTCGGCCTCCACCAGGTCGGCGGTGCGCTCCAGCGCCTGTTCCAGGCCACGCAGGCCGATGATGCACCAGGGGCAGGACACATCGGACACGAAATCGATCTTCAGGGCTATGGGCATGGGCAGCCCCCTCTCCTTCCAGCCCCCCGGCCGGCCCCTCCCTACCCTATTCGAAGGCCAGCGCCAATTGTTCGGCGGTCACCGTCAGTTCCTCCTCGCCCTCGCCCAGGCTGGAGAGGGTGACGCCGAGCAGGCGGATGCCCTGCTCCACCGGCTCCAGCGGAGCGAGCAGCGCCAGTGCGACCTGCTGGATGCTGTCGACATCAGAAACCGGCGCGGGCAGCGTCCTGGCGCGGGTCAGCGTGCGGAAATCCGAATAGCGCAGCTTGATCGAGACGGTGCGCCCCGCCTTGCCGGTACGCGCCGCATGGCGCGCGACATTCTCGCTCGATTCCAGCAGCGCGGCGGTCAGGTCTTCATGGCTGAACAGGTCGTGGAAGAAGGTGTTTTCCGATCCGATCGATTTGCGCACCCGATCGGGCCGCACCGGGCGATGGTCGACCGCGCGCGCGGCGAGGTAGAAATAATCGCCCGACTTGCCGAACTGCTGCGCCAGGAATTCGCGGCTGCACCGGCGCAGGTCGGCGCCCGTATGGATGCCCAGCTTCTCCATCCGCGTCGCGGTGACGGGGCCGACGCCGTGGAAACGCCCCACCGGCAGCCTGGCGATGAAGGCCGGCCCCTGGTCGGGGCGGACGACGCACAGCCCGTCGGGCTTGTTATGGTCGGAAGCGAGCTTGGCGATGAACTTGTTGTAGGAGACCCCGGCCGACGCGGTCAGCCCCGTCTCCGCCTTGATCCGCGCGCGGATCTGGCGGGCGACTTCGGTCGCGGTGCCGATGCCCTGATGGTTGTCGGTGACGTCAAGATAGGCCTCGTCCAGCGACAGCGGTTCGATCAGGTCGGTGAACTCGGCGAAGATACCGTGGATCTGGCGCGATACCTCGCGATAGACGTCGAAGCGCGGGCGCACGAAGATCAGGTCGGGGCACATCCGCCGCGCCAGGGCCGACGCCATCGCCGATCGGACGCCATAGGTCCGCGCTTCGTAGCTCGCCGCCGCGACGACGCCGCGCTCCCGAGTCCCTCCGACGGCGACCGGCTTTCCCTTCAGCGTCGGATCGTCGCGCTGCTCGACCGAGGCATAGAAGGCATCCATGTCGATATGGATGATCTTGCGGCCGCCCGCGCCTTCCCCGGCGCCCGCACCATCATCCCCCGCCGCCTGATCGGGCCCTTCCATGGAACAAAGCGAATACAATATAAGGTGCGGCCATGCCAGTGCGCGATGCGGTGAAGCGTTGCCAACATGGGAACCCTGCCGGGGGAGTCGCGTTTGTCCGGAAATCCCAATGGAGAGAGACCATGGCTACCAGAACCACCCCCACCCGTTCGCGGTCGACCGGCAGTCGCTCGACCGCCCGCAAGCGCAGCAGCGGCACCACCGCCGCCTCGCGCCAGACCCGCGCGCAGACGCTGACCGAGGAGGCCAAGAGCGCGGTGCGCTCGGTGCGCACCCGCGCGACCCGGGCCGCCAAGAAGGTTCCCACCGACCGCACCAGCGTGTCGATCGCCGCCGGCGTGATCGCCGGGATCGTCGCGGCCGGAGTAGCGATCTTCATGAACCGCGACCGGCTGCGCTCGGCTGCCAACACGGGCGGCGAACGCCTGCGCAAGGCGGCCGACGACCTGTCGACCATCGCGCATGAGCGGATTGATCAGGCCCGTGACAACATCACCCGCTTCCGGACGCGTTCGAACGGCACCGGCACCGTTGAGCCTTCGCCCGAGAGCATGGCGGTGAACGGATAAACGGCTTGCCGTTCGTCCCTTCGCGGGACGGGATGAGCGGGAGCAGATGGCGGTGCGGCTTTTCAGCCGCGCCGCCATCATTCATATGGGAAGCATGATGCGCTTCGATCCCACCAGCGAACGCTGGCGCTATGACGTGCGCCTGTTTGTGCTGGCCTATGTGCTGGGGATCATCGCCTTTTCGGCACTGGTGCCCTGACAATATACCGTCCCCCGGCGGAGGCCGGGCGACGCGTCAATGTCAGTCGCACGCTTTGTGCAGCAACCACGCCAGCCACGCCGCGCCGAGGCTTGCCACCGCGACGATCAGCAGCGTCTCGGCGACCGAGACGCCCATATGCACCATCCCGGCAAGGATCAGTGTCGCCGCCACCATCGCGCCCGAATTGACGATGTTGTTGGCCGCGACGGTGCGGGCAGTCTGGGCCTTTGATACGGTGGTGGTCAGGAAAGCATAGAGCGGCACCACGAACATGCCGCCGGCGATGGCGATCCCCAGCAGATCGATCATCACCCGCGTCGATCCGGCCATGTCGAGGAAGGTGGAAAGGTTGTGTAGGGCGCCCGCCGGATCGGGCCAGTTGTGCGCGGTCCACCACATGTCGCAGACGAACGCCCCCATCACCAGAGCCGCGACCGGCGAGCAGCGCGCCGACACCGCGCCCTGGAGGATGCGGTTCACCGCGATCGAGCCGATCGCGACACCGACCGAGAAAATGGCCAGGAACAGGGTGGCGACATTCTGGTCGGCCCCCAGCACATTCTTGACCAGCGGCGGGAACTGCGCCGCCAGGATCGCGCCTTGCGCCCAGAAGAAGCTGATCGCGAGGATGGCGAGGAACAGCCGGCGGACGTGCATCGTGTCCGACACAAGCTTGATCGATGAGCGCACCACGTGGAAATCGACACCCGCATCATCGACCATCGGCGGGGCCGGGGGCACCTGACGGCCGGCCAGCCAGCCCAGCGCGGCGACCAGCAGCACGCCGATGGCGGCATGCTCCGCGCTGATGATGCCGCCCGCGATCGTTCCCATCAATATGGCGATATAGGTGCCCGCTTCGACAAGGCCGGTGCCGGGCAGCACCTGATCCTCCTCCAGATGCTGGGGCAGGATCGCATATTTGATCGGGCCGAAGAAGGTCGAATGGACGCCCATCGACAGCAGCGCGACCAGCATCAGCGGCACGTTGTGGAGAAGCAGCCCCGCCGCCCCGAAGACCATGATGCCGATCTCCGCGGTCTTCACGATGCGGATAATCTGCGCCTTGTCGTGGCAGTCGGCCAGCTGGCCCGACAGCGCCGAGAGCAGGAAGAAGGGCAGGATGAACAGACCGCCGGCCACCGCCGAGAAAGCCGCCTCCTGCGCCGGATCATTGTAGATGCGATAGATGACCAGCATGATCATCGCGGTGCGGAACAGATTGTCGTTGAAGGCGCCCAGGAACTGGGTGACGAACAACGGCAGGAACCGGCGCTTGGCAAGAAGCCGGAAGGATGGAGTCATGCGGGAATTCTGCGCCTTATCGTATGTTACCAGGCATCTCTCGGGCGCCCCCATAGCCCATCGGACAGCCAAGGTCCAAGCCGATAACGTCGGGCTGTGTCGCGGATATGACGCCCGATACGCCCCCGCTGCGACCGGCAGGAGGTGAACGTGACGCCCCTTTTACCCCATCGCCGCGAGCGCAAAGCGCTTCCACCTCGGGCGATCAGGCTCTAGAGCAGGCGGGAATGCTGACCCTGCCGAACATATTGACGCTGTCCCGCATCCTGGCGGTGCCGATCCTGGTCTTCCTGCTGTGGCCCGAACCCAGCCGGCTCGAATATGCGCTTGCCTGGGGCCTCTACGCGCTGATGGCGATCACCGACTATTTCGATGGCTATCTGGCCCGCGCGCAGGGCACGGTATCCAAGCTGGGCGTCTTCCTCGATCCGATCGCCGACAAGATCATGGTCGCCGCCGTAATCCTGATGCTGGTGCTGACCCGTGACATATCCGGCTATTCGACGATCGCGGCCCTGATCATCCTGTTGCGCGAGATCGCAGTTTCGGGCCTGCGCGAATTCCTGGCCGGCGCACAGGTTTCGGTGCCGGTCAGCCAGCTCGCCAAGTGGAAGACGACCTTCCAGCTCATCTCGCTGGGCGCGATCATCCTCGGCCGCGCGCTGCCCGAATGGAGCTTCATCGAATATGTCGGCCTGTTCAGCCTGTGGGCGGCCGCGGTCCTCACTCTGATCACCGGCTGGGACTATCTGCGCGTCGGCATCAGGCACATGGACTGAGGGTCGGGCGTGGCGATCGAGCTCCTCTATTTCGCCCGGGTCCGTGAGGCGATCGGCCGCAGCGCCGAGACGGTGTCGCCCCCGCCGGAGGTGACGACGGTCGCCGGGCTGATCGAGTGGCTGGCGGCGCGCGGCGGCGGCTATGCCGAGGCGTTCGAGGACCGGGCCAGGGTTCGCGCCGCGATCGGCGATGCCTTCGCCGATCCCGAGACCCCGATCGCGGGCGCGCGCGAGATCGCGCTGTTTCCGCCGGTGACCGGGGGATGAGCGGCGACATCCGCATCCTGGTCCAGGCCGGCGACATCGATGTCGGCGCCGAACTGGCACGGCTCGAGGCACGGGGCGGGGGTGCGGTCGCCAGCTTCACCGGCATCGTCCGGGGTGGCGACGGCCTCGCCGCGCTGGAGCTGGAGCATCATCCCGGGCTGACCGAGGCGATGATGACGCGGATCGCCGAGGAGGCGGCAGGGCGCTGGCCGCTGCTGGGCGTCACCGCGATCCACCGCCACGGCAAGCTGCTGCCGGGCGAGCGCATCGTGCTCGCGGCGGCGGCTTCGCCCCACCGCGCGGCCGCGCTTGAGGCGACCCACTTCCTCATCGACTGGTTGAAAACCGGTGCGCCCTTCTGGAAGAAGGAATATTTCAACGACGGCAGCAGCCGCTGGGTCGAGGCCCGCGCGGACGATGACGAGGCCGCGGCGCGATGGGGAGCGAGAGGATGAGTGCGGAAGAGCTTCCCGAACTGCTGATGGCCGTAGCGGAAGGCGATCGCGCGGCCTTCGCCCGCTTCTATCAACGCACCTCGGCAAAACTTTTCGGCGTCATCCTGCGTATCTTGCCAGAGAGATCGTTAGCGGAAGATGCGATGCAGGATGCCTATGCCAAGATCTGGCGCAATGCCGCGGGCTTCGATGCCCGGCGCGGCAGCCCGATCAGCTGGGCCGCGACAATCGCCCGCAACGTCGCGATCGACCAGCGCCGCCGCGAACGTCCCGGCGGCCGGACCCGCGACGACGATTTCGATTTCGACATGATGGGCGATCCGGCGGCCGGCGCCTCGGCCGAGCAGATGGCGGCGCTGCGCGCCTGCCTCGACCGGCTCGATCCCGAGCAGCGTTCGCTGATCCTGGCCGCCTATCTGAACGGGGAGAGCCGCGAGGAGCTGGCCGCGCGGCTCGGCCATCCGACCGGCACGATCAAGAGCTGGCTGCATCGCGGCCTCGCCCGGCTGAAGGGCTGCCTCGATGGCTGACGATATCGATCTGACCGCCGGCGAATATGTGCTGGGGACGCTCGACGCCGGCGAGCACCGGGCCTTCCAGCGCCGCCTGCTGACCGATCCGGAGGCGGTCGCTGCGGTGGCCGCGTGGCAGGACCGGCTGGCACCGCTGCTGCTCGCGGTTCCCGAGGCGACGCCAGCGCCCGATCTGTGGAACCGGATCGAGACCGCCGGCCGCCCGGCCAATGACAATGGCGTGCTGCGCCGCTGGCAGGCGGCCACCGCCGCCGCCGCGCTGCTCGCGCTGGTCAGCACGGGAATCGCGCTGCGTCCCCGGCCAGCGGCGCCGCAATCGGCCCCGCAGGTCGCCCAACAGGCTCCCTCGCCGCTGTTCCAGTCGGTTGCCGCGCTCAGCGAGACGGGCGGATCGCCCGCGCTGCTGGTCACTTATGACAAGGCTTCGGGCAGGATGCGGGTCATGCCGGTCAACGTCTCGCCCCGCCCCGGCCACAGCCTTGAGCTGTGGGTGATCGCCGGCAAGGCCCCGCCCCGGTCGATCGGGCTGATGCGCGACGGCGGCGCCACGGCGCTGGAAAAGCTGGCGATCGACATGGCGCAGGACAACACCATCGCCGTCTCGGTCGAGCCCGAGGGCGGATCGCCGACCGGCCTGCCGACCGGCCCGGTGATCTATTCGGGCCGGATGGTCGAACTGCCGACCAGCTGATACGCCAAGCAACCTACGCAGCCTGCTCTTGGCGCCGCCCGATGAAATGTGAATGACGGCGCCACCGAACTAACCTGAATCCGCGCTTCGCCGAGCCGCCCACCACTGATAGACAGCGGCGATGCGGATCGCGGCGATCTCCGACATCCATGGCAATCTCGCCGCGCTCGATGCGGTGCTGGCCGATATCGGGCGGCGCGGTGCCGATCTCACCGTCAATCTCGGCGACATCCTGTCGGGGCCGCTGCAGCCGGCCGAGACGGCCGACCGGCTGATCCCGCTCGATCTTCCGACGATCGCGGGCAATCAGGAGCGCCAGCTGCTGACCCTCGACATCGCCGACATGGGCGCATCCGACGCCTATGCGGCGCCTCGCCTCACACCCGCGCACCGCGCCTGGCTGGCCGGCCTGCCCCCCACCCTGCGCATCGCGCCCGATATCCTGCTCTGCCACGGCACGCCGGGCAACGACCTTGCCTATTATCTCGACCATATCGGTCCGGAGGGCGCGCGCGCCGCGACCGCCGACGAGATCGAGGCGAAAAGCGGCGGCGAGAACGCGGCGCTGATCCTGTGCGGCCACACCCATATACCGCGCCTCCATCGCCGCGCGGGCGGCGGGCTCGTCGTCAATCCCGGCTCGGTCGGCCTGCCCGCCTATGAGGATGACCGCCCCTGGCCGCATGTCATGGAGAGCGGCAGCCCCCACGCCCGCTATGCGATCGCCGAGCGCGACGCGGACGGCCGCTGGAATGCCGAGTTGATCGCCGTCGACTATGGCTGGGAACAGGCCGCGCGCAGGGCGGAGGCGGGGGGACGGCCGGACTGGGCCGTGGCGCTACGAACCGGCAGAATGGCGTAGCGCCGTCACTCCGCCTCGCGCAGCGCGTCCGCCAGAAGCTTGAACTCCTTCTCGCGCGGGCTGCCCCGGCGCCAGGCAAGCGCGATGCGGCGCGAGGGATGGTCGGCGGCGAGCGGCTTCACCACCACCCTGGTATTGTCGAGAATGCCGGCATCCAGCGCCATCGCCGGCAGCAAGGTCACCCCCAGCCTGTTGTCGACCATCTGGACCAGCGTGTGCAGCGAGGTTCCGAGCATCGCCGCCTCGGCGCGCAGCTCCGGCCGGTTGCAGGCGGCGAGGATATGGTCCTTCAGGCAATGCCCGTCCTCGAGCAGCAGCAGGCGGCGTTCGTCGATGTCGGCGGCGGCGATCTTCTCACGCGGGGGATTGTCCATCTCGCCCTCGGGATAGGCCACGAACAGCTGGTCCAGGAACAGATCGACCGATTCGATGTCGCCGCAATGATAGGGCAGCGCCAGCAGCACGCAGTCGAGATGCCCCCGATGCAGCGAATCGCAGGCGGCGCCGGTCGTCTCCTCGCGCAGATAGAGCTTCAGGTCGGGCCAGGCCGCGCGCAGCTTCGGCAGGATGCGCGGCAGCAGGAAGGGCGCGATCGTCGGGATCACCCCCATGCGCAGGTCGCCGGACAGGGGCTTGCCGGCCGCACGCGCCAGATCGCCCAGTTCCTCCGCCTCACGCAGCACGCGCTGCGCCTTCTCGGCGATACGCAGCCCCAACGGCGTGAAACGGACGACGCGGCGGGTTCGTTCGACCAGGGTGATACCGATCAGCGATTCCAGTTCGCGCAACCCGGCCGAAAGCGTCGACTGGGTGACGAAACACGCCTCGGCAGCCCGTCCGAAATGCCCGTGGTCCTTGAGCGCAACGAGATATTGAAGCTGCTTGAGGGTCGGAAGATAGGTCGCCATTCATCGCCTCCCTCGATCATTGGGGACGAAATAATCAATTGGAACGCTCAGGTCCAGCCTGCCAAGAGGTCGCCTCCAGAACATCCTACGCTATGGAGAATATAAGTGGCCCTTACGGTTGGCGATAAATTCCCGTCCTTCGTGCTTCCCGTCCAGCAGGGCGTCTCGGCGCTCCCCGCCGGCGAGACAATCGACACCGGCGATACCGGTGGCAAGTGGAAGGTGGTGTTCTTCTGGCCGAAGGACTTCACCTTCATCTGCCCGACCGAGATCATCGGCTATGGCGAGCTGAAGAAGGATTTCGAGGATCGCGACGCGGTCCTGATCGGTGCGTCGACCGACACCGATTTCGTCCACTTCGCGTGGCGCAAGTCGGATGAGCGGCTTGCCGCCTGCGACTTCCCCTGGATCGCCGACAACCAGAAGAAGCTGGCCGACGCGCTGGGCATCGTCGACAAGGATGCGGGTGTCGCCTATCGCGCCACCTACATCGTCGATCCGCATAACGTCATCCAGCACGTCACGGTGAACGGCCTCAACCAGGGCCGCAACCCGCAGGAGGCGATCCGCGTCCTCGACGCGCTGCAGACCGACGAGCTGTGCCCCTGCAACTGGAAGGCCGGCGACGAGGTCCTCAAGCCCGCCGCCTGATCGTCTTCAGGCCTGCCGCGCCTGGCTTTCCCCCCGGACAGGCGCGGCCACAGGGCGCGGAGGACAACAACCTCCGCGCCTTTTTCTTGACCGGAGCTTATGACATGTCGCTCAAGCAATTCGCCGATGCCCTTCCCGATTATGCCAAGGACATCCGGCTCAATCTCGGTTCGCTGCTCGGAGACCAGCTTCTCAACGACCAGCGCAAATACGGCCTGCTGCTCGCCTGCGCGCATGGCAGCGGCTACAAGCCCATCGTCGAGGCCGCCGAGGCCGAGGCCGAGGGCAAGCTGACCGCGGAGGCCGCCAACGCCGCCCGCGCTTCGGCCGCGGTGATGGCGATGAACAATGTCTATTACCGCTTCGTCCATCTCGCCTCGAACAAGGAATATGGGCAGATGCCGGCGAAGCTGCGGATGAACGTGATCGGTTCACCCGGCATCGAGAAGGTCGATTTCGAGCTGTTCAGCCTCGCCGTCTCGGCGATGAACGGTTGCGGCCTGTGCATCGACAGCCATGAGAAGGTGCTGCGCCAGCATGGTATCGGCGCCGACCTGATCCAGGCCGCCGCCCGCGTGGGCGCGGTGATCAAGGCCGCCGCCACCGTCCACGCGACGGCGGTTTAAAAGATCCTCCCTGAGCGTAGCTCGGGGAGGGTGCTCGACTTTGCCTTGCTCCCAGCAAGGCAAGATCATGCCGGGGGCATGATCTCGTCGAACACGTCCGCGCAGCGGATGGTGGAGGGGTCTCGACCTCTTCACCTGCGCGGTCCCCCATCGTTGGAACACCCCTCCACCACGCCTGACGGCGCGGTCCCCCTCCCCGGCTCCGCCAGGGAGGAACTTCAAGGGTCACACCGTCGACATGGTGCTGAACAGCCAATCATGGAAGATTCGCACGGCACGGGTCGAAAGCGCCGGCCGGCGGCAGGCGAACCAATAGCCATAGGGGCTGTCGACGCTGTCGTCGAACAGGTGGGTCAGGCGCTCGTCGTGCGAGTCCTCAAGATGGCTCTTGAGCATGAAGGCCACACCCAGCCCCTGCGCGGCCGCGTCCAGCATCAGCTGGCCCGAATCGAACAGGTCCACCGCCGCCGGCTCCAGATCGGGACGGCCCAGCCCTTCGCGCCAGACGTTGAACAGTTCAGGCATGTCGCGGTGGAGGAAGATGGTGAGCCGGCCGATATCCTCGACCCGGCTGACCGGGTAACGGCCCGACAGCAGCGAGCGATTGACGATCGCCACCGCCGTGTCGCGGTCGATGCGCCGCGAATAGAGGCTCGAATCGATATCGCGCGCCAGCAGGATCGCCGCGTCCACCCCCTCGCCCAGCCGCGCCAGGGCGTGGCTGCCCGTGTCGATGTCGATGTGCAGCTCGGGATGCTGCTGGCGCAGCTCGGGCAGGCGCGCCATCAACCGCTGCGAAGCGAACAGCGGCATGACCGCCAGCCGCAGGCGGACCAGTTCGCTGTCGCCCGAGGTGGCGTCGATCGCCAGGGTGAGCTGGTCGAGCGCGGGGGCGATCCGCGACAGCAGCTTCTCCCCCTCCGCCGACAGCATCATCGCCTGGTGACGCCGCTCGAACAGGTTGCGGCCCATGAAGCGCTCGAGCGCCTGGACGCGGCGGCTCAGCGCGGGCGAGGACAAAGCCAGTTCCTCGGCAGCGGCCTTGACCGAACCGAGGCGAGCAACCTGGACGAACGCCTCGATCGCCGTCAGCGGCGGCAATCTACGCATGAGAGCCTCCTGTCGAAGCGCGAATCACGTTGCATCGCAAAATGCCGCAAACGCCAATCCATATTGGCCATACCCCATATAAGCCGCAGATTATCGGGATTTCAAGATTGCATATATTGCAACCACCTTGTCAATCTCCGCATTTGCGAAGATCGATGCCGCAGCGCAAAAAGAACGGGCCTTTCAGGCATCCTCTCCTAAAACTTTCGGCCGGTTCCTCTTGGGAGCCGGCCTTTTTTTCGTCCCGCGCGCAACCGGCCGGCTGTCTGGACGGTTGGAATGCCCGTCCTGTCGCGTCCGTAACGGGTGATGCTTGCCTTTGCCGGCGGCATTTGCGACGGGAAGGAACGGACAACGATAAGCCGACGGAACGATCATGGGTGAATCACTAGCGGATCAGTTGCCTGGCCAGGCGGCACAGGCCACCAGGATCAGCCCTTTCACCCTCTTCTTCCGCGAATTCCTGCGACATCCGGTGATGATCGGATCGGTCATCCCTTCCTCGAAGCGGACGATCGAGACGATGCTGGCGCCAGTCGACTGGGCCAATACCAGGCTGTTCGTCGAATATGGCCCCGGAGTCGGCACCTTCTGCGCGACGATCCTTGAGCGGCTCCCGCCCGACGCCACCCTGCTGGCGATCGACACCAACCCGGTGTTCATCGATTATCTGCGCGGCAAATTCGCCGACACCCGCTTCGTCGCCGCACATGGCTCGGCAGCCGATGTCAACGAGATCATCGCGGCGCACGGCTTCGAAAAGGCCGACTATGTCCTGTCGGGCCTGCCCTTCTCCACGCTTCCGGCGGGGGTAGGTGCGGCGATCGTCGAGGCGACCCATCGGGTGCTGCGCCCCGGCGGCAGTTTCCTGGTCTATCAATATTCGGCCTATGTGCTGCGCCTGCTGGAGCCGCTGTTCGATTCGATCGATCGCGACCTCGAATGGTGGAATATTCCCCCGTGCGGCCTGTTCTGGGCTCATAAACAGGTGGAAGAAGCCGCCTGATTCCGGCGGATCGGCCTATTTTTCTTTACATTTTCACGGGCGCCTGCTAGCCGCGCCTCTTTCCGAAATACCGCATTGCATCGGAGCGTTTGATGGCGCGCGTTACCGTCGAAGATTGCGTCGACAAGATTCCCAACCGGTTCGACCTGGTGTTGCTGGCTGCCCAGCGCGCCCGCCAGATTTCGGGTGGCGCCGAACTGACCCTCGATCGCGACCGCGATAAAAACCCGGTCGTCGCGCTGCGCGAGATCGCCGAAGAGACGATCACTCCGGCCGACCTGCACGAGGCGGTGGTCTCGACCCTGCAGCGCGTCCGCGTCGACGATGACGATGCGCCGGACGAGATCGGCTCGCTGGCGGCTTCGGCCGAGGCGCTGCGCCTCACGGCCGCCGCCCCGCCCCGCAACCAGAATATCGGCGGCGATTACGAATAATCTGCTCTCCTCCCTGCAGGGAGGGGATGGAGTTCCTTGCGTCGGCAAGGGGAGATAAGGGCACGCGCGACCCCGCGCGGTGCCCTTTTCCTTTGACGCCGTACCGCTTGGAGAGAGAGGAGCTTCGGCATCACCCTGTGGCACTTTCGCCACAAAATCCGCCATTTGCCTGTTGCATCGGCCGGGGGGCGCACCCCATCATAGAGGGGTGCTAAGACAATATGAACTTGTCGATCGGGTACTGACCTACGATCCTGACGCCGACGAGGCGCTCCTCAACCGCGCCTATGTCTTTTCGATGCAGGCGCATGGCAGCCAGAAGCGGGCGAGCGGAGACCCTTATTTCAGCCATCCGATCGAGGTGGCCGGCATCCTGACCGACCTCCAGCTCGACGATGAGACGATCGCCACCGCGATCCTCCACGACACGATCGAGGACACGGTCGCCACCCCCGAGCAGATCGAGAAGACCTTCGGGCCGTCGGTCGCGCGGCTGGTCGACGGCGTCACCAAGCTGTCGAAGATCGAGGCGCAGACCGAGAATGAGCGCGCCGCCGAGAATCTGCGCAAATTCCTGCTCGCCATGTCGAGCGATATCCGCGTGCTGCTGGTCAAGCTGGCCGACCGGCTGCACAATATGCGCACGCTCCACCACATCCCGTCGGAAGCGAAGCGCCACCGCATCGCCCGAGAGACGATGGACATCTACGCGCCGCTCGCCGAGCGGATCGGCATGTACGAGTTCATGCGCGAGATGCAGACGCTCGCCTTCCAGCAGCTTGAGCCCGATGCCTATGCGTCGATCACCAAGCGGCTCAAGCAGCTCAACGACGGCGGCGGCGACCTGATCTCGCGGATCAGTTCCGGCCTGCGCCTGCAACTCGGCCGCGCCGATATCACCGCCGAAATCCAGGGGCGCGAGAAGCACCCCTATTCGATCTGGCGCAAGATGGCAGAACGCCACATCAGCTTCGAGCAATTGTCCGACGTGATGGCCTTTCGCGTGATCGTGAAGGACATCGACGAATGCTACAAGGCGCTGGGGGTGCTGCACCGCCGCTGGCCGATGGTGCCGGGCCGCTTCAAGGATTATATCTCCACCCCCAAGCGCAACGGCTACCGGTCGATCCACACGTCGATCATCCATTCGGAGAAGATGCGCATCGAGGTGCAGATCCGCACCGAGGAAATGCACGCCGAGGCCGAGTACGGCTTGGCCGCGCACTGGGCCTACAAGCAGGGCAAGCCAACCGATCCCAATGGCAGCCATAGCTGGATCCGCGACCTCGTCGACATCCTAGAACATGCCGACAATCCCGAGGAACTGCTCGAACACACCAAGATGGCGATGTACCAGGATCGCATCTTCGCCTTCAGCCCGACCGGCGAGCTGATCCAGCTTCCCAAGGGATCGACCGCGATCGACTTCGCCTATGCGGTCCATACCGATGTCGGCGATTCCACGGTCGGCGCAAAGGTCAACGGGCGGGTAGTGCCGCTCCGGACTCCGATCGAGAATGGCGATCAGGTGCAGATCCTGCGTTCCAAGGCGCAGGAGCCCCAGGTGGAATGGCTGAGCTTCGCGCTCACCGGCAAGGCGCGCGCCGCCATCCGCCGCTTCGTTCGCCAGAAGGAGCGCGAGGAGACGATTGAGCTGGGCCGCAAATTCTATGACGGGATCGTCAAGCGGCTGCCCGCCGCGCTCGGCCCCGATGCGCTCAAGGAAGCGCTCAAGCGCCTCAAGCTGCCTGACGAGGAAGCGTTGATGGAGTCGGTGGCGCGCAAGCTGCTGGACGACGCGACGGTGATGGACGCGCTGATGCCGGGCAGCGCCGAGAAGGCCGGCGTCAAGCGGCGTGAGAGCGGCCAGCGCGAGGCGATCTCGATGAAGGGGCTCACCCCCGGGGTGGCCTTCCAGCTCGCCGATTGCTGCAACCCGGTGCCGGGCGACCGCATCATCGGCGTGCGCCGGCCCGACGAGCCCGTCGAGGTCCACACCATCGACTGCCGCCGTCTCGCCGAGATGCAGGAGGCCGACTGGGTCGACCTGGCCTGGGGCGACGGATCGGACGGCGGCACCGCGCGGCTGACCGTGATCGTGAAGAACGAGCCCGGCGCGCTGGGGGTGATGTCTGGCATATTGGGGGCGCATCACGCCAACATCGTGAACCTCAGCCTGTCGCACCGCGACACCGCCTTCCACACCTACGATGTGACGATCGAGGTGCATGACGTGCAGCATCTGATGAAGATCATCGCGGCGCTTCGCGCGGCCGACGCGGTCTCCTCGGCGGAACGTACCCCGGCGGGTTAAACGAAGCCCGCCGCCTCCCGCCCCATCGGAATCAACCCAGCCGCTCGGCGTGCCAGCGGAGGTGATCCTCCATGAAGGTCGAGATGAAATAATAGCTGTGGTCATAGCCCGGCTGCATCCGCAGCGTCAGGTCGATCCCGGCATCGGTGCAGGCGGCGACCAGCAGGCTGGGCTTGAGCTGCTCGGCCAGGAAGCCGTCGGCCTCACCCTGGTCGACGAGGATGTCCTTCACCCGCGCCCCATCCTCGATCAGCGCGACGGTATCGTGGCGGCGCCAGGCCGCCTTGTCGTCGCCAAGATAGCCGGGCAGCGCCTTGTGGCCCCAGGGCACCTGCCCCGGCGCAACGATCGGCGCGAAGGCGGAGACCGAGCGGAAGCGATCGGGGAAGGTCAGCGCAATGGTCAGCGCGCCATGGCCGCCCATCGAATGGCCCATGATCGCCTGGCGCGCCATGTCGGCGGGGAAGTTGGCGGCGACCAGCGCTGGCAGTTCCTCGGTCACATAGCTCCACATGCGATAGTGACGGGCGAACGGCTCCGTGGTCGCATCGACATAGAAGCCCGCGCCCAGCCCGAAATCATAGGCCGCCGCCGGATCGTCCGCCACGCCCTCGCCGCGCGGGCTCGTGTCGGGCGCGACGAAGATCAGGCCGAGTTCGGCGCAGGCGCGGCGGAACTCGCCCTTCTCGGTGACATTGGCATGGGTGCAGGTGAGCCCCGACAGATACCAGACCACCGGCAGCTTCATCCCCGGCGCATGCGGCGGCACATAGACCGAGAAGGTCATGTCGGTGCCGGTCACAGAGGAGGCGTGCTTGTAGACGCCCTGGACGCCGCCGAAGGACAGGTTGCTGGAGACGGTTTCGAGGCTCATATTTTCCCTCAAGCCTTATATTTACGTCATTCCGGACCTGATCCGGGGCGACGATGTTCTACCAGGACGACGGGGGCGCGAACCGAAGTCTACGCCCCCGGATATCAGCCGATCGTGCCGATCAGACGAACGTATAGGCACAGACCTTGTTGCCGGCTGGGTCGCGCAGATAGGCGGCATAGGCCCCCGGCAAATGCCCGCGCGGGCCCGCGGCGCCCTCGCAGGTGCCGCCGGCGGACAGGCCGGCCGCGTGGAACGCGTCGACGTCGGCCGGGGTGGCGGCGGCGAAGCCGATCGTCACGCCATTGCCCGAGGGCGCCTCGCCATTGCCCGGCTTCAGCACCAGGAACGCCGGCTTATCCTTGCCGTAAAGCACCACGGTCTCGCCGAACGGCCCCATATTCTTCACGCCGAGCGGCGCCAGCGCCGCGTCGTAAAAGCTGGTCGAGGTCGCGAGATCGCTCGCGCCCACGCAGGTGTGCGAGAACACGCCATCGCCTGAAATCACCGCCACATTCCGTCTCCCTTACTTGTTTGTCAGTAAACCACGACCGAACGGATCGACTTGCCCTGGTGCATCAGGTCGAACGCCGTGTTGATCTCCTCCAGCCCCATGACATGGGTGATCATCGGATCGATCTCGATCTTGCCGGTCATGTACATGTCGACGATCTTGGGTACGTCGGTGCGGCCCTTGGCGCCGCCGAAGGCGGTGCCGCGCCAGTTGCGGCCGGTGACGAGCTGGAACGGCCGCGTCGCGATCTCCTTGCCGGCTTCCGCCACGCCGATGATGATGCTGGTACCCCAGCCACGGTGGCAGGCCTCAAGCGCGGTGCGCATCACCTCGGTGTTGCCGGTCGCGTCGAACGTATAGTCCGCGCCGCCGTCGGTCATCGTCACGATCCTGGCGACGACATCCTCGCGGCTCATCCCCTTGCTGTTGAGGAAGTCGGTCATGCCGAACTTGCGGCCCCATTCCTCGCGGTCGGGGTTGATGTCGACGCCGATGATCTTGTTGGCGCCCGCAAGCCTGGCGCCCTGGATTACGTTGAGGCCGATGCCGCCAAGGCCGAACACGACGACATTGTCGCCGACCTGCACCTTGGCGGTGTTGACCACCGCGCCGACGCCGGTGGTGACGCCGCAGCCGATATAGCAGCTGGTCTGGAAGGGCGCGTCCTCACGGATCTTCGCCACCGCGATCTCGGGCAGCACGGTGAAGTTCGAGAAGGTCGAGCAGCCCATATAGTGGAAGATCGGCTGACCCTTGTAGCTGAAGCGGCTGGTGCCATCGGGCATCAGGCCGTTGCCCTGGGTCGCGCGGATCGCGGTGCACAGGTTGGTCTTGCCGCTGAGGCAGCTTTTGCACTGGCGGCATTCGGGCGTGTAGAGCGGGATGACATGGTCGCCGGCCTTGACCGAGGTGACGCCAGCGCCGACCTCGCGCACGATGCCCGCGCCCTCATGGCCGAGGATCGAGGGGAAGATGCCTTCGCTGTCGAAGCCGTCCAGCGTATAGGCATCGGTGTGGCAGATGCCAGTCGCCATGATCTCGACCAGGACCTCGCCCGCCTTCGGGCCCTCCAGGTCGACCTCGACGATCTCCAGCGGCTTCTTCGCTTCGAAGGCTACGGCGGCACGAGTCTTCATCAAATGCTCCTCTTCTCCGATGCACGCTTTACCATTAGTGCGTGGCGGACATAAATATTGCAGTTAGCAATAGACTCTTTCCACGGAGCAATAATCAATGTCGAGTTGGGAGGGTCTGGAGGAGATCGTCGCGATCGCCGAAACCGGCAGCTTCGTCGGAGCGGCGCGGCGGCTGAATGTCTCGCCGTCGCATGTCAGCCGTATCGTCCAGCGGCTCGAACATCGCCTCAAGGTGGAGCTGTTCACCCGCACGACGCGGACCGTCCGCCCGACTGAGATGGGACGCACCCTGGTCGACCAGAGCCGCCGCATCATCGAGGAGCGCGACGAGGCGTTGCTGATGGTGCGCGGCCAGGGAGAGATGCAGGGCGGGCTGCGGCTGACCTGCTCGACCACGCTGGGAGAGCGCTTCGTCGCGCCGATCATCGGCCGCTTCCTGATGGAACATCCCAAGATATCGGTCACGCTGGAACTGACCAACCGGGTGATCGATCTGGTCGGCGAGGATTTCGACGTGGCGATCCGCACAGGCCACCCCCTGGACCAGCGCCTCGCCGCCCGCCAGATCGCGGCCCGCTCGGTGATAAGCTGTGCCGCGCCCGATTATATCGATCGCAACGGCCGCCCCGCTTGCCCCGCGGATCTCGAACGCCATGAATGCCTGATCGGGATCAACAGCACCTGGCATTTCATGGAAGGCGGCCAGCGCCGCAATCTGGTTCCTGCCGGACGGCTCCGCTGCAACAGCGGCGCCGCGGTGGTCGAAGCCGCCCTGGCCGGCATGGGGATATGCCAGTTGCCCGCCTTCTACGTCCGCGATCATATTCACCAGGGCCGGCTCGTCGCGGTGCTGGAGGACCATGCCGATGCGCCCGAGCCGATCTGGGCGGTCTATCCGCAGCGCCGCTATCTGCTGCCCAAGGTGCAGCGGATCATCGCCGCGCTGGAGGCCGAACTGGACGACCGGATCAATCCGGCCACACCCTGATCCGTCAAGCGAGGGCTTCTCGACGCAGATCGAGCCGATGCGATGCGATGGGCAGGGCGAAAGGTCGAGACACATTGAGTTTGTAACAAGTGTTTGGTACAAATATCGAGCTGCCGGCCCTGCGAAGTCGTAGGCCCGCCCATCGGGAGGTCGATAATGTCTGACGTGTTCCTGCTTTCCTCAGCCCGCGCCCCGGTGGGCGCCTTCGGCGGCTCGCTCAAGGATCACCGGCCTGGAGAACTCGGCGCGATCGTCGCGCGCGCGGCCATCGAGCGCGCCGGGATCGAGGCCGGTCTTGTCGAGAATGTCGTGTTCGGCAGCGTGATAGCGACCGAACCGCGCGACGCCTATGTGGCGCGCATCGCCGCCATGGGCGCGGGCATCCCGAAGGAGGCGCCGGCGCTGAGCGTCAACCGGCTATGCGGATCCGGCCTGCAGGCGATCATCAGCGCGGCCCAGTCGATCATGCTTGGCGATCATGGCGTGGCGCTGGCCGGCGGCGTCGAGATCATGAGCCGCGCGCCCTATTTCGCGCCCGCGCTGCGCTGGGGCCAGCGCATGGGCGACGGCGCGTTCCTGGACGGCCTGCTGGGCGCGCTCTCAGATCCGTTCGAGGGCATCCATATGGGCGTCACCGCCGAGAATGTGGCGGCACGCTACGGCGTCTCGCGGGAAGACCAGGATGCCCTGGCGCTCGAAAGCCAGCAGCGCGCCGCGCACGCCATCGAGCAGGGCTATTTCCGTTCGCAGATCGTACCGATCGAACTCAATATCCGGGGCAAGGTGAGCCTCTTCGATACCGACGAATATGTGCGCCGCGACGCCAAGGCCGACGATTTCGGGAAGCTGAAGCCCGTTTTCCGGAAGGAGAACGGCACGGTCACCGCCGGCAACGCCTCCGGCATCAACGACGGGGCGGCCGCCGTCGTCCTCGCCAGTGGGCGGGCCGCCACCGCACACGGCCTGAAGCCGGTCGCCCGGCTGGTTGCCTACGGACATGCCGGGGTCGATCCTGCCTATATGGGCATCGGGCCCGTGCCGGCGACGCGCAATGCGCTGGCCAGGGCGGGGCTCGACATCGGCGATATCGACGTCATCGAGTCCAATGAGGCGTTCGCCGCCCAGGCCTGCGCCGTCGCTCGGGAACTCGGCTTCGATCCGGCCAAGGTCAATCCGAACGGAAGCGGCATTTCGATCGGGCATCCGGTCGGCGCGACGGGCGCGATCATCACGACGAAGCTCGTCCATGAACTGCAGCGCACCGGCGGTCGATATGGCCTGACGACCATGTGCATCGGTGGCGGCCAGGGTATCGCCGCCATCTGGGAAGCCGTCTGACGGCAATGGGCCATGCGGGCGCGCAATGCGTCGGCATGGCCACCCCAACCGGCCATGGCGAGCCCCCGCCGCGGCAGGGCGGGACAGGCCTCGACATGCACCGCACGCCCCTTGGCTCTTGGCCTTCATGGAAGATGATCAAGCCCGGCCGTGCGGCGTCTGGACCGTTGCGGTTGCCGCAGGCTGCGACGCAATTGTGGAGGGCACGAAGGAAGCCCGCCGCGGTTATATCCGGGCGGGGTGTGTGGGGGGTATGGGATTGGTTGCGGGGACAGGATTTGAACCTGTGACCTTCAGGTTATGAGCCTGACGAGCTACCGGGCTGCTCCACCCCGCGCCAGGGTGAGATGTGAATGGGTGTGTATCGACGAGCGCTGCGCCTGCTATAAAGCCTGGCGACGACCTACTCTTCCACCGCTTAAGCGCTAGTACCATCGGCGCGGTCTGGTTTCACGGCCGAGTTCGGGATGGGATCGGGTGGGTCACAGACGCTATGGCCACCAAGCTATAGAGCGGGCGCATGCTGTCGAGGTTCTAGAAACCGTGCGATATGTATGATGCTGAGATATTCCGCCATCAATCAGGATTGTTGTTGATGGTGGGGTTCTCAAGCGCGACTAGAGCAATTAGTATCGGTTAGCTCCATGCGTTACCGCACTTCCACATCCGATCTATCGAGGTCGTGGTCTTCGACCGCTCTAAGATATCTTATCTTGAGGGAGGCTTCCCGCTTAGATGCTTTCAGCGGTTATCCCGTCCGTACATAGCTACCCTGCTGCGCGGCTGGCGCCACGACAGGTCCACCAGAGGTACGTTCAACCCGGTCCTCTCGTACTAGGGTCAACTCCTCTCAAATATCGACGCCCACGGCAGATAGGGACCAAACTGTCTCGCGACGTTCTGAACCCAGCTCACGTACCACTTTAATTGGCGAACAGCCAAACCCTTGGGACCTGCTCCAGCCCCAGGATGTGATGAGCCGACATCGAGGTGCCAAACAACCCCGTCGATATGAGCTCTTGGGGGTTATCAGCCTGTTATCCCCGGCGTACCTTTTATCCGTTGAGCGATGGCCCTTCCACGAGGGACCACCGGATCACTATGACCGACTTTCGTCTCTGCTCGACTTGTCAGTCTCGCAGTCAGGCTGGCTTATGCCATTGCACTCTAACAGCCGGTTTCCAACCGGCCTGAGCCAACCTTCGCGCGCCTCCGTTACTCTTTGGGAGGCGACCGCCCCAGTCAAACTACCCGCCACAGAGGGTCCCTGAACCAGTTTCATGGTTCGAGGTTAGACATCAGAAAACAACAGGGTGGTATTTCACCTATGGCTCCACCTGGGCTGGCGCCCTGGCTTCAAAGCCTCCCACCTATGCTACACAATTCTTTCCTAATGCCACTCTGAAGCTGCAGTAAAGGTGCACGGGGTCTTTCCGTCTAACCGCGGGTACTCCGCATCTTCACGGAGAATTCAATTTCGCTGAGCATGTGCTGGAGACAGTGGGGAAGTCGTTACGCCATTCGTGCAGGTCGGAACTTACCCGACAAGGAATTTCGCTACCTTAGGACCGTTATAGTTACGGCCGCCGTTTACCTGGGCTTCATTTCGGAGCTTGCACCCCTCCACTTAACCTTCAGGCACCGGGCAGGCGTCAGACCCTATACGTCGTCTTGAAGCCGACTTAGCAGAGCCCTGTGTTTTTGCTAAACAGTCGCTACCCCCTGGCCTGTGCCCCCCACAAATGGTTGCCCATATGTGGGGCCTCCTTCTTCCGAAGGTACGGAGGCAATTTGCCGAGTTCCTTCAGCACACTTCTCTCAAGCGCCTTGGTATACTCTACC